>NZ_JBIBFR010000015.1:0-209983 GCF_042956125.1 Streptomyces sp. NPDC008313
ACACCTCCACCAACGGCACGGGAGCCTTGTGCGTTGCGGTCCTCACCTCGACCTGACCGGCGTCACCCGATCAGTGGTCCCGTTGAAAACGCTCACTGCCTCGTGTTCGCGGAGGAAGTCGATGCCGCCCACTCCGGAGGCCGTCCTGTCGCGGGCGGCCAGCAACTGGTCGATGACGTCGAGAGAACGCCGGGCCGTGGCCTCGTTATGCGCAAAATCGGGCATAGCGCCAATCTGTGGCGCCGCAGACCGAAACCGCCCCACAATTTCCGACTGGACCCGGAAGGCGTGGCGTGGCGCACTTTTGCAAGCGGGTGCTTGCAAAAGTTAGCGAGGGTGAGGCAGGGTGGAGGCATGGCATCGCTCAACGTCGGCAATCTCGGTGAGTATCTGCGTGAACAGCGGCGCACGGCGCAGCTGTCCCTGCGGCAGCTCGCCGACGCCGCCGGGGTGTCCAATCCGTATCTGAGCCAGATCGAGCGCGGGCTGCGCAAGCCGAGCGCGGAGGTGCTGCAGCAGGTCGCCAAGGCGCTGCGGATCTCCGCCGAGACGCTGTACGTGCGGGCCGGCATCCTCGATGCGGAGCGGGACCGGGACGAGGTCGAGACGCGCGCCGTCCTCCTCGCCGATCCCACGCTCAACGAGCGGCAGAAGCAGGTGCTGCTCCAGATCTACGAGTCCTTCCGCAAGGAGAACGGATTCGGGGAGCACGGGCTCGGAGAGGCCGGGCCCGACGACGCTCCGGACGCGACGGACGCCCGGGACGCCGGCTCCGACGCCGTACGCGGCGGAGGCATACGCCCGGCCGGTGGCGCGTACACCGGCGACGGCGACGGCTTCGACGACGGCGGTGCTGACGGTTCCGGCGGCGACGACGGCGTCGGCGGGGAACCGTCCGAACGACCCGATCGACCCGCATGACCTGCCGTGAACCCGAATGACACGCGTGACCCGCGGTACACACACCCCCGCGGTACAAGAAGGACCGAACGACCAGTGGTCCACGAGCCGGTCGGCCGACGCTCGCGCCGGTCCGGCCCGGCGGCTGAACGCGAACCAGTCAGCCGTGCCGCGGACCGCTGAAAACCGCTGAACCCACCCTCATAGTGCAAAGCGATTCCGGGAGGACCCTCGCCATGGCCATCACCGACGACCTGCGCAAGACCCTCAGCGACCCGACCCCGCTGTACTTCGCCGCCGGCACCGCCGACCTCGCCCTTCAGCAGGCGCGGAAGGTTCCCGGCCTGGTCGAGCAGCTCCGCGCCGAGGCCCCGGCCCGTATGGAGGCCGTCCGCAACATCGATCCGAACGCCGTCCAGGAGAAGGCCGCCACCCGCGCCAAGGAGGCGCAGGTGACGCTCCAGACCAAGGTGACGGAGCTCATCGGCACCCTCGACACCGACTTCAAGAAGCTCGGCGAGTCCGCCCAGGACCTCGCTCTGCGGGGCGTCGGTGTCGCCGCCGAATACGCCGTGAAGGCCCGCGAGACCTACGAGAGGGTCGCCGAGCACGGCGAGCAGGCCGTGCGCGGCTGGCGTGGCGAGGCGGCCGAGGGCATCGAGGACCTGGCCGTCGCCGTCGAGCCGAAGGGCGAGCCGGTCGAGGTCAGGAGCGAGAAGCCCGCCGTGGTGAAGCCCGCCCCGACGCCCGTCACGAAGTCGGCCCCGGTGCCGAAGCCGGCCGCCGAGTCGAAGCCCGCCGCGCAGGCGAAGCCCGTCGCGAAGAAGGCTCCGGCCAAGAAGACCACCGCGAGGAAGACGACTCCGCCCGCCAAGTAGGCAGGGGCCGAGGACGTGGCGCGTACCGCCGGAAGGGCGGCTCGCGTGCCGAGTGAGCGGGCCGGGGCACTCTCGGAGTTCCCGGCCCGTTCTCCGGGTACGGTGGCCGTAGAGACGACTCGACCCGGGCGGTGGGCATTGTGCTGATGACGGCATTCGGCGGCTTCATGTGGCTGCTCTTCACTGCCATGCTGGTGTTCGCGGTGGTGGCACTGGTGATGGCCGCGGTCGCCCGCGAGGACGCCTACCGCGCCGCCGACAAGCAGAACAAGATGTTCTGGCTGATCATCCTGGGCATCACGGTCGCGGTGAACCTGCTGGTGCCGATGCTCTTCCTGCAGATCGCCGGCCTGATCGCCACCATCGTCTTCTTCGTGGACGTACGGCCCGCGCTCAAGCAGGTCTCCGGCGGTGGCGGCGGCTGGGGCCGTCGCGGCGGAAGCAGCAGCGACGGCCCGTACGGGCCCTACAACGGCGGCCGTTAGACACCGGCGGCCGGTTGGCGGGCCCGGCGGCGGTGGCTAGGCGGGCCTGAGGCCCGGACCCGCTGCGCGGTCGAGCAGCAGCACCGCGACGTCGTCCGTCAGCTCGCCGCCGTTGAGTTCCCGCACCTCGTTCACCGCTGCCTGGAGCAGTTCCTCGCCCTCCAGGCCCTCGGCCAGCTGGCGGCGGACCATGTCGACCATGCCGTCCTGGCCCAGCCGCTCCTTGCCCCGGCCGATGTGGCCCTCTATCAGGCCGTCCGTGTAGAGCATCAGGCTCCACGCCGCGCCCAGCTCCACCTGCATCCGCGGCCAGCGGGCGCCCGGCAGCAGGCCGAGCGCCGGGCCGCCGTTCTCGTACGGAAGCAGCTCGGCGGGGCGGCCGGGGCGGGCTATCAGCGGGGACGGGTGGCCGGCCAGGCAGAGGCCCGCGCGGCGGCCGTCGGGCGAGATGTCCACGGTGCAGAGCGTCGCGAAGATCTCGTCGTTCTCCCGCTCGTGCTCGAGGACCCGCTGGAGCGTGGAGAGCAGCTGGTCGCCGCAGAGGCCGGCGAAGGTCAGCGCGCGCCACGCGATCCGCAGCTCCACGCCCAGCGCCGCCTCGTCGGGCCCGTGCCCGCAGACGTCACCGATCATGGCGTGCACGGTGCCGTCGGGCGTACG
This sequence comes from Streptomyces sp. NPDC008313, assembly GCF_042956125.1. Classification (NCBI taxonomy): domain Bacteria; kingdom Bacillati; phylum Actinomycetota; class Actinomycetes; order Kitasatosporales; family Streptomycetaceae; genus Streptomyces; species Streptomyces sp. NPDC008313. Next base: position 2,924 of record NZ_JBIBFR010000015.1, read on the forward strand.
GACCGTGTCGTAGAAGTCGCCGCCGAGCAGGGCGCGGGAACGGCCCGGGCGGTAGCGGGCGGCGAAGCGCAGGGGCGAGCCGTCGAGGAGGGGCGTCGGCAGCAGGCCGCGCTCCAGCCGGGCGTTCTCCTGGGCGCGCAGCCGGGACTCGGTCAGCCGCCGCTCGGCCGTCTCGGAACGCTTGCGCTCCACCGCGTAACGGATCGCCCGGCTCAGCAGCCGGTCGTCCAGCTCGTCACGGAAGAGGTAGTCCTGGGCGCCCACGCGCACCGCCTCGGCGCCCCGCTCGGCGTCCGTGGACGCGGTGAGCGCCAGCACGGCGTGCCGGGGCGCGAGCCGCAGCACGTGCTTGAGCGTGGCCAGCTCGTCGTCGTTCCCGGCGGCGGCGCGGCTGCCCGGGGCGGGCAGCGCGAGGTCCAGCAGGATGCAGTGGACGTCGTCGGTGAGCAGCCGCTCGGCCTCGGTGAGGTTGCGGGCGCTGCGGATCCGGATCGGCCTGCCCGCCGCGTCGAGCATCTCGGGCACCCTGAACGAACCCGCCGGGTCGTCCTCGATGACCAGCAGGGTCAGATGGGTGGCCGCGGGCGTGGCCGGGGTGGTGCCTCCCGGGGCGGCCGCGTCGCGCGCGGCGGTGCCGTGGGTTTCGGCGTCACGGGAGGTGGCGCTGTCGGCCGGGGCCGCGGCGCCCGGCGCCGATCCTGCTCCGGATGGGGCGCCGGGTGAGAACGCGGCTTGAGCCTGACCACTCTCCGCGGCCGGGATCGCTCTCTGCCGCGGTACGGGTACGGGCATCGTCTGGGTTCCTTCCCTCCCCCCGAGGGCGTGGCGGGGCGAAGGTCCTCGCACCACCGACGGGGACCATAGCGTTAGCCGAGGCCACAACGGAATGGTGTGCGGCAATCGGCCACTGGCATATGCCGCATCCCCTACCGGATTTGGGCACGGCCGGTCTCACCTCTGGATGACGAACGTCACGCCCGGCGGGTTGCCCGGCACCGCCGACGTGCCGAGCGTCACGTGCGCCCCGTCACGCGTCCTGGCCACGCCGGAGGCACACCCCGGACGGCATACCTCACTTGTCGGGACGAACGACCCCGAGGATCGGCATCGAACCGGCTCCCGCGATCGTCACCGTCCGGCCGGGCCGCGGCGCGTGCACGATGGAACCGTCGCCTATGTACATCCCGACGTGGCTGGCGTCGGAGTTGTAGATGATCAGGTCGCCGGGGCGCATGTCCCTCACGTCGATGTGGGCGAGCTGTCTCCACTGCTCCTGTGAGGTGCGCGGAATGCCCCGGCCGGCGGCCGCCCAGGCCTGCGAGGTCAGGCCCGAGCAGTCGTAGGTCGTCGGACCCTCGGCGCCCCATTCGTAGGGCTTGCCAATCTGGTGCGTCGCGTACTTCACGGCCTCCTTGCCCTGTGCGGAGGCCTTGCTGTCGATCTCGTCGAGTATGCCGGAGCTGAGCCAGGCGGCCTGGGCCCTGAAGGCGGCCTGCTGCTCCAGCTTCGCCAGCCGCTTCTTCTCCTCCTTCTCGAGCCGGGACTCCAGCTCCTCGGCGGAGGCGATCTTCTTCTTGATCTTCTTCTTGGCCTCGGCCTTGGCCTTGCGGTTGGCCTTCAGCTTCTTCCACTGATCCGCGGCGTCCCGCGCGTACTGCTCCAAGTCGTCCTGGGTGCGGGCCATTTCCCCGAGCAGGCCCTTCGTCGCGTGCTGGCCCTGGCGGACCCGGCTCGCGCCGTCGAGGTACTCCTGCGGGTCGTCGCTCAGCCACAGCCGCGCCTCGGGCGGCAGGCCGCCGCCGCGGTACTGCGCGCGGGCCGCGGCGCCCGCCCGGTCCCGCAGCTTCTCCAGCCTGGCCCGTCCCTTGACGATGTCCCGGGCCAGCTCCACGACCTCCGTGGACTGCTTCTCGGTCTTCTCCTCGGCCGCGTTGTACGCCTCCGTGGCGACCGCCGCGTCGTGGTAGAGCTTGTCCAGCTTCTCGCGGACCTTCTCCAGCTCCGGGTCGGTGGCGTCCGTCACCGCGGAGGAAGGAGGCGCCGACGCGGAGGGGGTCGGCCCGGGTGTCGGCTCGGCCGGGTTCGCGTACGCCGTGCAGGGCGCGCCCAGTACGGTCACCGCGCAGACCAGGGCCACCGCCGCCATGGTCAGGCTCCGCTTGCCCGTCGCCATTCCCCGCCCCTCACAGCTGATTAACCGTCAGTAACATAAGGACACCTGGGGGATCGTGCCATGCCGCTGCGCGATGCGACAGAGGCGGGCGAGAACTCCCTTCCCGCCCCGGCCGCGGCATTCGATCTCCCGAGCGTGTGACGAACGACTCATCGGGATCGTTCCCGACCGTGACCGGCGGTGCGCCTCGCGTCATGGCGGTGTGCTGCGCATTGCGGCGCTGCACCTCGCCTCATGGCGGTGCGCCTCGCGCCATGGCGGTGCGGGCGAGCGGAGCGGGCGCGCCGCCGCGCGTCACCGGCGTGGCGCCAACGCCTCCCAGCTCACGGTCACTTCACCCTGCCGCCGACGCGACACCCCGTCCGTGAGCGGCCAGTCGGATCCCAGGTCGCGGACCGCACGTATCCAGCGCTGCCGGGCGCCGTACGAGGCGTACGGGGCGGCGGCCGCCCAGGCGCGGTCGAAGTCGCGCAGGAACGCGTGCACCGGCTCGCCCGGCACATTGCGGTGGATGAGCGCCTTCGGCAGCCGCTCGGCGAGGTCCGAGGGCCGGCCGAGCGACCCCAGCCGGGTCGCGAAGGTGACCGTCCGGGGCCCCTCGGGTCCGAGGGCGACCCAGACGTGCCGGCGGCCTATCTCGTCGCAGGTCCCCTCCACCAGCAGTCCGCCCCCGCTGTGCGGGCCGGCCGGCGCGAGGCGTGCGCACAGCCGCTCCCAGACCGCGGCGACCTGCTCCTCGTCGTACTGCCGCAGGACGTTCGCCGCCCTGATCAGGGTCGGCCGGCCCGGCACCGGGACCTCGAAGCCGCCGTGCCGGAAGACGAGACCCTCCCGCTCGTAGGGCCGCGCCGCCGCGACGCGCGCCGGTTCGATCTCGACGCCCACCACGCGGGTGCGGGGTGCGGCGGCGCGCAGCCGCAGCAGCAGCTCCACCGCGGTCCAGGGTGCGGCGCCGTACCCGAGGTCGACCGCCACCGGGTCGGGCGACCTGCGCAGCTCGGCGCCGTGCACGGCCGCGATCCAGCGGTCCATGCGGCGCAGCCGGTTCGGATTGGTCGTCCCGCGCGTCACCGATCCCACGATGGGGGTGCCCCCGCTCGAGCGAAGCCGAGAGTGGGGGAGGGGCGCGGCACGGGTGGTCATGCGTACGAGAGTAGGCGCGGCGCGACCGTGCGGGCACGGGCCTGTGGGCGACCCGGTCCCTGTGGACAACTCCGTCACCCGGACCGGGGCCGGGCCGGCGCCGGACCGCGGACCGCACGCACACGTCACTCGAACGGTTGAGCGATCTCGGGCAATGATTCGGCAAAGAGGAAGAATCAGGAAATGGAGCAGGCCGCTTCGGCGTTCCCCCTGTTCGGAGGGTCCGTGTGCGCGGTGACGCGCGGAGACGTGCGCACCCCCCGACGCCATGCCAGAGCGGCACGACCACGCGAACGCGCCAACGCCCTGCCCCGCAGCAAGGAGGAGGAACGCCAGGTGAGCCAGTACGTCAGCAGGCTCGGGCGTCGCTCCCCGGCGGCGGCCTCGCGGCTCCGGCTGCCCCACCGCAGACCACGGCGGGTCGCCATGCTCTCCGTCCACACCTCACCGCTGCACCAGCCGGGCACAGGCGACGCCGGCGGCATGAACGTGTACATCGTGGAGCTGGCGCAGCGCCTCGCGGCGATCAACATCGAGGTCGAGATCTTCACTCGCGCGACGACGGCGGCGCTGGAGCCCGCCGTCGAACTCGCCCCCGGTGTCCTCGTCCGCCACGTCGACGCCGGACCCTACGAAGGACTCGCCAAGGAGGAGCTGCCGGCGCAACTGTGCGCCTTCACGCACGGCGTGATGCAGGCCTGGGCCGGCCACCGGCCCGGCTACTACGACCTCGTGCACTCGCACTACTGGCTCTCCGGCCACGTCGGCTGGCTCGCCGCCGAACGCTGGGGCGCCCCCCTCGTGCACGCCATGCACACCATGGCCAAGGTCAAGAACGCCGCCCTGGCCGAAGGCGACACCCCCGAGCCCGCCGCCCGCGTCATCGGGGAGACGCAGATCGTGCGGGCCGCCGACCGCCTGATCGCCAACACCGACGAAGAGGCCGACGAACTCGTACGCCACTACGAGGCGGCCCGGCACAAGGTCGCCGTCGTCCACCCGGGCGTGAACCTCGAACGCTTCCGCCCGGCCGACGGCCGCGCCGCCGCCCGCGCGCGCCTCGGTCTCCCGCAGGACGCGTTCATCCCCCTCTTCGCGGGCCGCATACAGCCCCTCAAGGCCCCCGACGTACTGCTCCGCGCGGTCGCCGTCCTGCTCGACGAGTGTCCCGGACTGCGCCGCAACATCGTCGTCCCCGTGGTGGGCGGCCCCAGCGGCAGCGGTCTGGCCAAGCCCGAAGGACTGCAGAAGCTCGCCGCGCGGCTCGGTATCGCCGACGTCGTACGGTTCAGGCCGCCCGTCGGCCAGGACCAGCTCGCGGACTGGTTCCGGGCCGCGTCGGTGCTGGTCATGCCCTCCTACAGCGAGTCCTTCGGGCTGGTCGCCATAGAGGCGCAGGCTGCCGGTACGCCGGTCCTCGCGGCGTCGGTCGGCGGTCTCCCCGTCGCCGTACGCGACGAGGAGACCGGATTCCTGGTCCGGGGCCACGAACCCGCCGCCTACGCGCGCGTGCTGCGCGCGTTCGCCGACGCACCGGAGCTCACCGGCCGGATGGGCGCGGCGGCCGCACGGCACGCCCAGTCCTTCGGCTGGGCCACGGCGGCCTCGGCCACGGCGGACGTGTACTCGGCGGCGGTGCAGGAACACCGGCGTCGGCTCCGCGCCCACCACGGCTGAACCGGCGCCGCGCCACTCGGCCGGCCGCCGTGCCCGGCCCGACGCCGCCGCCGGCCTTCATGCCCGTCCGCCATGGCCGGCCCGACGCCCACGCGCCCGCCCGCCACGGCTGCCCCCGGCGTCCCCGGCGCGCGCCCGCCTGGGGGCGAGCCCGCGGCCGCTTCGCGCGGGCGCTGACGTACGCTCGCCCCATGGCTGACGCAGCGTCGATCATCGAGCAGGTCCTCACCGAGGCCGAGCTGGAGTGGGAGAGTCCGCAGGCGGGCTCGTACGTGCTGAAGCTCCCGGGCACGCGCAAACTCGCGACGACGGTCTCGCTGATCGTCGGCAAGCACTCCCTGTCGCTGAACGCGTTCGTGATCCGCCACCCCGACGAGAACCACGCGGACGTGCACCGCTGGCTGCTGGAGCGCAACCTCAAGCTGTACGGCGTGAGTTACGCGGTCGACCCCCTCGGAGACGTGTACCTGGTGGGCAAGCTGCCGCTGAGTGCCATCACCCCGGACGAGATCGACCGCATCCTCGGGTCCGTCCTGGAGGCCGCCGACGGCGCGTTCAACACCCTCCTCGAACTCGGCTTCGCCTCCGCGATCCGCAAGGAGTACGCCTGGCGCGTGTCCCGGGGCGAGTCCACCCGCAACCTGGACGCCTTCGCCCACCTGACCCGGCCCCCCGCGGCGGGCTGACCGTACGGCGGGCGGATCAGCGCACGGCGGAGGCGCCGCGTCCGGCACCGGCTTCCGCACGCCTTCCCGCGCCGGCTTCCGCACGCCTTCCGGCGTCGGCTCCCGCGCCGCGTCCGGCACCGGCAGCTCCCGCTCCCGCCGCGTAGCGCCCGGGAGGCACCCCTACCAGCCGCTTGAAGTGCCGCGTCAGGTGCGACTGGTCGTAGAACCCGGTCACGGCGGCCACCTCCCCGGGCCTCCCGCCCTCCAGAAGCAGCCGGCGCGCCCGGTCGACCCGGCGCGACATCAAGTACTGGTGCGGCGCGATCCCGAAGGCCGCGCCGAACGCCCGTACGAGATGGGCGGGGTGCGCGTGCACGAGCCGCGCGGCTTCGTCCAGGGCGACGCCCTCCACGATCCGTTCGTCGAGGAGTTCGCGCATCCGGCGGGCGAGGGTGCGGTCGGGCCGTACCGCGCCCGTCGTGCCCGTCCGGCCGGGGGCGGCGGCGGTGGTGGCCGCGAGCCTGGGCCGCAGGTGGCCGCGCAGCCGCTCGCCGATCAGCGTCAGCCTGCTCTCCGCCTCCAGCTCGTCGCCGGGGTGCGCGAGAGCGGCGTGCAGCTGCCCGACCCGGTGCCGCAGCACGGGATCGGCCAGGTCGGGGCTGTCCACCGCCGGTCCGATCAGGGACTCGTCGAGGCGGCTGACGTCGAGATACAGGACGCGCTTGCGGAAGCCGTCCTCCGTCGCCGGGGCGCCGTTGTGCGGGACGTGGGGCGGCAGCAGCGTGACCGTGTCGAGCGGGGTGCCGTGTTCGTGCCGGTCGAGGTCGTAGCGCACGGCGCCGTCGTCGACGATCAGCAGGGTCCACGCGTCGTGCACGTGCATCGGGTACGCGTACCCGGTGTAGTGCGCGTGGAAGACCTCCACGACACCCGGGACTCGCGGGCGCCACGCGGAGATCTCGCGCCGGGCCACCATGCAAACAACGTACAAGACGGTCCCGTACGCCGATCGGCAGTCTCACTGCATGAACAGCGAGAACGACGAGACCACCGAGAACGACACGACCACCGAGAACGACACGACCGCGGGCAGCGCCCCGAACACCCGTAGCGCCCCGAACGCCCATAGCGCCCCGAACACCACGAGCGCCCCGGCCGCCGGGGACGACTTCGCGCCCGTCCGCTTCGACACCAAGATCGCCGTCCTGCTCCGCGACGACCTGGAGACCTGGCAGCGGCTCAACGTGACCGCGTTCCTCGTCAGCGGCCTCGGACCGTCGGTCCCGGAGGTGGTCGGCGAGCCGTACGAGGACGCCGACGGCACCGCCTACCTGCCGATGTTCCGCCAGCCCGTCCTGGTCTTCGAGGGAACGAAGGAGACCTTGACGGCCGCCCACACCCCGGGCGCTGTCCCGCTCCCTGCCCCGTGCCGTGTTCACCTCCGACCTGTTCTCCACCGGCAACGACCGTGACAACCGGGCGGCCGTACGAGCCGTGCCGACCGCGGACCTGGACCTGGTCGGTCTCGCGGTGTACGGCCCGCGCAACGCGGTGGACAAGGTGCTCAAGGGCGCGCGGATGCACCCTTGAGCCCGCGGGGCCGATGAGCCCGCGCGGCCGGCCTTGACGTCCGGCACGCGCGCGTGCCGGACGAGGCGACGCCGCGGGGATTCGCCGACAGGCCCTAGACCGCCCCCTCGGGCGCCGCCCCGGCACGCTGCGCGGGGACGCCGTCGCCCGCCGACGCCGCGTCGTGGACCGGTGCGGTGTCGTGGGCCGGGACCCGGCGTATCAGCGCCCCGTACCCCAGGGCCGCCACCGTGCCCACGGCCGCGCACATGCCCCACAGCCACTCGGCGCCGAAGCGGTCGATCACGGCGCCGGACATCAGCGGGGCGACGAGCGCGGCGAGTGACCAGGAGAGGGTGTACATGCCCTGGTAGCGGCCTCGGCCGTGCGTCGGGGAGAGCTGCACGACGAGCCCGGTCTGCGTGGGCGCGTTGACGATCTCGGCCAGCGTCCAGACGCACACCGTCAGGGCGAAGACGCCGACCGAACCGGCGAACGCGGTGAGCCCGAAGCCGAACCCGGCGAGGAGCGCCGAGAGCACCAGCAGCCGGCGCGGGTCCCGGTGCTGGATGAAGCGGGTGACCGGGATCTGCAGGACGACGATCAGGAAGCCGTTGACGGCGATCGCCATGCCGTAGTCGGCCGGGGTGAACCCCGCGGTACCCATCGCGACGGGCAGACCCACGGACCCCTGCTGGAAGACGACGGCGATCAGGAACGACAGGCCGACCACGCTCATGTACCGGCCGTCGCGCAGCACGGTCCTCAGGCTCACCTCGGCCTCGGCCCGGCTCTCCTTCTCCGTACGCACCGGCCGGGACTCGGGCAGCTTCGCGAAGACGACGACGGCGCAGACCAGGGTCATCCCGGCCTCGATCAGGAATCCGGCGAGGTAGCTGAACCCGGCGATGAAACCGGCGGCGACGGAGGAGACCGCGAAACCGAGGTTGATGGCCCAGTAGTTGAGGGAGAAGGCGCGGACGCGGTCCTCGGGCCGGACGATGTCGGCCATCATCGCCTGGACGGCGGGCCGGGAGGCGTTGGAGGCCATGCCGACGAGGAAGGCCACGGCGGCGATGGCGACGGGGTCGCTCATGAAACCGAGCAGGGCGACGGAGAGCGCGGTCGCGACCTGGGCGACGAGCAGCGTGGGCCGCCGCCCGAGCCGGTCGGTCATCACACCGGCGCCGAGCGAGGAGACGACGCCGCCGAGGCCGTGCAGCGAGGCGACGAGACCGGCGTACGAGGCGGAGTAGCCGCGCTCGATCGTCAGATAGAGGGCCATGAACGTGGCGACGAACGCGCCCAGCCGGTTGATCAGCGTGCTGGTCCACAGCCACCAGAAGGCGCGGGGCAGCCCCGAGACGGTCTCTCGGGTGGCACGCCTCATGGTGGCGAGTGACATCGGAATCCCCCGTACGTAAGCGGCTCATACGGCCAGCACGACTTACGCAGAAGTTACGGTGCAGGGGCTCCGATGAGCCACTCGATTAACAGATGCCGTCAACTGTCCGGCTCCCGGGCAGTTGCGCGAGGGGGCGACCCGTTCGTCTACGCTCGGAGGCATGGCCGACGCACCGTACAAGCTGATCCTCCTCCGCCACGGCGAGAGCGAATGGAACGCGAAGAACCTGTTCACCGGCTGGGTGGACGTCAACCTCAACGAGAAGGGCGAGAAGGAGGCAGTCCGCGGCGGTGAGCTGCTCAAGGACGCCGGCCTGCTGCCCGATGTGGTCCACACGTCCCTCCAGAAGCGCGCGATCCGCACCGCGCAGCTCGCCCTCGAGGCCGCGGACCGTCACTGGATCCCCGTCCACCGCAGCTGGCGGCTGAACGAGCGGCACTACGGCGCCCTCCAGGGCAAGGACAAGGCGCAGACCCTGGCCGAGTTCGGCGAGGAGCAGTTCATGCTCTGGCGCCGCTCGTACGACACGCCTCCGCCGCCGCTGGACCGCGACGCCGAGTACTCCCAGTTCTCCGACGCCCGCTACGCCACGCTCCCGCCGGAGCTGCGCCCGCAGACGGAGTGCCTGAAGGACGTCGTCGTCCGCATGCTCCCGTACTGGTTCGACGGCATCGTCCCCGACCTGCTCACCGGCCGTACGGTCCTGGTCGCGGCCCACGGCAACAGCCTCCGCGCCCTGGTGAAGCACCTCGACGGCATCTCCGACGCCGAGATCGCCGGCCTCAACATCCCCACCGGCATCCCCCTCTCCTACGAACTCGACGCCGCCTTCAAGCCCCTCAACCCGGGCGGCACCTACCTCGACCCGGACGCGGCGGCGGCCGCGATCGAAGCGGTGAAGAATCAGGGCAAGAAGAAGTAGGCGCCCGCGAACAAGCCCCCTGCCTGCGGTTTTCCCGTGAGCAGGGGGCTTGTTGCTGCCCCTTGGCCTGTTTTGACCCGTCAGGCGCTGAACAGCCCTGGCCGTTTCGTGTCGACGTCCCGGCGCGCTCAGGGTGAAGGCCAGTCCGTTGCGACGCTGCCGCAACGACCAGCATGTGGCCGGCTCCCTGCCGGCAAGCGGCGTGCTCACGTGGCTTTCGGGTCGATGTGACGGACGGTGTGGCGGAATGGGCTGGGCGGGACGTGCCGACGAGGCAGGAGTGCTCGGACCTGATCTCCACCCAGTCCGTCTCGAGGATGGAGGTCAAGAAAGGCACGATCGTCTGCGTCAGGACTCACGGCGGGCGCATCGCAGTGCTGACCGTCACCTCGACGAGCAACAACTTCAACACGGGCGTCATGGCGCAGGCGACCGTGTGGTCGGAGATCTCTGACTGACGACGACTCCGCGTGACTCCCTGGAAAGGGCCCCGTCGTGGATGCGGGGCCCCTTCGGTGTGTCCGGTGGTGGTGTCAGCCGCACTGGCACGGGTTGCCGGACTGGCAGCCGCAGGTGCAGCCGGAGCCGCAGCCGCAGGCGCCGAGCAGGGGGAGGGACGTGATCTCGGCGGGCTGCTCGGTGTCGCGGTCCTGGGTCGGGTCGGGCGTGCGGGGGGATTCGGCCATGGGTCCTCCTCGTCGAGGCCATGCCGCGGGCCCGAAGAGGCCTGCGGGCACGGCCTGCCTGCGTGCCTGCGTCCATTGGACGCCCGGCTCCCTGGGCGCATCAACGGCGCACTGGGGCTTTTCGCACGCCCCGGAGGGCACCGGAGAACCCCCAAGGGCCCCGGAGCCCGGCCTGGATCGGCCCGGAACGCCCACCAGCGGCCTGGAGCCCCGCCCAGAGCGGCCCCCGCGGCCCGGAGCCCGGCCCCGAACGGTCCCGCAGCGTGGCCGGAGGTGTCGCAGCGGCGTCCGGGCCGGAGGGTCCGGGGGCCCGCCGCCCCCTGGGCGGGCCGTGCCTCAGGTGGATTCAGGGCCCGTCGCCGGCTGGACGTCCGTCTGGAGTTCGTCGGCGTGTTCGCCCGTGACCAGGTAGACGACGCGCTTGGCGACCGAGACGGCGTGGTCGGCGAAGCGTTCGTAGTAGCGGCCGAGCAGGGTCACGTCGACGGCGGTCTCGATGCCGTGCTTCCACTTGTCGTCCAGCAGGTGCTGGAAGAGGGTCCGGTGCAGCAGGTCCATCTCGTCGTCGTCCTGCTCCAGCTGGAGCGCGAGGTCGACGTCCTTGGTGATGATGACCTCCGCCGCCTTGGCCATCAGACGCTGGGCGAGCTGGCCCATCTCCAGGATGGTGGCGTGCAGGTCGTGGGGGATGGCCCGCTCGGGGAAGCGCAGCCGGGCCAGCTTGGCGACGTGCTGCGCCAGGTCGCCCGAGCGCTCCAGGTCGGCGGACATCCGCAGGGACGTGACGACGATCCGCAGGTCCGTGGCGACGGGCTGCTGCCGGGCCAGCAGGGCTATCGCCCGGGCCTCCAGCTGGTGCTGCAGGTCGTCGACCTTCTCGTCGGCGGCGATCACGCTCTCGGCGAGCTTCAGGTCGGAGTCGAGGATGGCCGTCGTGGCGCGTCCGATCGCCGACCCGACCAGCCGGGCCATCTCGACCAGGCCGTCGCCGATCGAGTCCAGTTCCTCGTGGTACGCGTCCCGCATCTGGGTGTCCCTCTCTTACGTCGGGCTTCGGGGGTTCCGAGGGGCTCGTGAACCCCACGCTCCCACGTTCCGGCCCGTACGCGTCCGTTTCCGTCACCCCGAATGAACCGCCCCTGGCCCCAAGGTGAACTCTGGGCGACGAGTGTTCGAGGTCGCACACGGATGGCTGTGGCCTGGCCCGATGACGTGCCTAACCTGGACACATGGACGTGAACGCGGCGGTCGCCGCAGCGGCAGCGATCGCCGGAGTGCTCACCGGTGTGATCGCGATGCTCGCGTTCCGCTGGAGCGAGCGCGAGCAGAAGCGCCCCACCAGGACCTCCCTGCACACCGACCCCGTACTGCCGCCGGGCGTCGACACGGTGCTGTCGGTCCTGCGGTCGTCCGCCGTCGTGCTCGACGAGGCCGACGCCGTCGTCAAGGCCAGCTCGGCCGCGTACGCGCTCGGCCTGGTCCGGGGCGGCAAGCTGGCCGTGGAACCGATGCTCCAGATGGCCCGCGACACCCGCCGCGACGGGGAGATACGCCAGGTCGAGCTGGACCTCCCGCGCAGGGGGACCGGCCGGGGCGACGCCCTCGCCGTCTCCGCACGCGTGGCCCCGCTCGGCTCCCGCCTCGTCCTCCTCCTCGTCGAGGACCTCACCGAGGCCCGCAGGATCGAGGCCGTACGACGCGACTTCGTCGCCAACGTCAGCCACGAGCTCAAGACCCCCGTCGGCGCGCTCTCCCTGCTCTCCGAGGCCGTCATGGACGCCTCCGACGACCCCGAGGCCGTCACCCGCTTCGCCGGACGCATGCAGATCGAGGCGACCCGCCTCACCAACCTCGTCCAGGAACTCATCGACCTCTCCCGGGTGCAGAACGACGACCCGCTGGAGGACTCCGAGCCCGTACGTGTCGACGAACTCGTCGCCGAGGCGATCGACCGCTGCCGCCACCAGGCCGGCGCGAAGCAGATCACCATGGCCTCCGGGGGCACCGCCGACCTGAGCATCTGGGGCAGCCGGGGCCAGCTCGCCGCGGCCCTCGGCAACCTCGTCGAGAACGCCGTCAACTACAGTCCGGCCCGTACCCGGGTCGGGATCGCCGCGCGGCGTGTGACCGCGCCCGGCGGAGACCTCATCGAGATCGCCGTGACCGACCAGGGCATCGGCATCTCCGACAAGGACAAGGAGCGCGTCTTCGAGCGCTTCTACCGCGTCGACCCGGCCCGCTCCCGTGCCACCGGCGGTACCGGCCTGGGTCTCGCGATCGTCAAACACGTGGCCGCCTCGCACGGCGGGGAGGTCACGGTGTGGAGCTCCGAGGGTCAGGGCTCCACGTTCACCCTGCGGCTGCCGGAGGCGGGCGCGGCCCGCGACCGTGTGACCGGCCACATGCACGGACTCGACGAAGACGACGAGGACGAGCAGCTTGACGGGACGGCCACCGTCTCTTCCCCGTACGAACCGCTTCCTGCCCCGGAGGTCCTTCCGTGACCCGTGTGCTCGTCGTCGAGGACGAGGAGTCCTTCTCCGACGCCCTGTCGTACATGCTCCGCAAGGAGGGTTTCGAAGTCGCCATCGCGGCGACCGGGCCCGACGGACTCGACGAGTTCGAGCGCAACGGCGCCGACCTCGTCCTCCTCGACCTGATGCTGCCGGGCCTGCCCGGTACGGAGGTCTGCCGCCAGCTGCGCGGCCGCTCCAACGTCCCGGTGATCATGGTGACCGCCAAGGACAGCGAGATCGACAAGGTCGTCGGCCTGGAGATAGGCGCCGACGACTACGTCACCAAGCCGTTCTCCTCGCGCGAGCTGGTCGCGCGGATCCGTGCCGTGCTGCGGCGCCGGGGGGAGCCGGAGGAGGTCGCTCCGGCCGCTCTGGAGGCGGGCCCGGTGCGGATGGACGTCGACCGTCACGTGGTCACCGTCGCCGGTTCCAAGGTCGACCTCCCGCTCAAGGAGTTCGACCTCCTGGAGATGCTCCTGCGCAACGCCGGGCGTGTCCTCACCCGGATGCAGCTCATCGACCGGGTGTGGGGCGCCGACTACGTGGGCGACACCAAGACCCTCGACGTCCACGTGAAGCGGCTGCGCGCCAAGATCGAGCCGGACCCGGGGGCGCCGCGCTATCTGGTGACGGTGCGCGGTCTCGGGTACAAGTTCGAGCCGTAGACCGGCCCGGCCCGGCCCCGTCCGCGGGGACGTGGACGTACGGAAAGGGCGGGACTCCTCTGCCGAGGGGTCCCGCCCTTTCCGTGTGTGCTGCCCGGCGCCGCGGGCCTCGCGCGGCCCGCCGTGCGCCGGAGGTCAGTTGCCGGCGGCAGCGCCCGACGCGCTGGCCGAGGCGGCGTCCGTGGGCGTGCCCGACGAGTCGGCCGCCGCGCCGGAGGCCGACTCCGACGCCGTGCCCGCGGGGGACCCGGACGCCGACGACGACGGCTTGGCGGACGCGCTCGCGCTCGCACCCGGAGCGGTGGGGACCTCGCTCGGGCCCCACTTGGTGAAGTAGCTCTCGGCCGGGACGACGAGCGCCTTCAGGGAGACGTCACCGGTCTTGCTCAGGCTGAACGTGACCTTCTGGACGTTGCCGGCCTTCACGTTCTGGCCCGCGCTCGCCAGGGAGGCGGCGGCGTTGTCCTTGCCGCCCAGGACGATGTAGCCGTGGGCCGGGACGGTCACCTTGCCCGAGCCCTTGGCGGGCTTGAGCTCGGCGGGACCGCCGGCGCCGTCGACGGTGACCGAGTCCAGCGTCTGCGCGGTGTCGCCGTTGTTGTAGATGGTCGCGGAGACCACGGCCGGGCCCTCGGCGGTGCCGTCGGGCTCGGTGATGACCAGGGCGTTCTGCACCTTGACGTCCCCGACGGAGGTCGCCGCGTTGTCCGGCTTGATCTGGAGTGTCTGGGCGTTGCTGCCGGCGCCGCACGCGGCGAGCGAGGCGATCGAGAACGCGATGGCGGCGGCGGCGAGAGCGCCGCGTCGAAGGCTGCTGCTCACGGCGGCGGCAACTCCTTGAACGTGGGCGGTACGGGGTGTCGGCCCCACGGATGGGGTGTCGGCCCCCTTGACGAGGCGGGCGGCGCGGAACCGCCCTAAGGATCAGTCAGCGGGCCTAGGTTACCGAGCCGTTCCCCCGCCGCCGCACCCGACCCTCCCCTCCGGGCGGACTTCCCCCGACTGCGCCGGGCGGCCCTGGCGCCGGACCGCCCCGTCCACGCCCCCGGCGGGCTCCGTCCACGCCTCCTGTGCGCCCCGCCCGCCGCCTGGCCGCGGCCGGACGTCTCGGCTACTTTGGCCGCGCCGCGTCCGCCATTCACATATGAGGGGCTTGCGTAAGAGGGGCTCGCGCGGACTATGCGCGTGAGGGCATGCGGGGCTATGCGCGTCGGGGCACACGGTCTTCGCTCACGATTTTCACGTAAGGAATGCGGGGCACCGCGGGGAGCCGTACGGGAAATTGATCACCGGGCGCGTTGATCAATTCCGGATTCGCCCCGTACCCGGCTCCCGTCACCGAACGGAGTAGCGTAAGTCGATCACCTGGGTGCGGACAAAAGGGGACGTTTCGCCGTTGGCAAGCGGGCTGGGATGTGTGTAACGTACGCGTTTCTCGTCGCCCGGACAGCCGCTCCGACCTGCGAATACCCCCTTCCGCTCGCCGTGCGCAGCACGTCCCTGTTGCTGTTGTCAAGCCCCGAGATATGCCCTGACCTGCGAAAACGCCATTCAGAAGACGCCGTTTCCGTGTTACCCTGGATAGCCACGGAAGGGGTACCTGTCACATGACGTTCAAGGTTGGCGACACCGTGGTCTATCCCCATCACGGGGCCGCGCTGATCGAGGCTATCGAAACTCGTCAGATCAAAGGCGTGGACAAGACCTACTTGGTGCTGAAGGTCGCCCAGGGTGACCTGACAGTGCGTGTGCCAGCGGACAATGCGGAGTTCGTCGGCGTGCGTGATGTGGTCGGTCAGGACGGGCTGGACCGGGTCTTCGAGGTGCTGCGCGCGCCGTATGCCGAGGAGCCCACGAACTGGTCGCGTCGTTACAAGGCAAATCTGGAGAAGCTCGCCTCCGGCGATGTCATCAAGGTCGCGGAAGTCGTGCGTGACCTGTGGCGTCGCGAGCGTGAGCGTGGCCTCTCCGCAGGTGAGAAGCGCATGCTCGCCAAGGCCCGGCAGATCCTGGTGAGCGAGCTCGCCCTGGCGGAGAACACCAACGAGGACAAGGCCGAGGCCCTGCTCGACGAGGTCCTCGCGTCCTGACGCAGGCGCCGCCCGCTCAGCTCGCTGAGCAGGAACCCGCCCGCTGCTCAGCGCATTGAAATGCCGCGGTGCCCGATGACGCACGGAAGTGCTGTCGCCGGGCGCTGCGGCATGTCCGTTTCCCCTCGGACGTGCCCGCGGATCTGCCCATGGCACCCATGAGCGGTGCCGTAGGTGAGGCGGTGGATCCGCGAGCGGTCGCCGCACGGGGTGCGGTGTGTTCGACGCCCATGAGGCGCCCATGAGGCGGTGTGTCCGACGCCCGTAAGCCGACAAGTCGGCGGTCGTGGCGCCCTCGCGTCCCGCTCCGGTCACAGCGGGCCCCGATACTAGGTGTGCCGGGCCCGGGCAGCCGACTCGACCAGATGTCACGGAAGGGTCCGGTCAAGTCGTCGCGCCCGGCACTCCCCGTGGCCTACCCACGTCGGCCGAGCCAACAAACCTGACAGGAACCGATGTCTGACGATTCGCGCCCCCCGCAGGCGGGAGCCACCATCGCGGTCGTGATTCCGGCCGCCGGACGGGGTGTACGCCTCGGTCCGGGCGCCCCCAAAGCGCTTCGCACGCTGAACGGCACGCCCATGCTCATCCACGCGGTGCGTGCGATGGCCGCGTCCCGCGCCGTCTCCCTGGTCGTCGTCGTGGCCCCGCCGGACGGCGCCGCCGAGGTCAAGACGCTGCTCGACGCGCACGCGCTGCCCGGCGGATCCCCCGCGGGCGGCACGGACTTCCTCGTCGTCCCCGGCGGTGACACCCGCCAGGAGTCCGTCCGGCTCGGCCTCGACGCCCTGCCGCCCGGCATCGACCTCGTCCTCGTGCACGATGCGGCCCGCCCGCTCGTCCCCGTCGACACCGTCGACGCCGTCATCGGGGCCGTCCGCGCCGGCGCCCCCGCCGTCGTACCGGCGATGCCCCTCGCGGACACCGTCAAGCAGGTCGGTCCCGCCGGGGAGCCCGGCGCGCCCGAGCCGGTCGTCGCCACTCCCGAGCGGGCCCTCCTGCGCGCCGTGCAGACGCCGCAGGGCTTCGACCGCGCCACCCTCGTACGGGCCCACGAGACCGTGACCGACGACGTGACCGACGACGCCGGCATGGTCGAGCGGCTCGGCGTCCCGGTGGTGGTGGTCCCCGGGCACGAGGAGGCGTTCAAGGTGACCCGGCCGCTGGACCTCGTCCTCGCCGAGGCGGTCCTCGCACGCAGGAGGGCGAACGATGGCTTCTGAGACCCCCGGCACCCCGCAGCCCCGCGCCACCCCGGAGCACGCGGCCCCGCCACCCAAGGCCACCCCGGAGTCCGACACGCCCCCGCCCCCGCCGGGCATGCCGCCGCTGCCACGGGTCGGTATCGGCACCGACATCCACGCCTTCGAGGAGGGGCGCGAGCTGTGGTGCGCCGGGCTGCGCTGGGAGGGCGCGGGCCCCGGGCTGGCCGGCCACTCCGACGCCGACGTGGTCGCGCACGCCGCCTGCAACGCGCTCTTCTCCGCGGCGGGACTCGGCGACCTCGGTGCCCACTTCGGCACCGGGCGGCCCGAGTGGTCCGGCGCGTCCGGCGTCGCGCTGCTGACCGAGGCGGCGCGCATCGTGCGGGAGGCCGGGTTCCACATCGGGAACGTCGCCGTGCAGGTCGTCGGCGCGCGCCCCAAGATCGGCAAGCGGCGGGACGAGGCGCAGAAGGTGCTGTCCGAGGCGGCCGGGGCGGAGGTGTCCGTGTCCGGGGCGACGACGGACGGGCTGGGCTTCCCGGGACGCGGCGAGGGGTTGATGGCGGTGGCCACGGCGCTGGTGGTGCGGGTGGGGTGACACGGGGTGAACCGGACGGGCGTGAACCGGACGGGCTATTCACGCGCACGCGCCCTCGCCCACTACCCTTGTGGGGTGACCATTCGCCTGTACGACACCAGCGCCCGGCAGATCCGTGACTTCACTCCGCTCGTGCCGGGTTGTGTCTCGATCTACCTGTGTGGCGCCACCGTGCAGGCCGCACCCCACATCGGGCACATCCGGTCGGGCCTCAACTTCGACATCATGCGCCGCTGGTTCGAGTACCGCGGCTACGACGTCACGTTCGTGCGGAACGTGACGGACATCGACGACAAGATCATCACCAAGTCGGCCGAGCAGGACCGCCCCTGGTGGGCCATCGGTTACGCCAACGAGCGTGCCTTCAACGACGGTTACGACGTGCTCGGCTGCCTGCCGCCCACGTACGAGCCGCGTGCCACCGGCCATGTCACCGAGATGGTCGAGATGATGCGCGGCCTCATCGAGCGCGGCCACGCCTACGAGGCCGACGGCAACGTGTACTTCGACGTGCGCTCGTTCCCGGGCTACCTCCAGCTGTCCAACCAGGAGCTGGACAATCTGCTGCAGCCGTCCGGCGAGGGCGAGACCGGCAAGCGGGACCCGCGGGACTTCGCCATGTGGAAGGCCGCCAAGCCCGGTGAGCCGACGTGGGAGACGCCGTGGGGGAGGGGCCGGCCGGGCTGGCACCTCGAGTGCAGCGCGATGGCCCACAAGTACCTGGGCACCGCCTTCGACGTCCACGGCGGCGGCCTCGACCTGATCTTCCCGCACCACGAGAACGAGATCGCCCAGGCCAAGGCCTTCGGCGACGAGTTCGCCCGGTACTGGGTGCACAACGCCTGGGTCACCATGAGCGGCGAGAAGATGTCGAAGTCGCTCGGCAACTCGGTTCTCGTCAGCGAGATGGTCAAGAACTGGCGCCCGATCGTGCTCCGCTACTACCTGGGCACCCCGCACTACCGTTCGATGATCGAGTACAGCGAGGAGGCCCTGCGCGAGGCCGAGTCGGCGTTCGCGCGGATCGAGGGCTTCCTCCAGCGCGTCGTCGAGAAGGCCGGGGGAGCCGTCGAGCCCGCCGACCGGGTGCCGCCCGCCTTCGCCGAGGCGATGGACGACGACCTGGGCGTGCCCCAGGCGCTCGCCATCGTGCACACGACGGTCCGCCAGGGGAACTCCGCGCTCGCGGCCGACGACAAGGAAGCCGCCGTGGCCCGGTTCGCCGAGGTCCGTGCCATGCTCGGCGTCCTCGGGCTCGACCCGCTCGACCCGCGCTGGGCCGGCGAGGGCGACCGCGGCGAGGACCTTCACGGGGTCGTCGACACCCTCGTCCGCATGGTCCTGGACCAGCGGGAGGCGGCGCGCGGGCGCAAGGACTGGGCCACCGCGGACGCCATCCGCGACCAGCTCAACCAGTCCGGGCTCGTCATCGAGGACGGTCCGCAGGGGCCGCGCTGGTCCCTCGGGCCGCGCTGACGTTCCTTGATCGATTGTGCCGCCCGGGTCTCCGGGCGGCACACTGCACATACATACGTTTTCATGCTTCCGCCGCGGGCGCGGGTTCTCGCCCCGCCCCGGCTTCGTAGAGACAGGTAGGTCATGGCCGCTAACAACCGCCGCATGTCCGGCAAGAAGGGCGCGCAGGTCGGCAGTGGCGGCCAGCGGCGCCGGGGCCTGGAGGGCAAGGGCCCCACCCCGCCCGCCGAGATGCGCAAGGGTCACAAGAAGAACCGCGTCGCGAACGCCAAGGCCAAGCAGGCCGTGCGCCGCCCCGTGCCCCGGGGCCGCGGCGGCAAGGGCACCTCAGAGATGGTCGTCGGGCGCAACCCCGTCGTCGAGGCGCTGCGCGAGGGCGTCCCGGCCGTGACGCTGTACGTGCAGCAGTTCATCGACAACGACGAGCGGGTGCGCGAGGCGCTCCAGCTCGCCGGGGAGCGCGGCGGCATCCACCTCATGGAGGCGCCCCGCCCCGAGCTCGACCGGATGACCAACGGGCTCAACCACCAGGGCCTGGTCCTCCAGGTGCCGCCGTACGAGTACGCGCATCCCGAGGACCTCGTGGCCGCCGCGTACGACGAGGGCAAGGACCCGCTGATCGTCGCCCTCGACGGCGTGACCGACCCGCGCAACCTGGGTGCCGTGGTCAGGTCCGTCTCCGCCTTCGGCGGGCACGGTGTCGTCGTGCCCGAGCGGCGCGCCGCCGGTATGACCGCCGGTGCCTGGAAGACGTCCGCCGGCACCGCCGCCCGTACGCCCGTCGCCCGCGCCACCAACCTGACGCGCGCGCTGGAGGCGTACAAGAAGGCCGGGATCGCCGTCGTCGGACTCGCCGCGGACGGCGAGCGGGAGATCGGTGACCTGGAGGCGCTGGGCGGCCCGGTCGTCATCGTCGTCGGCAGCGAGGGCAAGGGCCTGTCCCGGCTCGTCGGCGAGACCTGCGACTACCGGGTCCGGATCCCGATGCCCGGCGGCGCCGAGTCGCTGAACGCCGGTGTCGCCGCCGGAGTCGTGCTGTACGAGGCGTCCCGGCGCCGCGCCTGAGCGTCCGGGGAGCCGTCCGCACCCGCCCCGGCGGCGGGTGCGGACCCCTGTGGATACCGGGGTGGGGCGTGCCCCGGAGGAGCGAAAGCCGCGTCCGGGAGGCAACCGTGACGAACCGGACGGCACCCGGACGACCTTGACGCGGTCCGGACAGATCGGCGCGGTCAAAGCAGTGTCCTAACGACTTGTCACTCGGTTAGATGAGTGTGGACACCAGAACACCCCGCACACCCACGGGGGACCGCTCGTCTGGATTCGACGACGTTCCCGCGCTGAGCATGGTGAAGGTGCCGAGCGATCCGGCGCAGGTCATCGTCAATCATGCGAGCTTCCGCGTGCAGCTCAACGCCTCCGCGCGGGCCAAGTCCCCGCGTGCCGCAGGGCACTTGAGCGCCGCCCAGAACGCCGCCCGCATCCCGTCCGCCGCCGCCCCCGGAGCGCGCCGCCGCGCGCCCGTCGTCTGGAGCGGCAGGTCCGCGCCCGACGACACGGGCGCCTCGCGGCTGCTCCAGGCCGTCCGGCACACGAGCGTGCGGCACGGCGAGGACCCGGCCGCCGACGCGGGCGCGACCCAGGTCATCCCGCGCGTCGGCGCGGACGGGCACGACCGCTACGACGGTGACCACGGCGCCGGTTACGCCGCGGGCTACGGCGACTCCCACGACGACGCGGGCGCGACCGTCCCGACCCCCACGGTCGGCGTCCCGCACCTCCCCGAGGGCGCGGGCACCCGGCTGCTGCCGCGGATGCGCACGGTGGGCAGCGCCTACGACGAACCCGCCTACGGAGGCGGCGGGTTCACCGGCGGCCAGGACACCTACGGGCGCGACGGGCACGACGGCTACCGCCGCGACGGCTACGGGCGCGACGGCTACGACGAGGGCGCCCACGACGCGTACGACGACGGATTCGAGGGCGACGGGTTCGAGGACGAAGGGTTCGAGGACGACGGGCAGGACGGGAGCGGGACGCGGGGCAGGCGGCAGGGCGCGGACGCCGTCCGTCACGCGTACTACCCCGGCCGCCGGATGAACCTCGGCGTCGTCCTCCTCCCGCTCCGCGTCTTCCTCGGCTTCATCTCCATCTACGCCGGCATGGGCAAGCTCTGCGACCCCGTCTTCTTCGACGGCGGCGAGCGCGGCTCGATGGTCAAGTGGCTGAACTCGCTGCACCCTTGGGCGATCGCCGAGCCGCTGCGCGAGTTCGGGCTGCAGCACCCGGTCGGCTCCGGGCTCGCCATCGCGTTCTTCCAGGTCGCCGTCGGCGTGCTCACGGTCCTCGGACTGTGGCAGCGGGTCGCCGCCGTCGTCGGCGCGACGCTGTCGGCCGCGCTGATCGTCACGGTCAGCTGGAAGACGGTGCCCGCCTACGACGCGCCGGACATCATCTACCTCGCCGCCTGGTCCCCGCTGATCATCGCGGGTGCCCCCGTCTACTCCGTCGACGGGCGTCTCGCGGGCGAGGCCTGGCGGACGCTCGGCCCGCGCGCCGCGATCTGGGACCTGCGGCGGCGCGTGCTGCGCCGCGGTGCACTGGTCTCCACGGTCGTCGTCGGGCTCACCCTGCTCGTCGGCTCCCTCCTCGGCGGCGCCGTCCGCGACGCCGACCGGGTCGTCGTCCCCGGCCCCGGTGAGGCCCCGCGCAACGAACTGCCCGGCTCCCCGCTCCCCGACGAGCCCGGCAAGCGCCGCCACAGCGCCGACCCGTCCTCGTCCGGTTCCCCCACCCGGGGCAGCTCCTCGTCCCCGTCCGGGGCGGCCACCACGCCCGGTGCGACCCGGCAGACCGGCGGGGCGGCCACGACCGGCCGGCCCAGCCAGACGGCGGGCAGCGGCCAGGCACCGCCCCGGCAGTCCTCCCCGGCGCAGGCGCCGAGCACCAGTTCGGGACCGGCCTCGGGCGGTGGCTCGGGCGGATCCGGCTCGGGAGGCACCTCGGGCGGCGGCGGCAGCTCGGGCGGGTCCGGCGGCTCCGGACTCGTGGGCGGGCTGCTGGGCTAGCCCACCGGGCAGACGGAAGGGCCCGTACACCGAAGGCGTGTCACGCACCGGTGTACGGGCCCCTCTTGTGTCCGGGTGGGCGGGGCGGCGCGGTGGCCGCGACAGTGCCGGGGCCGCGCCGGGGCCGTTCCTGAGGCGGCCGTACACGAGCGGTCGCCGAGGGCGGCCGGTTCACGGGCCGCTGTTCACGACCACCGCTCACGGCCGCCCGGTTCACGGGCCACTGTTCACGGCCGACCGGCCGGTTCACGGGTCGCCGTTCACGACCGGCCGACGGCTCAACGGCTCAGTGCCGCCAGCTCCTTGGCCGCCTCCGTCAGGTCCTTCGCCGTGTCGATGGCACGCCAGTACGCGCCTTGCGGGATCGGGAAGCCGGCCAGCCGGTTCTCCCGGGCCAGCCGGGGGAACGTGGTGCGCTCGTGGTCGCCGCGCTCCGGGAGCAGCCCGGTGAACTCGGGGGAGAAGACGTACACGCCCGCGTTGACCTCGAAGGTGGTCGGCGGGGACTCGATGAAGTCGGTGATGTGCCCGAAGCCGTCCGTCTGGACGGCGCCCCACGGGATGCGCGGGCGGGCCAGCGCGAGGGTCGCGACCGCGTCGCGCTCGCTGTGGAAGTCCGCCATGTCGCGCAGCGAGAAGCGGGTCCAGATGTCGCCGTTCGTCGCGTACCAGGGGCGGTCGGGGTGCGGCAGGTGCGCCGCCGCGTGGCGGAGGCCGCCACCGCGCCCGAGGGGCTCCGTCTCGACGACGGTCGTGACGGAGACGGGCAGGTCGGCCGAGTCCAGCCACTTCTGCAGGACCTCGGCGAGATGGCCGCAGCTGACGACCACGTCGGTCACGCCCTCTTCGGCCAGCCAGGACAGCTGATGGCCGATGATCGGAGTCCCGGTGCCGGGGATCTCGACCATCGGCTTGGGCCGGTCGTCGGTGTAGGGGCGCAGCCGGGAACCCTGGCCACCCGCGAGGACGACGGCTTGAACGGGGCGCGAGGCGGCGTTCGGATCGGTCATGCCCGAACTGTACGTGGCGCCCCGAAAGGGCAGGCTCCGGGCCCCGGGGGCCTGCCGCGGCGGGGCCCGGAGCCTGTCGGCTCAGCTGTACTGGGCCGCGACCCCCGAGGCGAAGGCGGTGTCGCAGACGGGGCGTGCGTACGACTGGGCGCGGGCGGGTCCGTACGTCCGGACCGCGGCGCGGCCGAGCGCGCGGGCGATGGACACGCAGTGCTTGGCCAGCGACGGGCGGTCGTTCACCGCCTGCTGGAGGTGGGTGAGGGCGACCCCCGGGTCCTTCTCCTGCAGTTCGAGCAGGAGCCGGTCGCGCAGGACGTCCTGCGGGGCGCGGGACCTGGCGTGCGTGGAGGCGCCCGTCGACAGGGCCTCGGAGGCGGTGAGCACCGAGTTCGAGGAGTTCCCCGACCAGTCGACTCGGGTGACCGCGAGAGTCCCGGAGAGCACCAGGACGACAGGCAGAACGAGGGCGAGGGTGCGGCCGATCCGGCGGGCGGGGCCACGGCCGTGCCGGGTCCGTTGGTTAGTGGTGGAGTGCTTCACGCGAGTGAGGGTAGCGCGGGGTGATGTTTTGGCGACATTTAGTCACCGATTCGAGTGACGGAATTTCCTGGCTTTACGGGCGTGAGGTTGACGCACACGGGTCGAAATGTCCGGCCTGCTGGGGTATTTGTCGACAACGGGAAAGGCCCCGCAGCAGGCTGCGGGGCCTTTCCCTGCCAAGTCGGCGAATTCACCCGATCCAGGGAGCGGGTTCAGTCGGAGAGGCGCGCGCCCGTCGACGTGGAGAAGACGTGCAGCTCGCCCGGACGCGGCACGACGTGCAGCGTGGCGCCCTTGTCCGGGACGGCGCGGCCGCTGACGCGGACGACCAGGTCCTTGAGTTCGTCGCCCACCTTGGCGCTGCCGTAGACGTAACCGTCGGCGCCGAGCTCCTCGACCACGTTCACCGAGACGGCGAGGCCGGCCGGGGCGTCCGCGCTGTCCTTCGACAGGGTCTTCGCGACGCTGCCGTTCTGCTCGACGATGTCGAAGTGCTCGGGGCGGACGCCGACGGTGACCGTGCGGTCGCCCTTGTCGGTGGCGGCCTGGAGGGCCTCACGGTTGACCGGGACGACGCTGTTGCCGAACTTCACGCCGCCGTCGGTGATCGGGACCTCGACGAGGTTCATCGCGGGCGAGCCGATGAACCCGGCGACGAACAGGTTCGCGGGGCGGTCGTACATGTTGCGCGGGGAGTCGACCTGCTGGAGCAGACCGTCCTTGAGCACGGCCACCCGGTCGCCCATGGTCATGGCCTCGACCTGGTCGTGGGTGACGTACACGGTGGTGATGCCGAGACGGCGCTGGAGGGACGCGATCTGCGTACGCGTGGAGACGCGGAGCTTGGCGTCGAGGTTCGACAGCGGCTCGTCCATGAGGAACACCTGGGGCTCACGCACGATGGCGCGGCCCATGGCGACACGCTGGCGCTGACCGCCGGAGAGGGCCTTCGGCTTGCGGCCCAGGTACTCGGTGAGGTCGAGGATCTTCGCCGCGTCCTCGACCTTCTGGCGGATCTCGGCCTTGTTGACGCCGGCGATCTTGAGCGCGAAGCCCATGTTGTCGGCGACGGTCATGTGCGGGTAGAGCGCGTAGTTCTGGAACACCATGGCGATGTCCCGGTCCTTGGGCGGCAGGTGCGTGACGTCGCGGTCACCGATGCGGATGGCGCCGCCGTTCACGTCCTCGAGCCCCGCGAGCATGCGGAGCGAGGTGGACTTGCCGCAGCCGGAGGGACCGACGAGGACGAGGAACTCGCCGTCCGCGATGTCGATCTCCAGGGCGTCGACGGCGGGCTTCTCGGAACCCGGGTAGATCCGGGTCGCCTTGTCGAAAGAAACAGTGGCCATGGTGAGGGCCCCCTTCACCGGCAGGAACGTGCCGGACGATCCGTTGTAAAGGTGGTGATCCACTACGGAACAGCCCATAGTGGTGTAGTCCACAAGAGTGAACCGAGACAGGACGCTACCCGGCGTTCACCGGATCTGTCAGTACCTCCGGGGCCATGAACTTCGCGGAAATTCTCACCGGGCCACCCGCGTGACGTGGGTACACTGCACGAGCACGCCCGCGACAGCACCACACCGCGCGCGCGTCCCGCCCCCTTAGCTCAGTTGGCCAGAGCGCCGCTCTTGTAAAGCGAAGGTCGTCGGTTCGAATCCGACAGGGGGCTCTGTCGCTGAACAGCGAGAACGCCCCGGCCGGTGATCGGTCCGGGGCGTTCGGCGTCCACGGGTGACATGGGCCGGGACGGTCACCCGCGTTCGGGGGGCGAAGCGGTCCTTGAGCGGGTAGCCTCTGTGGCCCGTATGCCCGGGTTTGGCTTCTATCGCCCAGGTCTCGAAAATGCCCGACTCTCTCCCGAGGCGGAGCGCTACCGAAGCGGGAACCAGCAGGAGAATGCCGATGCCGCCCAGCACGTAGGGCGCCACCGGCGCCGCTTTGGGGAAGCGGTGGAAGTGGTCATGGGGTCGGCGCCCCGGATCATGGTCTGGACTGCGTCAATCCGTGCCGTCGAACGCGTGCCCGGTGCGTGCCCGGCCGGCTGGTGGGGCGCGTCGCGGGGCGGAAAAGAGTGCGGAATCCGAAGGAGACATCCAGGGTCCCCGAGGGTTAACGTCCCCGTCATGAGCAGTGCGGGAAGCAGTGCGGGCGGCGGCTCGGGCGCCGTCGGCGGGCCGGTCGGCGGGGTCGTCAACGGCGGGGTGTCGTTCTGGTACGCACAGGACGGGCTGCCCGGTGTGCGGGAGCCGCTGGCGGGGGACACGTCGGCCGATGTCGTGATCGTCGGGGGCGGCTACACGGGACTGTGGACCGCGTACTACCTGAAGAAGGCGGCCCCCTTCCTGCGGATCACCGTCCTGGAGCAGAAGTTCTGCGGCTACGGCGCCTCGGGGCGCAACGGCGGCTGGCTCTACAACGGGGTCGCGGGCCGGGACCGATACGCGAAGTTGCACGGGCACGAGGCCGCCGTCCGCCTCCAGCGGGCGATGAACGACACCGTCGGCGAGGTCGTCCGGGTCGCCGGGCTGGAGGGCATCGACGCGGACATCCACCAGGGCGGCGTCCTCGAAGTCGCCCGCACACCCGCGCAGTTGGCGCGGCTCAAGGCGTTCCACGCGACGGAACTCTCGTACGGGGAGAAGGACCGCGAGCTGTACGGCGCCCGGGAGACCGCCGAGCGGATCAGGGTCGCGGACGCCGTCGGCTCGGCCTGGACCCCGCACGGCGCCCGCCTCCACCCGGTGAAGCTGGTCAAGGGCCTCGCCGCGGTCGTCGAGGCGCTGGGCGTCACCGTCCACGAGCGGACGCCGGTCACCGAGATCCGCCCCGGCCACGCGGTCACCCCGTACGGCACGGTCCGCGCGCCCTATGTCCTGCGCTGCACCGAGGGGTTCACGGCCTCCCTGAAGGGACAGCGGCGCACCTGGCTGCCCATGAACTCCTCCATGATCGCGACCCGGCCGCTGAGCGCCGAGGAGTGGGAGTCCGTCGGCTGGGAGGGGCGCGAGACCCTCGGCGACATGGCGCACGCCTACATGTACGCCCAGCGCACCGCCGACGACCGCATCGCGCTCGGCGGCCGCGGAATCCCCTACCGCTTCGGCTCGCGCACCGACAATGACGGGCGCACCCAGCAGGCCACCATCGAGGCGCTGTACGAGATCCTCATCGGCTTCTTCCCGTCCCTGACCGGCGTCGGCGTGGACCACGCCTGGTCCGGTGTCCTCGGCGTCCCCCGCGACTGGTGTGCCACGGTGACCCTGGACCGGACGACGGGGCTCGGCTGGGCCGGCGGTTACGTCGGGTCCGGTGTCGCCACCGCCAACCTCGCCGCCCGCACCCTCCGCGACCTCGTCCAGCACGACTCCGGCCAGTCCGGCCCCACCGAGCTGACCGCCCTGCCCTGGGCCGGGCACCGGGTCCGCAAGTGGGAGCCGGAACCCTTCCGCTGGCTCGGCGTCCACGCCATGTACGCCACCTACCGCACGGCCGACCGACGCGAACTCACCACCCACAGCGCCCAGTCGTCCCGGCTGGCCCGCGTCGCCGACCGGGTGGCGGGCCGGCACTGACACCGGCCCCCCCCCGCTCGCCGCCGGGCGATGTCAGTGGCGGCGGGCAGGATGGGGGCATGGTGCGGAAAGCGGCGGGTGGCCCGGGCAGGGCCGGGAGAGCGGTGACGGGGGCGCGGCGCCCGGAGGTGCGGCTGCCCCGGCTCGTGCCGTACGGCGGCGCGGAGCTGGAGCCCGACGGTGACTACGACGGCCTGGAGTTCACGGAGGCGGACCTCGCGGGCCAGGACGGCGGAGGCGCGCGTTTCATGGACTGCGCGCTCACGGGCTGCGCGCTGGACGAGACGCGACTGCGCCACGCCCGGCTGCTGGACTCGGTGCTCACCGGCATACGGGGCGTGGGCACGGATCTCGCCGAGGCGACCCTGCGGGACGTCGAGCTCGTCGACGCCCGGCTCGGCGGTGTGCAGCTGCACGGATCCGTGCTCGAGCGGGTCCTGGTGCGCGGCGGGAAGATCGACTACCTGAACCTGCGCAGAGCCCGGCTGAAGGATGTCGTCTTCGAGGGCTGCGTGCTGGTCGAGCCGGACTTCGGGGGCGCCCGGCTGGAGCGCGTGGAGTTCGTGGAGTGCGTCCTGAAGGGGGCCGACCTCAGCGCGGCGGCCCTCACGGACGTGGACCTGCGGGGCGCCGCCGAACTCGACATCGCCCGGGGCGTGGACCGGCTCGCGGGGGCGGTGATCTCCCCGGCCCAGCTGCTGGACCTGGCGCCGGTGCTGGCGGGAGAGCTGGGGATCAGGGTGATGGGGGACGCGGAGGGATAGGGGACGCGGAGGAGAGAGGGCAGGCGGGGACAGCGAGGGAAGGGCGGGGGCGGAGGGGCCGGGGTCGCGTGCGGGCGGTCAGGACGGGGTGCGGGGGAAGCGGGCCTGAAGGGTCCAGATCGCCGGGTTGTCGGCCAGGTCCTCGTGCATGTCCGTGAGGTCGGCGATCAGGTCGTGCAGGAAGTCCCGTGCCTCGCGGCGCAGTTCGGAGTGGGAGAAGGTCAGCGGGTCCTCGTCGCCGGGCATCCAGTCGGCCTCGATGTCCACCCATCCGAAGCGCCGCTCGAAGAGCATGCGGTCGGTCGACTCGGTGAAGTCGAGCTCCGCGTGCTGGGGCCGGGAGGCCCTGCTGCCGCGCGGGTCCTGGTCGATCCGCTCCACGATGTCGCACAGCGCCCACGCGAAGTCCAGCACCGGTACCCATCCCCATGCCGTGGACAGCTCCCGGTCCGCCTTGGTGTCGGCGAGGTACACGTCCCCGCAGAACAGGTCGTGCCGCAGCGCGTGGACGTCCGCACGGCGGTAGTCCGTCTGCGGAGGGTCGGGGAAGCGGGAGGAGAGGGCGTAGCCGATGTCGAGCACGTAGCCGATGGTGTCACGGAGGGGCACCCCGGCCGTACGCGGCCGAGCGGGCCGGCGGGGCACCTCGGCCGGACGTGACCAGGCGCCCCGGTGGAGCACCTCGGCCGGACGCGACCCGGCGGCCCCGCATCCGTCTGGACAACCCGCGCAAACCGCCCTCCCGCCCGCATAGGATCGGGCCGTGCCCCGCTCCGCCCCCGCCCTGCCCTCCCCGGCCGTACGTCTTGCCCTCGCCGCGCTCCTGGTGCTCGGACTCGCCGCCTGCGGCGGTGCCGGTCGCGGCGGCCGCCCCGGGGCGGACGGCGCGGGGGACCCGTACTTCCCGCGCATGGGCAACGGCGGCTATGACGTCACGCACTACGGACTGACCCTCTCCTACGACCCGGAGTCCCGGCACCTCTCCGGTACGGCGGAGATCACCGCGCGCGCCACCCAGGACCTCAGCGCCTTCCGTCTGGACCTGAAGGGGCTCGGCGTCCGGAGCGTCACCGTCGACGGCGCGGCCGCCCGGACGCACCGGGACGGACAGGAGCTGACCGTGCGCCCGCACGACGGCCCGGCCGAGGGCGACACCTTCCGCACGACCGTCCGCTACGCGGGCACCCCGCAGACCATCACCGACCCGGACGGCTCGAAGGAGGGCTGGCTGCGGACCGAGGACGGCGCCCTCGCCCTCGGGGAACCGAACGGCTCGATGGCGTGGTTCCCCGGCAACCACCACCCGTCCGACAAGGCCGCCTACGACGTCACGATCACCGTGCCGAAGGGGCTGCGGGCCGTCTCCAACGGGGAGTTGCGGAGCGAGACGACCAGGAAGGGCCGTACCACCTTCCGCTGGCACACCGCCCCGCCGATGGCGAGCTACGTCGCCGTGCTCGCGATCGGCCGGTTCGACATCAGCCGGTCCACGACCAGCGGTGGTCTGCCGGTGTACAGCGCCGTCGACCCGGCGCAGGCCGGGGCGAGCCGGGCGGTGGCCGACCGCGTCCCCGAGATCGTCGAGTGGGAGGAGCGGGTCTTCGGGCCGTACCCCTTTCTCTCCACCGGCGTGATCGTCGACCGCGACGGCGACGCGGGCTACGCCCTGGAGACCCAGAACCGCCCCGTCTTCCCCGGCGCCCCCGGCCTGGACACGGTCGTCCACGAGCTGGCCCACCAGTGGTACGGCGACTCCGTCACCCCGGAGACCTGGCGGGACATGTGGCTCAACGAGGGCTTCGCCACGTACGCCGAGTGGATGTGGGAGGAGGACCACGGCGGCGACAGCGCGCAGGACGTGTTCGACGCGCTCTACTCCGGCGAGTACTACGACAGCCCCAGCGACGACGAGGCCCTGTGGGCCTTCCCGCCCGCGAAGCCGTCCGGTGCCGCGCACATCTCCGACAGCCCCGTCTACGAGCGCGGTGCGATGGTCCTCCACAAGATCCGCGAAACGGTCGGCGACGACACGTTCCGCGGGATCCTGCGCGGCTGGGCCGAGGAGCACCGGCACGGCAACGCGGACACCCACGACTTCACGGCGTACGTGGAGCGGCGGGCGCCCGGCAAGGACCTCGGCCCGGTCTGGAAGGACTGGCTGTACGGAGAGGGCAAGCCGGCCCGCCCCTGAACAGGCGCGCGCCCGCTCCCCGTACGCCGCCCCCGCTACCCCGCCGGCCGCGGGCCGGCCGCCTCCGCCAGCAGGCGCGCGAGGTCGGGCGGCCAGAGGGCCTCCTTCGTCGCGGCCAGTTCCTCCGGCGTCCACCAGCGCCACGCCAGGATGCCCTCCTCGCTGTGCGTCCCGCGTACGTGGTCGCCGCCGAGCGGCTCGCGGCGGGGACCGTGGGCCACGTAGATCACCTCGTGCTGCCGGACCGGCACCCCGGCCCGGGTGAAGTCGTGTTCCCACGTGCACAGCCGCGGTCCCGGCTCCAGGTCGGTCCAGCCGGTCTCCTCCCGCAGTTCGCGCAGGGCGCCTTCGCGTCTGCTCTCGCCAGGTTCGATCCCGCCGCCGGGCATGGCCCAGTGCACGCCGACCTCCTCGTTGTCGTACCGGAAGAGGAAGACGGCGCCGCCGGGGTCGAGGACGGCGACGCGGGCGGCGCGGCGCGGGGTGCGCAGCGCCTTCCGCAGCACCGTGCAGGGGCGGCCGAGCCGGAGGTCGCCGCGGTGGCCGACGGCCTCGTAGCCGAGGGAGGTCCAGAAGGCGAGGGCGTCCGGGTTGTTGTCGAGGGCGGCGAGGCGCAGCGCGGTCCGGCCGGCCGCCCTGAACCTCGCCTCGACCCGCTCGGCCAGCTCCCTCCCGTACCCCTCGCGCTGCCGGCCCGCGTCGATGAGCAGCAGCCCGAGCCACGGGTCGGGGTCCGCCGGGTCGGGGTGGCGGGCGAGGGTGATCGCGAGCCCGAGCAGCGGCCCTCCGCCGCCGCTCCCGTCCTCGCCGTCGGTCCCGGTCGCGCCGTCGGGCACCTTCCCGGTCGCGCCGTCGTTCCGGCCCTGGGTCCCGTGTCCGCGCTCGGTCCCTTGCCCGCCCCCGGTCCCGGCCCCGTCCTCGCTCCGGGCCAGCAGGATCTCGACGTCCGGGTGCGCCGACTCCCGCGCCAGCGCCTTCGCCACCTGCTCGGCGGTGATGCCGTCGGGGTCCGGGAAGTCGCCGCTCAGCGCGTGGAAGGCGCGGTTGGACGCGTAGAGCGCGGTGAGTTCGGCGAGGAGGGCCGCTGGTATGCCCTGCTCCGAGTCGATCCGAAGTGTCTCGATACGCATCCCGGCAGGCTATTCACCAGCCGTCACCTGTGAACCCGTCACCCGTGAATCCGGCACCCGTGAACCCATCGCCCATCGACGGTGACCTATCGACGCGTAACCCGTCGACGCGTGACCCATCGACGCGTGACCCGTGCACGAGTCGCCCGTGGACGCACCCGAGCCCCCGGTCGCGGGTGCGGCCGGGGGCTCGACGGTGGGCGGGGCGGAATCAGATGCTCACGCCGAAGTCCTGGGCGATGCCCGCGAGGCCCGAGGCGTAGCCCTGGCCCACGGCACGGAACTTCCACTCGGCGCCGTTGCGGTAGAGCTCGCCGAAGACCATGGCCGTCTCCGTGGCCGCGTCCTCGGACAGGTCGTAGCGGGCGATCTCGGCGCCGCCGGCCTGGTTGACGATGCGGATGTAGGCGTTGCGGACCTGGCCGAAGTTCTGCGAGCGGGTCTCGGCGTCGTAGATCGAGACCGGGAAGACGATCTTGTCGACGTCGGCGGGCAGGCCCGCGAGGTTGACGTTGATCGCCTCGTCGTCGCCGGCGCCCTCACCCGTGCGGTTGTCGCCGGTGTGGACGATGGTCTGGTCCGGCGTCTGCTTGTTGTTGAAGAAGACGAAGTGACCGTCCGAGTACACCTTGCCCTGCGGGTTGACCGCGATCGCCGAGGCGTCGAGGTCGAAGTCGGTTCCGGTGGTGGTGCGGACGTCCCAGCCGAGGCCCACGGTGACGGCGGTCAGGCCCGGAGCCTCCTTGGTGAGCGAGACGTTGCCACCCTTGGACAGGCTTACTGCCATTGTCGGGAGTCCCTTCCCTCGTTATACGTGCGTACGGGCTTCGTACTGAGGACGAAGCTACCGTCACCCCTCTAAACGCCGAGGGGGGTCCCAGAGGTTCCGGCTCCCTTTACTTTCTTTACCCGGCAACCGGGTGGACCCGCCGTGCGGACGCGGACGCGAAAACGGGGTGACGTGGACGGGACGGGCAGGGGACCATGGACGCATGTCCGGTCCCCACGTCATCCGCGGCTCCGTCTCCCTGCCCGAGGCCGAGCTGATGTGGCGTTTCTCGCGCTCGGGCGGGCCCGGCGGCCAGCACGTCAACACGAGCGACACGCAGGTCGAGCTCCGCTTCGACCTCGCGGCGACCGAGGCACTGCCCGAGGTGTGGAAGCAGCGGGCGCTGGAGAAGCTGGCCGGGCGGCTCGTCGACGGAGTCGTCAGCGTGCGCGCGTCCGAGCACCGGTCCCAGTGGCGCAACCGTGAGGCGGCCGCCGTCCGGCTCACCGCGCTGCTCGCCGAGGCCACCGCCCCGCCTCCGCGGCCCCGCCGCGCCACCCGGATCCCCCGGGGCATCAACGAGCGCCGCCTGCGGGAGAAGAAGCAGCGCTCCGACACGAAGCGCGGCCGTTCGGGACGCGACTGGGGATAGGCCCCCGGATTCGCTTGACCGGCCCGTTCGCCGCCGGTGGGCCCGGGGTCTAACCCATCCGCCGGTACTTGCCCTTGAAGTGCAGCAGTGGGCGGCCGTCCGGGCTCGGCAGGCCGGCCTTCAGGACGCGGCCGATGACCAGCGTGTGGTCCCCCGCCGTCACCCGCTGCTCGGTGCGGCACTCCACGGTGGCCAGCGCGCCGCCCACCAGGGGCGCTCCGGCCACCTCGCCGCGTACGCAGGGGATGTCCTCGAAGAGCAGACGGTCGCTGATGCGCCCCTTCATGGCGAAGCGGCCCGCGATGTGGCTCTGGCTCTCGGAGAGCACGGAGACGGCCCAGAGCGGCTGCTCGTCGAGCAGGTCGTCCATCCGGGAGCCCTCGCGCAGGCTGACCATCACCAGTGGCGGGTCGAGGGACACGGACATGAAGGCCGTCGCCGTCATTCCGACGTCCTCGCTGCTCGGTGCCCCCGGGTCGTCGGGGTCGAGCGACGGCTCCTGCGCCGTCACCAGCACCACGCCCGCGGTCAGCCGGGACATCGCCGCCCGGAACTCGTCGTTGCTCACCCCCTCAGCATGCCCGGAGCGGGCGGGGGGAACGGCGGGCGGGGCGGGGCAGGGCGCGGCGGACGGGGCGGCGGGAGAAGAGTTCGGCACGGGAAAACGCTAGTCCGGGGGTCGCGGGCCCCGCATCGGGCCAGGGCCCTAACCGGGGCCTAGGTCCCTGGTACCGGCCGCGCCGGATACCGCGACGCGGTACGTGCCCGGTACCGCGATGCGGTCATCCGGTCCCGCGATGCGCGATCACCGCCCCCGCCCGGCGCGGAAATGGCACACTCGCTGACAGCGCCCGTGCGACCGCGTACCACCGCGCACCACCGGGCACGCGCACGACCTCGTACGGACGTGCGCACCCTGTGTTCGGTGAACGGGCGGTGAAAATGCACAACCCCTTCTCAAATGTTCACGTTTCGCTGTGACTTGAGTCACAGGAAGCATAATTTGTTGACCCTGTGTACCGAGTGGGCAGCGCGCTGTGATTCAGTGGCTGGGACGCTGGAGGAGGCTACGCAAGTAGCCCGGGTGACTACGGAGTGGTAAGCCGAGGACAACCCTGGGAGTTGCTGCCGAGGTCTCGAGGGGAGGGCGAATGGAGGCCGAGTCGGAGCCGTACGTCCGTCTCGCGACCCTGCGTCAGCTGCACCAGGTGATGGCGGACATGAACACCGCCCGCAGCCTGGCCGACACGCTGCAGACGGTCGCCGACGGCGTGGTCAACGGCCTCGGCTACGAGCTGGCGGCCGTCAACCTCGTGCGCCCCGACGGCGATCTCGTCGTCGCCGCCCTCGCGGGCAACTCGGCCGCCGAAGCCCTCATCACCGGCCGCGTCGGCTCCCGTGACTCCTGGGAGCGCCGGCTCACCATGGGCGTGGCCTGGGGCAACCTGCGGTTCATCCCGCACACCGAGGGCTGGGTCCTCGACGACGACGACGTCCCGCAGTGGTACACCGACGGGCCCGCGCCCCGCTTCGAGGACGAGTGGCACCCCTCGGACCGCCTCTTCGCCCCCCTGTACACGCCGGGTGTCTCCGGCGGCAGCAGCGGCGAGCTCATCGGCGTCCTGTCCGTGGACCGGCCGCGCAACGGACGCCGGCCCGGCGCCTGGGGCCGCGAGGCGCTGCAGATGTACGCCTTCCAGGCCGCCATCGCGATCAGCAACGCCCGGCTGCGCGCCAACATGCAGCGCGCGCTGGTCCGCCTGGAGCGCGACCAGCAGGCGCTGAGGGCCAGCGAGGAGAGCTTCCGCCAGGCCTTCGAGTACGCCCCGTCGGGCATGGCCATCGCCGAGATGGGCGGCGACCAGCACGGCCGCATCCTGCGCACCAACGACGCGCTGTGCCGTCTGCTCGGCCGGCCCGCCTCCGCGATGCGCCGCTACGCCTTCTCCGACCTCGTGCACCCCGAGGACATCGGCACCCTGCTGCGCACCTCCGCCGAGGGCGGCCGCGCCGAGCTGCGGCTCGCCCGCCGCGACGGGACGTACGTGTGGGTGTCGCTGCGCAACTCCGTGGTCGCCGACGCCGCCGACGGCCCCCGGTTCCTGCTCACGCACGTCGAGGACATCGAGGAGCGCAAGCGCCGTGAGCTGCAGCTCGCCCACCGCGCCTCGCACGACTCCCTCACCGGCCTGCCGAACTCGGCCGAGCTGCGCTCCCGGCTCGGTTCGCGGCTCTGCCAGCGCCCCCAGTCCCTGATACCGGGCGTGGTCGACTCGCTGGACGCCGCGTACGGGCACGGGCAGTACGCGGTGACGGACGGGCCCGGCGGCGCGTCCGACCCCGTTGCGGGCCACGACGGGGGCGGGCACGGCTTCGACTTCCGGCCCGGTTCCGAGGGCGTCGACGCCTACGACCACCATGTGCACACCATCGCTCCCGAGGGTGAGACGGACGACGGTGCCAAGGGGCTCGCGGTGCTCTTCTGCGACCTCGACGGCTTCAAGTCGATCAACGACCGGTTCGGCCACCACACCGGCGACGCCGTCCTCATCGAGGTCGCCCGCCGGCTGACCAGCGTGGTGCGCGACGGGGACACGGTCGCCCGGCTCGGCGGCGACGAGTTCGTCGTCCTGGCCGACGGGCTCGGCCGCGCCGACGCCCAGGATCTCGCCGTACGGCTGCGGAGCGCGATCATCCCCCCGATCCGGGTCGACGGCCGGGCGGTCAGGGTCGGTGCGAGTTTCGGCATCGGATGGGCACATTGCGGGATGACGGCGGACGAGGTGTTGAAATCCGCTGACGAACGGATGTACGTCGAGAAACGGTCTCGTCCCAAAGCGCACAGGCGGGCGGGCTGAGTCGCAGGTCAGCGTGATGATGCGACATATGCCACCCGTCCGGGGCGGCAGGAGCGGGTAGGCTCGGGCCTTCACCCGTGTACCGCATCCGAACCGCACCTGCTGAGGAGACCAAGGGATGACGCCCGGCAACAACGGCGCGAGCACGCCCGAGGACGACGACCCGTTCGGCTATCTCTACGCCGACGGTCAGGCCAACGGAGCCACCCCGCCCAGTGGGGGCGGCGGCTACGGCTATCCGGGGTCGGTCAACCGGGTGCGCGCGGTCGGCGAGCGCCAGTACGGCCAGCCGCAGGCGCAGCAGGCCCCGTACGGCCAGCAGGCCCCGGCCGCCCCGTACGGCCAGCAGCCGCAGGCCGCTCCGTACGGTCAGCAGGGCGCCTACGGCCGGCCGAGCGCCCACTACGCGGCTCCCGAGACCCTGCCGGGCGGTGGCGACGCGGGCACGACCCGGCAGACGCCGGCCGACGGCGGCGGGCGCGGGCGCGGCCCCAACACCAGGGGGCTGCTGATCGGCGCGATCGCCGTGGTCGCGGCCGTGGTGATCGGCATCGCCATCGCCATGACGGGCGGCGACTCGGACGACGACAAGGGCGGAGCCGAGGCGGGTTCCACCGCGACGGCCTCCCGGAGCGCCGGGCCGACCCCGTCGAAGTCGGGCGGCGCCGAGGACGACGCGGAGCTGCCCAAGGTCGACGCGAAGGCACTGCGCCTGGACGGCGGCGCGGCCACGGCCTCCGACGTCGAGGGCGCGGACTCGGCCGGCGGGGTGTACGTCGGCGGCTTCAACCAGGTCGGCGCGTCCGTGACGTGGAATGTGAACGCCCCCGAGAAGGGCAAGTACACGCTGTACGTCACCTACGGCGTGCCCGGCAAGGACGCCGACGCGACGCTCACGGTCAACGCCGACGCGCAGACCCGCCCGCTGAACCTGGGCAACTTCGCGAAGGCCGCCGAGGGCGACTACGTGAAGGGCTGGACGAACACGTACGCGTCCATCCAGCTCAACAAGGGGACGAACACCATCAAGATCTCGTGCGAGCAGGGCAACCAGTGCGACGCCAACCTGGACCAGCTCTGGCTGGAGAAGGGCTGGAAGTAGCCCGCGTCGCTCACGCCG
This sequence comes from Streptomyces sp. NPDC008313, assembly GCF_042956125.1. Classification (NCBI taxonomy): domain Bacteria; kingdom Bacillati; phylum Actinomycetota; class Actinomycetes; order Kitasatosporales; family Streptomycetaceae; genus Streptomyces; species Streptomyces sp. NPDC008313. The sequence goes on from NZ_JBIBFR010000015.1 coordinate 39,391, forward strand.
CCGGAGTGTCCTCCGTCACCGTGACGCGGTCCAGCAGCTCCTCGTAGGCCGGGCGGTCGAACTCGCCCGCGACCGGAGACAGGACGGTCGCCGCCGACAGGGCGACGGCCCGGGTCAGCCGGTCCGGCCAGGGCAGGTTCTCCACGGTGCCCGACAGCAGCCCCGCCACCGCCGAGTCCCCGGCGCCGGTCGGGTTGCCCGCGACGCGCCGGGGCGGGGCCGCCCGCCAGCGGCCCTCGGCGGTCAGGGCGAGCAGCCCGTCGGCGCCGAGGGAGGCGACGACGGCGTGGGCTCCCCGGCGCCGGGCGTCCCGGGTGGCGCGCAGAGGTTCGTGGGAGCCGGTGAGCTCGGCCAGTTCGCCGGCGTTCGGCTTGACGATGTCGGGGCGGGCGGCGACCCCACGGCGCAGCGGTTCGCCGCTGGTGTCGAGGAGGACGGGGACGGCCGAGGCACGGGCGGCGCGCACCAGTCCGGCGTACGCGCCCACCGGGACGCCCGGCGGCAGGCTGCCGCAGAGCGCGACCGCCGAGGCGGAGCGCAGCAGCCGGGTGTAGGCGTCCAGGAAGGCGGACCACTCGGCGGGGGTGACGGCCGGTCCGGGTTCGTTGAGCTGGGTGGTGTCCCCGGTCGCCGTGTCGACGACGGCTATGGTGCGGCGCGTGGTGCCCGCCACCGGGAGCAGCGCGTCCAGCACGCCGGGGGTGCCCGCGAGCCGGGCCCGCAGCGAGCGCCCGGTCGCGCCGCCGGCGAAGCCCGTCACGGTGACCTCGTGTCCGAGGGCGGCGAGGACGCGGGCCACGTTCAGGCCCTTGCCGCCGGGCCGCTCGGACACCTCGGTCACCTGGTGCGAGGCATGCGGCCGCAACGCCCGTACGCGGTACGTGATGTCGAGAGCGGTGTTGAGCGTGACCGTGAGGATCACCAGGTCCGACCTCCCCCCGATGTATGCGCGTGGCATCTGTTTCGAGGTGTGATCATGCCAAACGGACGGCGGTCGGCCCAGACCCGGAGGTCCCCCGGTCAGCCCTGTCGCGGATCGACCACCCACGCGCCCCGGCGCATCACGCCCACCAGCGTGAACGCGGCGTCCAGGACGACGAGGTCGGCGTCCTTGCCCGGTTCCAGGGAGCCGACCCGGTCGTACATCCCGAGCAGCTTCGCGGGGTTGGCGGAGATCGCGGCGACGATGTCCTCGACGGGGAGCCGGTCGACGGTGGCCGCCCGCTGGAAGGCGCGGTCCAGGGTGAGGGTGGAGCCGGCGATCGAGCCGCCCTCCACCAGCCGGGCGACGCCGTCGGCGACCTCGACCTCCAGCGGGCCGAGCATGTAGCGCCCGTCGCCGAAGCCCGCCGCGTCCATCGCGTCGGTGATGAACGCGACGCGGCCCGCGCCCGCGTGATGGAACGCCAGTTGCAGGGAAGCGGGGTGCAGATGCGTGCCGTCGTCGATCAGTTCGACGGTGATCCGCTCGTCCTCCAGCAGGGCGGCGATCGGGCCGGGGGTGCGGTGGCCGAGCGGCGGCATGGCATTGAACAGGTGGGTGGCCACGGTGGCGCCCGCCTCGATCGCCTCGACGGTCTGCTCGTACGTGGCGTCGGTGTGCCCGATGGCGGCGATCACCCCGTGCTCGGCCAGCAGGCGTACGGAGTCGATGCCGCCGGGCAGTTCGGTGGCGAGGGTGACCATGCGGGCGTGTCCGCGTGCCGCGTCGACCAGCTTGCGGACCTCGGCCGGGTCCGGGTCGCGCAGCAGTTCCTCGGAGTGCGCGCCCTTGCGGCACGGCGAGATGAACGGGCCCTCGAAGTGGATGCCCGCGAGGTCGCCCTGCTCGGCCAGTTCGGAGAGCATTCCGGCGCGCTGGGCGAGGAAGTCCATGTCACCGGTGACGGTGGAGGCGACGACCGTGGTGGTGCCGTGCAGCCGGTGCGTGCGGATGCCCGTGAGGACGTCGTCGACGGTTCCGGAGGTGAAGGACGCGCCGCCGCCGCCGTGGTTGTGCATGTCGACGAAACCGGGGACCAGCCAGTGGCCGGACAGGTCGACGGTCTCGGCGCCCTCGGGGGCGCTGCCCGTGATCCGGGTGCCGTCGACGATCACGCGGCCGCCGTCCACGGTCCCGGTGGGCAGTACCACCCGGGCACCGGCGAGAACCTTGCTAGTGGCCATCAGGTGGTTACCTCCGGGGCGTCGGTGAAGTCGGGTCGTGCGGGATCGGGTCGTGCGGAGCCGGGTCGTGCGGAGCCGGACCGGGGGATACCGGTTCGTGCGGGGCCGGGCGGCGCGGTGCCGGCGTCGAGCAGGTCCCAGGCCATCAGCCCGGCACCCAGGCATCCCGCGCTGTCCCCGAGGGCGGCGGGGACGATGGACGGCAGTCTCTGGAAGGTGACGCGCAGTTCCACGGCGGCGCGCAGCGGTGCGAAGAGGGTTTCCCCCGCCTCGGCGAGTCCGCCGCCGATGATCAGGGTGCGCGGGTCCAGCAGGGTGAGCGCGGTGACGAGGCCGTCGGCGAGCGCGTCGACGGCGTCCAGCCAGACCCGTACGGCCCGCTTGTCGCCGTCCTCCACGGCCTTCGCGCAGTCGGCGGCGTCGGCCTCCGGATCGCCGCACGCGGCGGCCCAGGCCCGGCTGACGGCCGACGCGGACGCGTACCGCTCCAGGCAGCCGTGCTGTCCGCAGGGGCACGGAAGGCCGCCGGGCCGCACGACCACGTGGCCGATCTCGCCCGCGTTGCCGTGCGCGCCCGCCTCGACGGCCCCGTCGATGCCGATCGCGCCCGCGATCCCGGTGCCCAGGGGCACGAACAGGAAGCGGTCGGCGCCCTGGCCGGCCCCGATCCGCCCCTCCGCGAGGCCGCCGGTGCGCACGTCGTGCCCGAGGGCCACCGGGACGCCGTCGAGGCGGTCGCTGAGCAGCGCGCGCAGCGGGAGGTCCCGCCAGCCGAGGTTGGCCGAGTAGACGGCCACGCCCCGCTCGGCGTCGACCGTGCCGGGGACGGCGACCCCGGCGGCCGCCGGGGCCCCGCCGAAGTGCCGTACGCCGTGTGCGCGCAGTTCGGCGGCGAAGTCGAGGATCGTGGCGACGACGGCGTCCGGACCGCGTTCGCGGCCGGTGGCGCGGCGGGCGCGGTGCAGCAGCTCGCCGTCCGCCCCGACGAGGGCGGCCTTCATCCCGGTGCCGCCCACATCGAGGGCGATGACATGTCTCACGGGGGACAGTGTCGCCCCTTACCCCAGGAGAGGTCTAGTCCACTCACGTGGTGTAGACCTGTATCCGAACTTTCGAAGAACGCGACCGGATACCGGTCGGTGAACAGCAGGGGTTGGGCAAGAGCGGTGCGGCGGCGAACGACAGGACGACTGATCGCGGGAATCTCCGTACTGGGCATGACGGCGACGCTCGCGGGCTGCGGCGGACCGGACTCCGGCTCCGGGGACGTCACCCTGCGGCTGGTGGCCGCCGACTACGGGGACTCCGACGCCAACAGCTCCCGGAAGTACTGGGACAAGCTGGCCGACGCGTACGAGGCCGACCACCCGGGGACGAGGATCGACGTCACCGTGTACTCCTGGAACGACGTCGACCGCAAGGTCAAGGCCATGGTCGACGCCGGTCACCCCCCGGACATGGCGCACATCGGCGCCTTCGCGGACTACGCGGCGGCCGGGCAGCTCTACAAGGCCGAGGAACTGCTCTCCATCCCCGTCCAGGCGGACTTCGTCCAGAAGCTGAGCATGGCGGGCCGGGTGGGGCGGATCCAGTACGGGATGCCCTTCGCGGCGTCCACGCGGCTGCTGTTCTACAACAAGAAGATGTTCTCCGGGGCCGGGCTGACCCCGCCGAAGAGCTGGGCCCAGCTCAAGGCCGACGCCGAGGCGCTCAAGGCCAAGGGCGTCGAGATCCCGTACGCGCTGCCGCTCGGGCCCGAGGAGGCGCAGGCCGAGACCATGCAGTGGCTGCTCAGCGGCGGCGACGGGTACACCGCCAGCGTCGGCGGGTACAGCATCGACTCCGACCCGAACATCAAGACGTTCACCTGGCTCAAGGACGAGCTGGTCGGCGAGGGCCTGACCGGGCCGAAGGCGCCGGGCAAGCTGAACCGCGCCGACGCGTTCGACGCGTTCGCGCGCGGCGAGGTCGGGATGCTGAACGGGCACCCGTCGCTGATGAAGACGGCCGCCGAGAAGGGCGTGAAGTTCGGCATGGTGCCGATGCCCGGCGTCGACGGCGAACCCAAGGCGACCATGGGCGTCGCCGACTGGATGATGGCGTTCCGCGAGAACGGCCACGCCGAGCAGGTCGGCGACTTCCTTGACTTCGTCTACAGCGAGAAGAACGTCCTGGCCTTCTCCCACGAGTACAACCTGCTCCCGGTCACCAACTCCGCGTCCGAGGCCATGGCCGCGGACAAGGACGACAAGGACCTGGCCCCCTTCCTGGAGCAGCTCTCCACGTCCGAGCTGTACCCGGTCGGCCGGACCTCCTGGGCGGCGGTCAGCGCCGCGATCAAGAAGCGGATCGGCGAGGCGGTCGCGCCCAACGGCAGCCCGTCCGGGGTGCTGGGCCGCCTCCAGCGGGAGGCGACGGCGGCGGACGGCCCGTCCTAGGGCCTGTATCGAGTTCCCCGTCTGCCTCGCGGGCGACGACGGGGAACTCGATACAGGCCCCAGCACCGCCCCCGCGCCCCCTGTCGGTGCCGGGAGCTACGGTTTCCCCATGAACGCCTCGGACGCCTCGGACGCCTCGGACGGCCTGGACCGCCAGGACGGCCTGGACGGCTCGGACGCCGTGGGGACCTCGGACGAGCCGGACACCCCGGATGCCTCCGACGGTCCGGACGCCTCGGGCGGTCCCGGTGTGCTGGGGGCGCGGGAGCGGGCCGTGCTCGCGATGGAGCGGCGTGGATTCTCCGGCCCGGGGGCCAAGGAGCGGGAGATACGCGAGCGGCTGGGCCTCGCCCCGGTGCGGTACTACCAACTGCTCAACGCCCTGCTCGACGATCGCCGGGCCCTGGCCCACGACCCGGTGACGGTCAACCGCCTGCGCCGGGTGCGGGAGGCCCGCCGCGCCGAGCGGTGAGTCCGCGGACCGAGGCGTAAGGCGGCACCCACGCGGATAGGGTCGACGTCATGGGCAGCCATACGGACTCCACGGAACCCCTGCCGACCCCCGCGACCCCGGCCGGGCGCCGAGGTCTCGACGCCATCCTCGCGGACCCCGGACGATCCGTGATCGCCCTCGACTTCGACGGGACGCTCGCCCCGATCGTCGCCGACCCCGAACAGGCGCGCGCCCACCCGGAGGCGGTCCCCGCCCTGGCGGAGCTCGCCCCGAGGGTCGCCTCCGTGGCCGTGGTCACCGGCCGCCCGGCCGGGGTCGCGGTGCGCCACGGCGGCTTCGCGGGCGTGCCGGGCCTGGACCACCTGGTCGTCCTCGGCCATTACGGCGCCGAGCGCTGGGACGCCGTCAGCGGCACCGTCCAGGCGCCCGCCCCGCACCCCGGGGTCGCGGCGGTCCGCGCCGAGCTCCCCGGGTTCCTCGACACGATCGGCGCCTGGCAGGGCACGTGGATCGAGGAGAAGGGCCGTGCCGTCGCCGTGCACACCCGGCGGGCCCGGGACCCGCAGGCCGCGTTCGACGCGCTGCGCGAACCGCTCGCCGCCCTGGCGGCCCGCCACGGCCTGATCGTCGAGCCCGGCCGCATGGTCCTCGAACTGCGACCGCCGGGCATGGACAAGGGCGTGGCCCTGCTGGACTACGTACGCGAGACCGGCGCCGGAGCCGTGCTGTACGCCGGGGACGACCTCGGCGATTTGCCGGCCTTCGCCGCCGTCGAGAAGCTCCGCTCCGACGGCGTCCCCGGCCTTCTCGTCTGCAGCGGCAACGAGGAGGTGGCGGAGCTGTCGAAGAAGGCGGACCTGGTGGTCGACGGCCCGGCGGGAGTGGTCCGCCTGCTCCGTTCCCTGGCGGTGCGCTCCAGCCCCTCCGGTACCTGAGGGCCGGGGCGCCCGCCCGCGCCCCGCCGCCCTCGCGCCCCGGCCCTGCCGCGCCCCGCCGCCCCGCCGCCCGCTACCCCCGCCCCCGCAACGCCTCCAGCTGCTCCAGGAACCACCGCGCCGGAGGCAGCGCCGTCGCCGCCTCCGCCAGCCGCTTGTTGCGCCCCGCCCGCTCCTCCGGAGCCATCTCCAGCGCCTCGTGCAGCGCCCGCGCCGTGCCCACCACGTCGTACGGGTTCACGACGACCGCGTCCGCGCCCAGCTCCTCGTACGCCCCCGCCTCCCGCGACAGCACCAGCGCGCAGCCCGCGTCGGAGACGACCGGCACCTCCTTGGCGACCAGGTTCATGCCGTCGCGGATGGGGTTGACCAGCGCCACGTCGGCGAGCCGGTAGGCCGCCAGCGAGCGGGCGAAGTCGTCCTTGACGTGCAGCACGACCGGCGTCCAGCCGGGCGTCCCGTACGCGGAGTTGATCTCGTCGGCCAGCCGCCGCACCTCGGCCGTGTAGTCGCGGTAGACGGCCAGGTCCTGCCGGGACGGGTAGGCGAAGGCGACGTGCACCACGCGCTCGCGCCATTCGGGCCGGTCGTCGAGCAGCTGCCGGTAGGCCAGCAGCCCGCGCACGATGTTCTTGGACAGCTCGGTGCGGTCGACGCGGACGATCGTCCGGCGGCCCTCGCCGATCTGCTCCCGCAGCGCGGCCATCCGCTCCTCGACGTCCGCCTCGTGCGAGCGGGCGCGCAGGAAGTCCGCGTCCGCGCCCAGCCCGTACACCCCGGTCCGGGTCCCGCCGAGCCCGCCGACGAGCTGCTCGGCGCAGGCGGTGAACGCGTCCGCCCACCGGTGGGTGAGGAAGCCGAGCCGGTCCGCGCCGAGCATCCCGCGCAGCACCTGCTCGGCGATGTCGTCCGGCAGCATCCGGAAGTAGTCGGCCGGGGCCCACGGGGTGTGCGAGAAATGGCTGATCAGCAGGTCGGGGCGGAGTTCGCGGAGCATCCCGGGGACCAGGGTCAGGTGGTAGTCCTGCACCAGCACCGCCGCGCCCTCGGCCGCCTCCTCGGCCAGGGCCTCGGCGAAGGCGCGGTTGTACGTCTCGTACGCCGCCCACTGACGGCGGAACTCCGTGCCGAAGACGGGTTCCAGGGGCGTCTGGTACAGCATGTGGTGGACGAACCAGAGCACCGAGTTCGCGATGCCGTTGTACGCGTCCGCGTGCACCCCGGCGTCGATGTCCAGCATCCGTACGCCGTCCTCGCCGACCCCGCGCCCGACCGCCTCGCGGTCGCCGTCGCCCAGCGCCGCGCACACCCACAGCGCCCCCGCGTCCGGCCCGATCGCGGAGAGCCCCGAGACCAGCCCGCCGCCGCCGCGCCGGGCGTGCAGCGAACCGTCGTCGCGGACGTCGTACGAGACGGGGCCGCGGTTGGACGCGACCAGGATCTGATGGGCACCTCGCGCGGAGGCCACATGGGGGGAGTCGGTGGAATCGGGAGAAGCCGTCGAAGCCGTCGAATCCGTGGAAGCCATACGCCTCAACCTAGCCCGGCCCGGAAAACCTCAAACGTACGGACGTCCCGCCCCCGGCCGCGTGCACCGGGGTCCGGCCATCCGCACGCCGGCCGGGTCCGTCCGTGCACGGCTTCCGTCCGGCCCGGTCACGCCACCTCCCGCGAGCGGTACTCCTCGATGTCCGCGACCGGCGGCCGTTCCGTCGTGTCCACCGGGTGCACCCGTGGCTCGAAGCCGTGCTCGCCCCGCTCGAACTGGGTGAGCACGGGACGGACGAGGTGGGCGCGGGCCAGCCGGACCTGCGCCGTGCGGTAGATCGTGGTGGCCATCCGGCCCAGCGCCTGCCCGTCCTGGTGCCGGTGCAGGCGGACGCCGACGTCGACCTGGGCGAGCGCGTCCAGACCGACCGTGTGCAGGGCGTCGATGAGCAGGCCCAGCTCGACCCCGTACCCGACCGGGAACGGCAGCCGTTCCAGCAGTGACCGGCGGGCCGCGTACTCGCCGCCGAGCGGCTGGACGAAGCCCGCGAGCTGCGGCCAGTGCATGTTCAGCAGCGGCCGGGCCATCAGCTCCGTCACGCGGCCTCCCTGGCCCGCTGCGGTGCCGAGCGGCCGGTCGTACATCGCCTTGACGAGCTGGACGCCCGGATCGGTGAGCAGCGGCCCCACGATCCCGGAGACGAAGTCCGAGGAGAACTCCCGCAGGTCGGCGTCGACGAAACAGACGATGTCGCCGCTGGTCACGAAGAGGGACCGCCACAGCACCTCGCCCTTGCCGGGCACGGCGGGTATGCGCGGGAGTATCGCGTCCCGGTGCACGACCCGGGCGCCCGCGGCGGCGGCGACCTCGGAGGTCCGGTCGGTCGAGCCCGAGTCGATCACCACCACCTCGTCGACGAGCGGGACCCGTTCCACCAGGTCGCGGCGGATGACGGTGACGATGTCGCCGACCGTCGCCTCCTCGTTGAGTGCGGGCAGCACCACGCTGACCGTCGAGCCCGAGGCCCGTTTCGCGGCGACGAGCCCGCGCAGCGGACGGTCGGCGACGGCCCAGGAGCGGGTGCCCAGCCAGCGTTCGACGTCTTCCAGCACAGTCCGCGCTCCTCACTGCTCCGTTGGCTGCCAGGCGGCTCCCGCCGGCAGCTCCTGCCTCACGATTCGGCCACACCCGGGACCCGGATCCGGCCCTGTGTGATCCATCTCGCGGTTCGGACGACTCCCTCGACTGTCCTGGCCTTCGGTTACAGTCTTGAGCAACGCGGATGACCATCGCATCTCGGGGGTCGTACCGCGCAGACGAAAAACAAGATCAACAATCGAATACCGCTCATCCAGAGGGGCAGAGGGATACGGCCCGTTGAAGCCCCGGCAACCCTCCAGTCGGTACTTGTCACGCGGACGTGGCGAGGCTCCCGGCTAGGGAAGGTGCCAAATCCGTCTCACGGCGAAGTGCGCCGTGAGGAAGATGAGGAGAAAGGGCCTCGCCTCCATGGCTGCGCAGACTGTCGCGAACACCGACGCACCCACCACGAACTCCGCGAACCCCGCCGCGAGCGCCGACAGCGCCCCGGGCACCGCGAACTCCCCCGTCGACCTCGGCCCCGCCGCCGCCCTCTCCTGCCGTGAGTGCGGCCACCGCGTGCCGCTCGGCCCGGTCTTCGCCTGCGAGGAGTGTTTCGGCCCGCTGGAGATCGCCTACGACTTCTCGGCGTACGACACCGAGGAGCTGCGCCGGCGCATCGAGGCGGGCCCCGCGAACATCTGGCGGTACGCGCCGCTGCTGCCCGTCCCCGCGGACGTGGCCGGGAAGCCGAACATCAACCCCGGCTGGACCAAGCTCGTCCAGGCCGACAACCTCGCCCGTGAGCTGGGCGTCGAGCCCGGCAAGCTGTTCGTGAAGGACGACTCGGGCAACCCGACGCACTCCTTCAAGGACCGGGTCGTCGCCCAGGCCATCGAAGCCGCCCGCGCCTTCGGCTTCACCACCCTCTCCTGCTCCTCCACGGGCAACCTGGCCGGCGCGGTCGGTGCCGCCGCCGCCCGCGCCGGCTTCCGCTCCTGCGTGTTCATCCCGCACGACCTGGAGCAGGGCAAGGTCGTCATGGCCGCCGTCTACGGCGGCGAACTCGTCGGCATCGAGGGCAACTACGACGACGTGAACCGCTTCTGCTCCGAGCTGATCGGCGACCCGGCCGGCGAGGGCTGGGGCTTCGTCAACGTCAACCTGCGGCCGTACTACGCGGAGGGCTCCAAGACCCTCGCGTACGAGATCTGCGAGCAGCTCGGCTGGCGCCTTCCCGACCAGCTCGTCGTGCCGATCGCCTCGGGCTCCCAGCTCACGAAGATCGACAAGGGGCTCCAGGAGCTGATCAGGCTGGGACTGGTCGAGGACAGGCCGTACAAGATCTTCGGCGCCCAGGCGGAGGGCTGCTCCCCGGTGTCCGTGGCCTACAAGGCGGGCCACGACGTCGTACGGCCGCAGAAGCCGGACACCATCGCCAAGTCGCTGGCCATCGGCAACCCGGCCGACGGGCCGTACGTGCTCGACATCGCACGGCGGACCGGCGGCGCGGTGGAGGATGTGAACGACGAGCAGATCGTCGACGCGATCAAGCTGCTGGCGCGCACCGAGGGCATCTTCGCGGAGACCGCGGGCGGTGTGACGGTCGGCGTGACGAAGAAGCTGATCGAGTCCGGCCTGCTCGACCCGGCGCTGACGACGGTCGTCCTGAACACCGGGGACGGCCTCAAGACGCTGGACGCCGTGGCGGGCACCGGCCTGACCGCGACGATCCGCCCGAACCTGGATTCGTTCCGCGAGGCCGGACTCGTCTGACGGGCCGGACCCGCCCGACGGGCCGACGCGGCCGTCTCGCGTACCCGGCCGCCCGCCACCATCCGCCGTTACCCGACCGGAGGTCACACCGCATGAGCGTCAACGTCCGCATCCCCACCATTCTGCGCACCTACACGGGTGGCCGGGCCGAGGTGGCCGCCGAGGGCGCGAACCTCGGTGAGGTCATCGCCGACCTGGAGAAGAACCACACGGGCATCGCCGCGCGCGTCCTCGACGACCAGGGCAAGCTGCGCCGCTTCGTCAACGTGTACGTGAACGACGACGACGTCCGCTTCGAGCAGGGCCTGGAGACGGCCACGCCCGACGGCGCCGGCGTCTCGATCATCCCGGCGGTCGCCGGCGGCTGACGGGTGACCGGCCCTGCCGACAATTACCGTCGGTAAGATCGGTCACGGTGTGTTCATCGAATTGCCCCTGTCGTGGAGAAACGGCCGGGGCAATTCGCATGGTTGAGCGCGGTACAGTTGGGGAAGCTGCTCGGCCTTATCCGGCGGACGTATATCGGTTCTCGCCCGGCACCCGTCAAGAAGTAGCCAAAGTGCCCCACCCTTTCAAGCCTTTCGCGGCATATATGGGGCCCGACTTGCCCTGAAACTTCACCAATTCTCCCCACATTCCGGATCGGGTGCTCCCAGAATTCTCGTCCGATTGACCTGTTGCAGACGGCAGTTGGGCAGATACATTCAGCCGCGGTCGACGCGTTCCGGCGCACACCCCCAACCGTTGGGGGGTGAGGTCTGACCCGGGTCCGCGAAGTGCGGTCCTGTGCAAGGGCCAGTAATAGGGGAGTTAGGCATGGCTCAGGGCACCGTCAAGTGGTTCAACGCGGAGAAGGGGTACGGCTTCATCGCGGTCGACGGTGGTGCGGATGTTTTCGTCCACTACAGCGCGATTCAGATGGACGGCTACCGCACCCTTGAAGAGGGCCAGCGGGTCGAGTTCGAGATCTCGCAGGGCCAGAAGGGGCCGCAGGCGGACATGGTCCGGCTGGCGGCCGGCTGAAGCACGCGCCGACTGACTGTTCGACGTGTCGAGGGGCTCGTACCCACCGGGTACGGGCCCTTCGGTCTGCCCGGACGGCGCCTTCCGGGGCGTACGGGGCCGCACGCGCCCCCTCCCGTCCGCCCGTCCGCGCCCCCTCCGGCCCGCCCCGACCCGGCCCCGGGCACCCCGGCGGAGACGTCCGCCGCGCGGGCGCTTCTTGCACTCGACGGGGTCGAGTGCTAATCATTGGCGTTAGCACTCTGAAGGTGAGAGTGACAACGAGGACCGGGTCGGTGAGGCCCGCAGGCCAAGTGGGGCAAGGAACCACGAGGCCGGCAGGCCGTCCGTCGCGGGCGCGGGCGCGGTCCTGGAGATTCCACCCCAGTCCGGGAGGACCACTTCACATGGCCAAGATCATCGCGTTCGACGAGGAGGCACGGCGCGGTCTCGAGCGCGGGATGAACCAGCTCGCCGACGCCGTCAAGGTCACCCTTGGCCCCAAGGGCCGGAACGTCGTCCTCGAGAAGAAGTGGGGCGCCCCCACGATCACCAACGATGGTGTGTCCATCGCCAAGGAGATCGAGCTCGAGGACCCGTACGAGAAGATCGGCGCCGAGCTGGTCAAGGAAGTCGCCAAGAAGACGGACGACGTCGCCGGTGACGGTACGACCACCGCGACCGTCCTCGCCCAGGCGCTGGTCCGCGAGGGCCTGCGCAACGTGGCGGCCGGCGCCAACCCGATGGCCCTCAAGCGCGGTATCGAGAAGGCCGTCGAGGCCGTCTCCGGTGCCCTGCTGGAGCAGGCGAAGGATGTCGAGACCAAGGAGCAGATCGCTTCCACGGCCTCCATCTCCGCCGCCGACACCCAGATCGGCGAGCTCATCGCCGAGGCCATGGACAAGGTCGGCAAGGAAGGCGTCATCACCGTCGAGGAGTCCCAGACCTTCGGTCTGGAGCTGGAGCTCACCGAGGGTATGCGCTTCGACAAGGGCTACATCTCGGCGTACTTCGCCACCGACATGGAGCGTATGGAGGCCGTCCTCGACGACCCGTACATCCTGATCGCCAACTCCAAGATCTCCAACGTCAAGGACCTGCTCCCGCTCCTCGAGAAGGTCATGCAGTCGGGCAAGCCGCTGCTGATCATCGCTGAGGACGTCGAGGGCGAGGCACTGTCGACGCTGGTCGTCAACAAGATCCGCGGCACCTTCAAGTCCGTCGCCGTCAAGGCCCCGGGCTTCGGCGACCGCCGCAAGGCCATGCTCGGCGACATCGCCATCCTGACGGGCGGCGAGGTCATCTCCGAGGAGGTCGGCCTCAAGCTGGAGAACGCGGGTCTGGAACTGCTGGGCCGCGCCCGCAAGGTCGTCATCACCAAGGACGAGACGACGATCGTCGACGGCTCGGGCTCGGCGGACCAGGTTGCCGGTCGCGTCAACCAGATCCGTGCCGAGATCGAGAACTCCGACTCGGACTACGACCGCGAGAAGCTCCAGGAGCGTCTCGCGAAGCTGGCCGGCGGCGTGGCCGTCATCAAGGCCGGTGCCGCGACCGAGGTGGAGCTCAAGGAGCGCAAGCACCGCATCGAGGACGCCGTCCGCAACGCGAAGGCGGCCGTCGAGGAGGGCATCGTCGCCGGTGGTGGCGTGGCCCTGCTGCAGGCCTCCTCGGTCTTCGAGAAGCTGGAGCTCTCGGGTGACGAGGCGACCGGCGCCAACGCCGTGAAGCTCGCCCTGGAGGCCCCCCTCAAGCAGATCGCCGTCAACGGCGGTCTCGAGGGCGGCGTCATCGTCGAGAAGGTGCGCAACCTTCCCGTCGGCCACGGCCTGAACGCCGCGACCGGTGAGTACGTCGACATGATCGCCGAAGGCATCATCGACCCGGCGAAGGTGACGCGCTCTGCCCTGCAGAACGCCGCCTCCATCGCCGCGCTGTTCCTGACCACCGAGGCCGTCATCGCCGACAAGCCGGAGAAGGCCGCCGCCGGCGGCGCTCCGGGCGGCATGCCGGGCGGTGACATGGACTTCTGAGCCTGACGGCTCGGACCCGGTCCACCTGTACCGAGGGCGGCACCCCCTTCCACCGAGGGGGGTGCCGCCCTCGGGCGTTTTCGGGGTCGCCGGAATCCTCCGGGATGCCCCGGCCTCCGGGCCGGCTCCCGCTGGGGCGAGCGGTGAAGGTCCCGGGCTCAGACGAGGGCGGTGACCAGGAAGGCGAAGGCGGCGACGATGACGGCGACGCGGGCGTAGTGGTAGCGGTCCCACCGGTTCATCTGCTCCTTCCAGTCCGCGGGCCGGTTCTCGGGGGTCCACGTCTTGCCCTGGTTGTTGATCGGGACGAGCAGCAGGAGCGACATGATCACGCTCACGATGAGCAGCGCGGCGGCGATGACGACGCGTCCGGCGCCGGGGCGGTCCCATCCGGCGACGGCCCAGATCGCGCTGAGGACGAGCGAGCCGATGTACCAGAACGGCATGAGGGCGCCGAGCATCCGGCCCCCGTGGGCGCGGGCGAGCTGGTCGCTGTCCTCGGGAAGGGCGTCGAAGATCCGGTTCATGACGAAGGCGACGGAGAACTCCACCCCCACCATCAGGCCGACGATCACGACGGTGAACACCTCGAGTGCGTGGAACATGATGACCCCTCCTGGGATCTAGCGTCGCTAGATGACAGTGCAACGCTAGTACTACTGCCGCTCGATTGTCTAGCGATGCTAGGATCTGTGTCATGTCGGTACAGGAACGCAAGCAGCGCGAACGGGCGGAGCGCGAGCGCCTCATCGTGGCGACCGCCCGCGAACTCGCCGAGCGGCAGGGCTGGGACGCGGTCACGACCCGCCGGCTCGCCGAGCGCATCGAGTACAGCCAGCCCGTCCTCTACAGCCACTTCCGCGGCAAGCGGGAGATCATCGGTGCCGTCGCCCTGGAGGGCGCTGCCGAGCTGGCCGCGGCGGTGCGGGCCGCGACCGCCGCCGCGGACGGCCCGCGCGAGCGGGTCGCCGCGCTCGCCCGCGCCTACCTCGACTTCGCCGCACGCAACCCGGCGGTCTACGACGCCCTGTTCCAGCTCGACGGCGGCCTGGCGTACGCGCAGGAGGACACCCCGGAGCCGCTGAAGGACGCCTTCGCCGCACTGCTGGAGAGCCTGGGCGAGGTCGCCGGGGACGGCGTCCACACGGGACTGTTCACCGAGGTGTTCTGGGCGTCCCTGCACGGCCTCGCGACCCTGACCCGGGCGAGACGGCTGCTGCCCGAGGATGCCGCGCAGAGGGTGGAGCTGCTGGTGGACCGGCTCGCCGTGGTCTGACCTCGGCGCGTTCGCCGTACGCCTCGGCCTGCTCGTCGGTCGGGGAGTTCCACCGGCACGGCCGGACGTTGTTCCCCGAAGCCGGGAATGCGGGCGGGGCGGTTGCGCTTGTACCTAAATGCATGCGCAAGCATCTTCCCTTGTCCCGTCCTCGCGTCACCGCAAGCCGTACCGAAGGAGCCCCCCACGTGACCCTCGCCGCCTCCGCCGAACGCGCGGCCCAGATCCTGTCCCGGCCCGTCTCGCTGAACGGCCTCACCGTCCCGAACCGCATCGTGATGGCCCCCATGACCCGGCAGTTCTCCCCGGGCGGCATCCCGGGCGAGGACGTGGCGTCGTACTACGCCCGCCGCGCCGCCGCGGGCGTCGGCCTCATCGTCACCGAGGGCACGTACGTCGGCCACGCCTCCGCCGGGCAGAGCGACCGCATTCCCCGGTTCCACGGCGAGGAGCAGCTGGCCGGATGGGCGAAGGTCGCCGACGCCGTGCACGCGGCGGGCGGGGCGATCGTGCCGCAGCTGTGGCACATCGGCATGGTCCGCAAGCAGGGTGAGCCGCCCTTCGCCGACGCCCCCGCGGTCGGCCCCTCCGGGCTGCGCATCGGCGAGGACGAGGTCACCGGCCGGGCGATGACCCGCACGGACCTCGACGACGTCATCGGCGCCTTCGCCGAGGCCGCGGCCGCCGCCGAGCGCATCGGCTTCGACGGCGTGGAGATCCACGGCGCCCACGGCTACCTCGTCGACCAGTTCCTGTGGTCCGGCACCAACCGCCGCACCGACGCGTACGGCGGCGGCATCGTCGCCCGCACCCGGTTCGCGGCGGAGATCGTCGCCGCGGTGCGCGCCGCGGTGTCCCCGTCCTTCCCCGTCCTCTTCCGGTACTCGCAGTGGAAGCAGGACGCCTACGACGCCCGGCTCGCCGGGACCCCGGAGGAGCTGGCCGACCTCCTCACCCCGCTGGCCGACGCGGGCGTCGACGCGTTCCACGCCTCCACCCGCCGCTACTGGCTCCCGGAGTTCGACGGCTCCGACCTCAACCTGGCCGGCTGGACGAAGAAGCTCACGGGCAAGCCCGTCATCACCGTCGGCTCGGTCGGCCTGGACGGCGACTTCATCAAGGCGTTCCAGGGCGAGGGCGCCCCGCTCGCGGGCCTCGACAACCTCCTGGACCGCCTGGAGGCCGACGAGTTCGACCTCGTCGCGGTCGGCCGCGCCCTCCTCGCCGACCCGCACTGGGCGGCGAAGGTCCTCGCGGGCCGCTTCGACGAACTGACGGCGTACGACGCGAAGGCGCTGGCGTCGCTGACGTGACGCGCGGACGGAGGGCGGCGCACCCATGTGGGTGCGCCGCCCTCCGTCATGTCAGGCGCGCTTGAGGCTGTCGACGAACGCCGTCCACGCCCCGGCCCGGAACGCGAGCTTCGGGCCGAGGGGGTCCTTGGAATCACGGACGGGGACGTGGGTGGGGTGACCGGGGGCGACTTCGAGGCAGTTGCCGCCCTCGCCGCCGCTGTAGCTGGACTTGTGCCAATGGGTGGCGCTCAGGCCGTACTCAGGGCTGATCTTCATGGGCGTAATCCTCCGCCACTGATTCGATCAGGGCCAGGGACTCTTGCGGCGCAAGTGCGGCGGCCCTGAGCAGATCGTAGGTGAGTTGGTGGCGGGTGACTGTGGCGGGATCGTCCTCGAGCCTCCCCATGCTGGGACCCTCGATGAAGGCGAGGGGTGGGGCGTCCTCGAAGTCCAGCAGCGTCAGGGCACCGGTCATGGACGCGTGGGCTTCGGCGTTGAAGGGCAGCACCTGGACGATGATGCGGTGTTGCCGGGCAAGCGCTGCCACACGCCGCAGAGCCTCGGCCATCACATGTGCCCCGCCCACCTTGCGGCGCACCACCGCCTCGTCCAGAACCGCCCACAACAGTGGGGTTGTTGGATCAGCGAGGAGGTGTGCCCGCTCCAGTCGGGCGGCGACCAGTTCGTCGATCACGGCTTCTGCCGCCGTCGGCTGGTAGGCGCGGAAGACGGCCCTCGCGTACCCCTCCGTCTGCAGCAGTCCGGGGATCAACAGGGCCGCGTACTCCCGGATCGCCGTGGCCACCGCCTCCGCCTCCGCCGCCTCCGCGAAGTGGTCCGGGTACCTGGACTTGGCGAGGGCCTTGCAGTTGCGCTCGAAGAAGCCGTTCGTGCCGAGGATGTCGTCTATCTGGCGGGCGTACTCCAGGTGCATCCGCCGTGTCCCGGCCTCCAGTTGGCCGATGAACGAGCCGCTGACGAAGAGCGGCTGGCCCAACTCCTCCTGACTGAGGCCCACTCGCTCGCGCGCGTGACGCAACTCCGCGCCCATCATGGCGCGCGGCGAGGAGGACGGGTCGAGATCCTTGGGTCCTGGCATGGCAACTCCCTGTAAGCACAAGCGGGGTTGTTGGAACGCCGTCTCTTCCCAGGCTAGACGGGTGAAGGACACGCTGTGTGGGAAAACCGATACTCACAGTGGAGGAGTTGGGGCACGTGGAGATGACGTCGAGTGAGCGGGTGCCGTCGACGGAGGAGGCCGTGGCGCGGCTGCGGGAGGCGCTGGCGGGCGTCGGCGTCGTGCTGCCGTCGCTGCGGGTCGACCCGGTCACGGGCGCGAGCGACGAGCCGTACGCCCTGGTGGCCCTGGGGCGCTGCAACGTGCGCACGGCGGCGCGGCTCGCGGCGGTGCTCCGGGCCACCGATGCCGGCCGGGAGCGGGCGGACGGTCCGCCCGAGCCTCCGGCCGGCGCCTCGTCCGCCGAGGCGCTGCGGGCCCGGGTCCGCGAGGTCAACCGCCAGGGACGGCTGCCGTGAACGCCGGCCGGCTCAGATGTTGCCCATCGGCTCGATGTCGGTCTTCACCGGGGTGCCCCAGATGCGCAGGACCTCGTAGTCGGTGAACTCGTGGACCAGGCGGTAGGCCATGCCGGGGCGGGGCGTCCTGCGCTCGGCGGCCAGGTAGCGCTCGGCCTCGTGGCGGTCGCGGCGCGGGGTGCCGCAGAGCTGCCACTCCTGGCCGTTCCACACCTCGGGCAGCCAGCGCTGCTGGGCCTGCGGCCGGTCCCCGCGCACTCCGTAGCGTGACTTCGTGCGCTCCGGGGCCTCGTCGGGGGCGGCGTGCCGCCCCTGCGGGAAGGCGCCGTTGACCTCCGAGCGGCGGGCCGTGCGGCGCCGGGTCTCGCAGAGCAGGCACCGGTCGACGGCGCCCTCGTCCACCGGACCGTTGGGATGCTCGGCGCACCGCGTCGTCGGTTTCGCGCCGGACACGCTCTCGTCCAGCAGGTCGAGGGCGCGCTTGAGGTCGGCCTTGTACTCGTGGAGCTTCGCGTCGGGCGTGTCCGCCGTCAGCTCCTCGCCGTGCTCGCCGAGCACCCGCAGGGCGCGGCCGAGGGCGGTCAGCTGTGCGTGGTTCACGGGGTGCGGTCTCCTTCCTGGCCAACGGTCTCCCGTACGGGCTCTCCCATTGGAGAGTCGCACACACCACCGACAGTACTGACCGTCTCCGCCGCCGCGCCAAGGCCGAAGAGGTACGTCGCCGCGAAGCCGACCACGTATCCGGTGAGCAGGCCGCCCGCGTAGATCGCGGCGGTGACGGCGAGGTTCTGGTCGCCCTTGAGCAGGGGGAACAGGGCCCAGCCCGAGGGGCCGATCGCCGTGGAGCCGATCTTGTCGCCGAGCATCGAGAAGAAGCCGATGAAGGCCCCGCCCGCCGCGCCGCCCGCGCAGGCGGTGACGAACGGGCGGCCCAGCGGCAGTGAGACGCCGTAGATCAGCGGTTCCCCCACGCCCAGCAGCCCCGCCGGAAGCGCCGACCTGATCGTCGTACGGATGGAGTCGTCGTGGCGCAGCCGCACGTACACCGCGAGCGCCGCGCCGACCTGGCCCGCGCCCGCCATCGCCAGGATCGGCAGCAGGACCGTGTAGCCCTGCTGTTCGATGAGCGTGGTGTGGATGGGGATCAGCGCCTGGTGCAGCCCGAGCATCACCAGCGGCAGGAACAGGCCGCCCAGGACCAGGCCCGCGAAGGCGCCCGTCGTGGACAGCAGCCAGTTCGCCGCCGTGCCGATGGCGGTGGAGACCTCACCGGCCGCGTACATCAGGCCGTAGAGCGTCACCAGGCCGGACAGCAGGACCGTGAGCGTCGGGGTGACCAGGACGTCGAGGGTCTCGGGGACCCAGGTCCTGCACCACTTCTCGACGTACACGGCGAGCAGCGCGGCCCCCAGGGCGCCGAGGACGCCGCCCTGGCCCGGGGCGAGCGTCGTCCCGAAGACCGTCACCTTGGCGACGCCCGCGTAGACGACGATCGCCGCGACCGCTCCGCCGAGGACCGGGGTGCCGCCGAACTCCTTGGCCGTGTTGAAGCCGACGAACACCGCGATCAGGGCCATGAAGCCGGACGCGATCGCCGTCAGGGCCGGGGTGAGGGAGGGCAGCCACCCGAGGTTGATCAGCAGGCCGCCCAGGCCCGCGATGATGCCGCAGCCGATGAGGGCGGGGATGAGCGGGACGAAGATGTTCGCGACGCGGCGCAGGAGCAGCTTGAAGGGGGTCGCGTTGCGTTCCTTGCGGGCGGCGCGGAGCGCGGAGCCGTGGGCGGCGAGCGCGGCGGCGGGGGTGGGCGCGGAGGGGGTGGCGGCTTCCGGGGGCGCGGCGGCCAGCAGGGCCTCGAACTCCGGGGTCACGCGGGCGACCGTGCCCGGGCCGAGGACGATCTGGTACGTGTCGTCCTCGACCACGCCCAGTACGGCGGGCAGGGCGCGGATCGCGTCGTCCCGGACGAGGCTCCGGTCCCTCAGGCCGAGCCGGAGGCGGGTCATGCAGTGGGCGACGGAGGTGACGTTGGCGGCGCCGCCGACCAGGGGGAGGAGGGCGGCGGCGGTGGCGGCGTGGGGGGAGGGGGTGCTCATGGCGCTGATCCTGGGGGGAGGGGGTGTGTGGGGTGGTGCCGTGTGCGGGTGGTGCCGTGGGTGGGCTGCTCGTCCGGCGTTTGCGGTGCCGTGAGGGTGGGGCCGCTCGCCGGCGCCGGGCGGGTGCCGCCGCTGTGCCCACCCTCCCCCAAGCTCTCGGCTTCGCTCGAGCAGGGGGACCCCCATCGCCCTTGGCGGCACGTATGCCCACAGCGGCGGCGCGGCGCGTCAGCCCGCTGCCGTCAGCGCTGCGCGGAGGTGGCCGTCCGAGGTGGTGAGAAGGGCGGTGGCGGTGGCCGCGTCGACCTGGGCGAGGATCGTGAGGATGGCCGGTTTCACCTCGCCGTCGGTGGCGGTGAGCGCGGCCTCGATCTCGTCGTCCGAGGCGCCCGTGGCGAGGGCGACGATGCGCCGGGAGCGGGCCCGCAGCTTCGCGTTCGAGGCGCGGACGTCGACCATCAGGTTCCCGTACGTCTTGCCGAGGCGGATCATCGTGATCGTCGAGAGCATGTTCAGGACCAGCTTCTGCGCCGTACCGGCCTTCAGGCGGGTCGAGCCGGTGAGCAGCTCGGGGCCGACGACGACCTCGATCCCGTGGTCCGCCGCGGCCGCCAGCGCGCTGCCCGCGTTGCAGGACAGACCGACCGTGAGCGCCCCGCAGGTACGGGCGTGCTCGACCGCGCCGACCGCGTACGGGGTGCGGCCGGACGCCGAGACGCCGACCACCGTGTCGTCGGCGGTCAGCTTCAGCGCGTCGAGGTCCTGTGCGGCCAGCTCCTCGGAGTCCTCGGCGCCCTCGACCGAGGTGACCATCGCGCCGGGGCCGCCCGCGATGAGGCCGACGACCTCGGAGGGGTCCGTGTTGAACGTGGGCGGGCACTCGGACGCGTCCAGCACTCCGAGCCGGCCCGCCGTGCCCGCGCCCGCGTAGACCAGCCGGCCGCCGCGGGCCATCCGGTCGGCGATGGCGTCGATGGCGGCGGCGATCCGCGGGAGCTGCCCGGCGACGGCGGCCGGGACGGTCGCGTCCTCGCCGTTCATGATCCGCGCGATCTCCTCCGTGGGCAGCCGGTCGATCTCGGAGAGCTCCGGGCGGAACGCCTCGGTGGTGAGGGTCTCCAACTGGTCGCGCAGATCACGGTGGGCGGGAGCGGGTGCGGAGGTGTACGCGGGAGTGTCGCCTTCGGGGGCGTCGGCGCCGGAGGCGGGCGTGCCGGAGGCGGACGCGTCGGCGGTGGAGGTCATGTCGGGCGGCTCTTTCCGGTGTGCGGATGCGGGGGGTTGGGAGACGTACGGGGTGTGCGGGGTGTGCGGGGCGCTCGCACGGCGCGGGCGCCCCGGGGGTGCGGGCGCACGCGCGCGGGGCGTGGACGGCGCGCGCGCCCCTCCGGCGCCGGTCCGGCACCGGAGGCCGGCTAACGCTGGTGGCCGCCGCGCGGGGTGTGCCGGTGCGCCAGCGCCTCGTACGAGGCGGAGAGCGCGGGCGCCGCCGTCTCGTAGGTCCGCTGGGCGACCCCCACGAACAGGCAGTCCACGACCAGCAGCTGGCTCGTACGGGACGACATCGCCGCCGGGCGCAGCTCGCTCTCGCGGGCCGTCGAGGTGGTGAGGATGTGGTCCGCGTACTGCGTGACGGGGCCGCCGGGCCTGCCGGTGATGGCGACGGTCGTCGCGCCGCGCTCGAAGGCGACCCGCAGCGGTTCGATGACGTCGCCCGTGGAGCCGGAGTGCGTGATGGCGATCGCCACGTCCTTGGCGCGCAGCTGCACCGCGTTCGTGACGGCGAGGTGCGGATCGCTGGGCGCGTGGGCTATCAGCCCGATCCGCAGGAGCTTCTGGGCGAGGTCCTGGGCGACCAGGCCGGAGGCGCCGATCCCGTAGATGTCGATACGGCGGGCCGCCGCGAGCGCGGTGACGGCGGCGCCGAGCTGGACCGTGTCGAGCCCCGCCGCGGTGTCGGCGAGGGTCTGCTGCTCGTCGTAGGCGAGTTTCGCGACGACGTCGGCGATGGGATCGTCGACCGCGATGTCCGCGGTGACGGCGGGCGCCCGGCCCGACTGCTGCTGGGCCGCGAGGCCCGCGAGGGCGAGGCGCAGGTCGCGGTAGCCGGGGTAGCCGAGGAGGCGGGCGGTCCTGACCACGGTCGCCTCGCTGGTGCCGGTGAGTTCGGCGAGGCCGGTGACCGTGAGCGCCGCGCAGCCGGCCGGGTCCCTCGCGACGGCTTCGGCGACCCGCTGCATGGAACGGGTCATCGACGGGGCCAGCGTCCGCACCTTGGCCGCGAGCGCGGCGGGGGCGGGCGGGGTCGCGCCCACGAAAATTTCCTTCAGGTCTT
Organism: Streptomyces sp. NPDC008313; assembly: GCF_042956125.1. NCBI lineage: Bacteria > Bacillati > Actinomycetota > Actinomycetes > Kitasatosporales > Streptomycetaceae > Streptomyces > Streptomyces sp. NPDC008313. The sequence goes on from NZ_JBIBFR010000015.1 coordinate 61,302, forward strand.
GGGTCACCTCTGAAAGATATTTTCGGAGCGCGGCCATGGTCAAGGGTCCCGCGCCCGGCCCGGGTCCGTCGTCGGCCGCCCGCCCGGGCCGGGTCCGTCGTCTGCCGCACGCCTCCCGCACCCTTCGCGCACAATGGGTGCATGGACCCCATCAGCCCTCTGGAACAGGCCCTGCACGCGGCCCGCGCGCTCGTCATCGCCGATCTGGTCGCGGGAGAGGTCGCCGAGGCGGACGTCGTCTCCCTCGTCGAGGAGTCGGTGGCGCAGCGCCGCTGGTGGGTCGAGCAGTGGCCGGAGGGTGTCGGATTCGTCGCCGGACTCGTCGCCCAGGACGTGCAGGACGCCCTCCTCGACCGGCACGGGCGGTGGCCGCTGTGCCCCGTCTGCGGCTCCGGCGACCCGCACGCCCTCGACGTGGAACCCGAGCTGGGACCGGACCCGCACTGGGCGTGCCACAAGGCCGGGGTGAAGGTCGCCTCCGTCGGATCGCTGGGCACGGCGACCGGCGGCTCAGAGCCCGGCTCCGGTTACGGGAGGACGTCCTCGTCATGACCGTCTACATCGACCCGCCGACCTGGCCGGGACACGGCCGCATGTGGTCCCACCTGGTCAGTGACGTCTCGTACGACGAACTGCACGACTTCGCCCGCCGGTTGGGCGTCCCCGCGCGCGCGTTCGAGCGGGACCACTACGACATACCGTCGCACCGGTACGCCGACGCGGTGGCCGCCGGCGCCGTGGAGGTCACCAGCCGCGAGGTGGTGCTGCTGCTCCAGGGCGCGGGACTGCGCCGGGCCAAGCAGTGGGAGCGGTAGGGAGGTCGCGGTTCCGCGGTTCTCCCGGCCGGCCGGACGGTCTCACCGGGTCGCGCGCAGCTCGTACCCGTACTGCTCCCCGTCCCGGTCCCGGGTCGACTCCTCACAGTCCACCCGCGTGAACCCGGCCCGGGTGACGACGCCCTGGGACGCGGTGTTGGTCCGGTCGACGGCCGCGAACAGCGCCGTCACCTCGTCGCGGGCCAGCGCCCACGCGGAGAGGGCGCTCAGCGCCTCGGTCGCGTAGCCCCGGCCGCGGGCGGCCTCCGCCAGGTCGTAGCCGACCTCGGCGCGGCCCTCCTCGTCGGGGGCGCCGTGGAAGCCCATGCCGCCGACCGCGCGGCCGTCGTCCTCGCGCACGAGGACGAACACGCCCCACTCCGGGCGGTGCGTCCCCTGCTCGTACGCCTTCAGCATCATCCCGGCGGCCGCCCGCGTGCCGTCGTACGGGCCGCCCTCGATCCAGTCGAAGCCGCCCGTGCCGCCCGCCCGCAGGTCGAAGGCGGCGGCCGGGGTGACCCCCTGGAGGGTGAGGCGGCCGGCCGGTATCACCAGGTTGTTGTTCCAGCGCCACCCGGTGAGCGGCGCGCGGTCGGGAAGGTCGCCCCGGCCGGTGGCCCACAGGAGCGTGCGCCAGGGGTCGGCGCCGGGCCGGACGTGCGGAAAGATATGGGTGAGGACGCACTCGCACAGCTCGGCGGAGGGCTCGTAGGCCAGCCCCAGGCCCTCGGCGATGTCATGGGTGTGCGCCAGCACCTCGGTGACGCCCATGGCGGCGAAGCCCTCGCGGTTCGCGCTGCGGAACGGGTACGGGTGGAAGGCGCGCACCTCGCGGGGCGTGGCGCGGACGGTGGTGGCGAGCAGCGCGCCGGTCGTCTCGATGACGTCCAGGACACCGTCGTTGCCGGTGCCCTCGTCCATGACGATGTCGAAGGGCACGTACTCCGTGGTGGCCCGCCCCGCCAACTGCCCGGCGTACGCGATCAGATCACCGGCGACGTGCTCGGCCGTCCTGCGGCAGCTCCACTCCAGGCGGCCCGCCTTGGTGCCTTCCCAGTCCCGTCCCGTCACCGGCCGCAGCAGCGCCACGGCGCCCGCGACGGCCTCTTCGACCTGGTCCCCGCCCATGTTCGTCATGCCGGTGACAATAGGGCGCCCGTCTCGCGGTGCGTACCGAATTACGCGCCGTCCGTGAGCCGTGCCAGCTCCGCCTCCAGGTTGGCGCGGGCGGTGTCCTCCCACTCCCGCCGTCCGTACGGCGTCCTGAACAGCCGGGGCAGCGCCAGCAGTTGCCGCAGCACGTCCGCCCGGCCCACCCGGAAGTCCTCGTCCGGCACGAACGCGTACTCGACGCGCACGGCGTCCGTGTACGCGGCGTACGTCTCCGGCGCCGACGCGAGGACCGCCAGGTCGGCGTCGCACAGCACCTGCCCGTTCCGGTCGTCGTCGGCCGGGTCGTGGCCCACGGTGAGCCGGACCAGCCGGGCCACCTCCGCCACGCCCGCCTCCGCCACCCCGGCCTCGGTCAGCGCCCGTTCGGCCAGCCGCGCCGACCGCTCCTCGTTCTCGGACCGGTCCGGCAGGTACACGGCGTCGTGGAACCAGGCGGCCAGCCGCACCAGATCCGCGTCGTCGGCGTACTCCGCGAGCGTGTCGACGTGGTCGAGGACGGCGACCAGGTGATCCACGGTGTGATACCGCCGCTGCGCCTCGGACCAGCGCTTCAGAAGATTCTCGCCGTAGGGGGAGGGGTCGGGGCCGTCCGTGCCGCGGGCCGCCGACAGGGCCGCGTTCCAGCGGTCCAGCTCACGCGGAGCCCGGGCGGGTGGGGTGTTCGTCGCCATGAACAGCATTGTCGGCCCTAGGACCTGTCTGACCATTCGCGTCGTCGCCCGAAGGGCGGCCGCGCGGCGTCAGGTGCGTGCTCTCGGCGTGCCGGCTCCAGGCCCTCGTACTGGACGTACCCGGGTCTGGGGCCGGTGCGGCGAGAGTGCGTGCATGGCGTCGCGCGGCAGACGGGAATGGCCAGACAGGGCCTAGCGTGGGGGTCATGACTGCTGTGGACGCACAACTCGACGTGAGGGACCCCGAGCTGCCCGGGCGGCTGCTGACTCTGGAGCGCGACGCGCTGATCCCGCTGCTGCGGGAGCGGCCGGAGCAGGACTTCGCGCTGCGGACCGCGTGTCCGGGGTGGACGGTGCGGCACGTGCTGGCGCACTGTTCGGCCGCGCTGACGCGGGTCGTGGAGAACAGGTTCGAACAGGGCGCGTTCAGCCCCGAGGGCAACGAACGCGACATCGCCGAGCGGGGCGACTGGACGCCGGACCGGATCATCGACGAACTGGAGCGGGGGATGACCGAGGCCGGCCCCGCCCTCGCCGCGACGGACGGCGCACGCGACGGGATCGCGCTCGGCGAGTGGGTGCACGCCGGTGACGTACGCGACGCCCTCGGAGCGCCCGGCGCGTACGCGGGCGCGGGACTGCCGTACGCGCTGACGCTGCTCGCCCAGGTCAGCCGTGCCAAGGGCCATGTGCCGCTCCACGCCGACCTCGACGACCTGGACGAACCGCTGAGGCTCGGCGCGGCGGCGGGCGACCGGTCCCCGGCCCGCTATCTCGGCGACGCGGCCACCTTCGTACGGCTCTACGCGGGCCGCCCGCTCACCGGCACCCGGTACGAGCTGGCCGGGGCGACGGAGAAGGAGCTGGTCGTCTTCGGCTGACGGCGGGGCCCGCCGGGCTCTCGCCGGGCTCCCGGCGAGGGCCCGGAAACGGCCATGTCCCGGTGATCTTCTCGCGGTGGCGCGGTATACCGGCGTAGTCTGAGATTGGACTAGACCTGTAGTGGTTCCAAGTCGCCCGTAACCGTCTCAATCGCCTCTGGTCGTCGCCCGGGGAAGACCATGGAAGGGGTCCCATGAGCAAGCGTGCAGTCCTGGAGGTGATCGCCCTCGACATCGAGGACGCGGTCGCCGCCCAGGCCGGAGGCGCGGACCGCCTTGAGCTGATCACCGACATCGCCGCCGACGGGCTCACCCCGCCGATCGGCACGTTCGCCGGGATCCGTGCCGCCGTCGACATCTCGCTGCGCGTGATGCTCCGCCTGACCGACGGGTTCGAGGCGGGCGGAGCGGAGGGGACCACCGCCCTCGTACGGGCGGCACGGGAGCTGCGGGGGGCGGGCGCCGACGAGTTCGTGTTCGGCTTCCTCGACGACGCCGGCGGGGCGGACCTGGCCGTGGTCGAACGGCTGGTGGAGGAGCTGGACGGCTGCCGGTGGACGTTCCACCGGGCGATCGACCGCGCCGCCGACCGGGACGCCCTGCGCAAGCAGCTCGCCGACCAGCCTGGCCTGGACGCCTATCTGACGGCCGGCTCCGCGGCGGGCGTCGACGACGGCCTCGACGAACTCCTCACCGAGGCCGCCCGCAGCGGTGAGCCCGGCTACGAACCCCGGATCATGGTCGGCGGCGGACTCCGCCTCGACCACGTCCCCCGGCTGCGCGCCGCCGGCGTCGACGCCTTCCACATCGGCGGCGCGGCCCGCCCGCAGGGCTGGACCGGCCCGGTCTCGGCCACAGCGGTCCAGCGATGGCGCACAGCCCTGGACGCGTAGCGGGAAGGTCCGGTCAGGGGCGCGGGGAACAGTGCGCCGAGCAGGGACGGACGCGAGGCCGCCGGCACCCGCCGGCGCCTGCCTACCCCAGCTGAACCGGCAGTGCCCCCGTATGGGTCACCGTCAGTCCCGACACCGCCCGGGTGAGGGCCACGTACAGGCGCCGCAGCCCCGTACGCTCGTCGGGCTCGCCGTCCACGACGGCCCGGGGCTCGTCGAGGACCACGTAGTCGTACTCCAGGCCCTTCGCCAGCGACGCCGGCACGAGCGTCAGCCGGGTCTCCGCGGTCGTCTCCTCACCCGGCCCGACGTACCCGATCCCCGCCCCGGCCAGCGCCTCGGCGAGCGCCGGCACCCGCGCGTCCGCCGCGATCAGCCCGATCGAGCCCTCGTTGCGCAGCGCCTCCTCGCAGGCCGCGATCACGTCCGCGTCCGCACCGATCTCCCGTACCTCGAACGAGCCCGGGTTCTCACGGACCGACGCCACCGGTGCCAGCCCCGGCGCGATGTGCGGCAGCAGCCGGGACGCGTACGTGATGACGTCGGTGGGGACGCGGAAGCCCGCCGTCAGCTCCTCGACGACCGCGTCCTCCTTGCCCAGGTGGCCCAGCGCCTCCTCCCAGCTCCGCGTCGCCCACGGCGTGGTGCCCTGCGCCAGATCCCCGAGGACCGTCGCCGACCCGGTGGTGCAGCGGCGCCCCACCGCCCGGTACTGCATCGGGGAGAGGTCCTGCGCCTCGTCGAGCACCACGTGCCCGAGCGAGTGCGTGCGCTGGACCAGGTCCGTCGCCTCGTCGATCAGCACCGTGTCCGCCGCCGACCACTTCGCCGACTTCACCGACCGCGCGGGCTTCGTCCACAGGATCGTCCGCTGCTCGTCCTCGTCCAGGATCCCCTCGGCGTGCGCGGCGAGGAACTCCGCGTCGGACAGCAGCCGCAGGACGAGTTTCGCGGGGTCGACGGGCGGCCAGATCCGCTTCACCGCCGCCTTCACCGCCGCGTCGCGGGCCACGGCGTCCTGCACCCGGTCGTCCGGGGCCTCGCCCGACCGCTCCATCTGGACCAGCACCGCGTGCGCGATCCGCTGCGGCAGGGCCTCCCGGGCCGCCCCGTAGCGGATGTCGCGGTCCAGCAGCTCGCGGACCATGACCTCCAGTTCGTACGCCGGGACCCGCCAGCGCCGGGAGCCGCGCACCACCACCACGGGCTCGGTGGGCGGCGTGACGTGCGAGCGGACGGCCCGGCGCAGCACCCGCGCCATCCGGGCGTCACCCTTGACGACGGCGGCCGCCGCCTCGTCGCTGCCGCGCACCTCGACGTGCGCCACCAGGTCGTCGACCGTCGCCTGCTGGACGGCCAGCTCGCCCAGGGCCGGCAGCACCTGCTCGATGTAGTGGAGGAAGGACCGGTTCGGCCCGATGACGAGGGTGCCGGAGCGGGCCAGCCGGTCCCGGTGGGCGTAGAGGAGGAACGCGACCCGGTGCAGGCCGACGGCGGTCTTCCCGGTGCCGGGTCCTCCCTGCACGCACACCGTGCCGCCGAGCCCGCTGCGGACGATCTCGTCCTGCTCGGGCTGGATGGTCGCCACGATGTCGCGCATCGGGCCCACGCGCGGGCGCTCGATCTCCCGCTGGAGCAGCTTGCTGGTCGCGGCGGCCTCCGCCGGATCGGACAGGTGCTCGTCCTCGTACGCGGTGAGGTCGCCGCCGGTGTACCCGAAGCGGCGGCGCAGCGCCACGTCCATCGGGTCCTTCTTCGACGCCCGGTAGAACGGCTGCGACACCGGGGCACGCCAGTCGATGACCATGGGGTCGCCCCCGGCGTCGTGCACGTGCCGCCGCCCGATGTGCAGGGTCCGATAGGCGTCCTCCGGCCGCAGGCGCTCGCCCCCCGCACGTTCCGCCCGCTCCGCGCCCGGCGCGTGCAGGTAGTCCAGCCGCCCGAAGAACAGCGGGGTGTGGCTGAGGTCCGCGAGGGCCTTGATCCGTTCCTCGATCTGGCGGGCGAGGATCTCGGCGTTCACCCAGTTCGCGGTGACGTCGCGGATGTCGAGGGCCTCCGCGTCCTCGCGCATCGCCCGCAGGGCGGACCGGGAGGCGCTCAGGTGCGCCCGCTCCCGGGAGAGGGGGTCGTCGTCGCGCGGGGGAGTGCGTCCGGGCGGGGTGGGGGCGGCGTCGGCGGTTTCGGACATGCGGGACACGGGTTCTGCCTCCGGAGTGGGCTGCGCGGGCGGCGCGGGTGCGCCGCGGGCTGCGTGGTGGTGGCGGTCTGCCGGCCGGTTTCCGTCCGGACGGCGGCACTCCGTGAAGGGAGGCGGGCAAGAGCGGAGATTGTAGGGGAGGCGGGACGAGGGGGCGAACGAATTCCTGCAGCACCGGTACCTCGGCATCCCCTAGGGGACCGGGTGGGGCACGGGTGGGGCGTGAGTCGGGGGCGGCTCCACCCCGAGACGTACCGTGCGGCCGTTCAGGTTAGGTCGGAAGACCGACGCCGTCCGGGGAAGCGGCTCGCACCATGGATGCATGAGCGCAGCGATCCTCACCCCAGGTCCGGCCCGGCACAGCCCCCCGAGCGGCGCGACCGCCCTCGCCGCCGTCCCCCACCAGCGCCACCGCCTCGGCGACGCCCTCCGCGCCGTCAAGGTCTTCGCCGAGGCGGCGGTCGGCGTGGTCCTGCTCGGCGAGTACGGCGAGGAGGCGGGCGTCCGCCGCCGCTGACCGCGGAGGCGGGCGTCCGCCGCCTGACCGGCAGCGCGGACGCACCACACCCGCGGAGCCCTCAGCCGTCCGTCGACAGCACCTCGTCCGCGTCCATGATCCGGTACGCGTAGCCCTGTTCGGCCAGGAAGCGCTGGCGGTGGGCCGCGAAGTCCTGGTCGAGGGTGTCGCGGGCGACGACCGAGTAGAAGTGGGCCTGGTGGCCGTCCGCCTTCGGGCGCAGGACGCGGCCGAGGCGCTGCGCCTCCTCCTGCCGCGAGCCGAACGTGCCGGACACCTGGATGGCGACCGTCGCCTCCGGCAGGTCGATGGAGAAGTTCGCCACCTTCGACACCACGAGCACACTGATCTCGCCCGCGCGGAACGCGTCGAACAGCTTCTCCCGCTGCGCGTTCGACGTCTCGCCCTTGATGACGGGAGCGCCGAGGTGCTCGCCCAGCTCGTCGAGCTGGTCGATGTACTGGCCGATGACGAGGATCTGCTGTCCGGCGAACTTGCGGACCAGCGCCTCCGTCACCTTCCGCTTCGTCGCCGTCGTCGCGCAGAAGCGGTACTTCTCCTCCGCCTCGGCCGTGGCGTACGCGAGCCGCTCGGAGTCCGTCAGATTGACCCGTACCTCCACGCAGTCGGCGGGCGCGATGTACCCCTGCGCCTCGATCTCCTTCCACGGCGCGTCGAACCGCTTCGGGCCGATGAGGGAGAACACGTCCGACTCGCGGCCGTCCTCCCGGACCAGCGTCGCGGTCAGCCCGAGCCGCCGCCGCGCCTGGAGGTCGGCGGTGAACTTGAAGACGGGCGCGGGCAGCAGGTGCACCTCGTCGTAGACGATCAGCCCCCAGTCGCGGGAGTCGAACAGCTCCAGGTGCGGGTAGACGCCCTTCCGGCGGGTCGTCAGCACCTGGTACGTGGCGATGGTGACCGGCCGGATCTCCTTGCGCGTACCGCTGTACTCGCCGATCTCGTCCTCGGTCAGCGACGTCCGCTTGACCAGCTCGTGCTTCCACTGCCGGGCCGACACGGTGTTCGTGACGAGGATCAGCGTCGTCGCCTTCGCCTGCGCCATCGAGCCCGCGCCGACCAGCGTCTTCCCCGCGCCGCAGGGCAGCACGACGACCCCGCTGCCGCCGTGCCAGAAGTTCTCCACGGCCTGCTTCTGGTACGGGCGCAGCGCCCATCCGTCCTCGGCCAGCTCGATCGGGTGCGCCTCCCCGTCCACGTACCCGGCGAGGTCCTCGGCCGGCCAGCCCAGCTTCAGCAGCGTCTGCTTGATCTGCCCGCGCTCGGACGGGTGCACGGCGACGGAGTCCGGGTCGATACGGGCGCCGACCAGCGGCATGACCCGCTTCGAGCGCAGGATCTCCTCCAGCACCGGCCGGTCGGTGGTCGTGAGGACCAGCCCGTGCGCCGGATGCTTGGACAGGGTCAGCCGGCCGTAGCGGTCCATCGTCTCGGCGATGTCGACGAGCAGCGCGTGCGGCACCGGGTAGCGGCTGTACTGCACGAGCGCGTCCACGACCTGCTCGGCGTCGTGCCCGGCGGCACGCGCGTTCCACAGGCCCAGCGGCGTCAGCCGGTAGGTGTGGATGTGCTCCGGGGCCCGCTCCAGCTCCGCGAACGGGGCGATGGCCCGGCGGCACGCGTCGGCCTGCTCGTGGTCGACTTCCAGCAGGAGTGTCTTGTCGCTCTGGACGATGAGAGGTCCGTTCACGCCCGTCCCTTTCTGCGTGCCGGCGGCCCTGCTCGGCCGACCGGCCAAACGTCCAGTGTGCCGCACGGACGGGTGATCACCGCCCTGGCCGGACCGGGGCGCGGGCGCCGGGCGCACGACTCCGTCACGCGGGGTCGCCCATCGGACCCGCTCCGTCACACGGGGTCGCCCATCGCGTCGCGCTCCGTCACGCCTGGTCGTCGCCCGCCAGCTCCGCGACCCCGGTGACCCGGTGCAGGGGGTAGGTGCGGACCTCCTCCGCCGTGTGGTCGTACGCCGTCACGAAGCCGCCCTCCACGCGGATGGGCGCGATGACGCGCTGGCTCGCCGCGCCCTCCGCGTTGACGTAGCCGATCCACAGGGCCTCGCCGGTGAGGACGGCCGCCTGCATCGTCGCCAGCGTCTCGGCGGCGCCGGTCCGGGGGAGACCGCCGCCGTCGCCCGCGCCGTCCTCCGCCCCGTCCTCCGCGTCGCCGCCGCCCGGCACGGGCGCCGGTCTGCGTGGGGCCGTGGACGCCAGGTCGCCCGCGCGGATCGCCCGGACCGCGGCGTTCAGCAGGGTGGCGTCCGGCACCGGCGGACCGTCCGGGACGGGCTCGGGCGCCGCGCGCGGCGGGGTGCGGTGCGCGTGCGCCCGCGCGATCACCACGTCGCCCTGCGCCGACTCGGCGGCGGGCGCGAACCCCATCGCGCGCAGCCCATCCAGCAGCGCCGCCGGTTCGGCCAGGGCCGCCAGCACGGTCGGCGCGAGCCGCCGCAGCCGCAGTCCCGCCGAACGCTTGTCCGCGAGGATCTCGTTCAGCAGCGTGTCGTCGTCGCAGCGCACGTACGCCGAGGCCGCGCCGATCCGCAGATGGCCGTGCCTGCGGGCCACGTCGTCGATCAGGTACGAGAGCGGCTGCGGGACCGGCGTCCGCGAGTGGGCGGTGAGGAAGGCGTGCAGGTCCGACGCCGACCGGCCCGCGTCGAGCGCCCGCCGCACCGATCCCGGCGTGAACCGGTACACCGTCGCACCGCCCTTCGACTCCACGTCCGCGAGCACCCCGAGCGTCTCGGCCAGCGGCCGCTCCAGCGGACCCGGCGCCACCGCCGTGAGGTCCGCCTGCAGGAGTACGTGGTCCAGCGGCACGGGGAGCAGCGGGGCGAGGATCCGGGCGGCCTCGGCGGCCGCGGCGGCCCGCTCGGCCGGGGTGGGCGGCCCGGCGGAGGCGGGGGCCGGGTCGGGGACGGGAAGGCGAGGGTGGTGGTGGGCGGGGAGCTTGTCGCTGGGGGTGGAGCGGGGGTCGGCGGCGCCTGTGGGGTCCGTGGTGCCGGTGGAGGCGGCGGTGTCCGTGGGGGCGGCGCTACCCGCGGCGTCCCCGCCGGACGGCGTGGGCCGGGGCAGCCGCAGCAGGGCGCGGGCCTGCGACGACAGCGCCCCGCGCCCCGTGATCCCGAGCAGCTCCGCCTCGGACAGCGTCCACAGGGCGAGGCGCGTCCGCAGATCGTCCGGGGCCGACGCGGAGGAGGGCGAGGACGGCGCGCCCGACCGGGCGGGGCCGCGCAGCGGGTGCTCCCAGTCCAGCCGGGCGAGCACCGAGCCGGAGGCGGCCGAGGCGCCCTCGGGCAGTCCGGCGAGCAGGACGAGGACACGGTGGCGGACCTCGGGCGCGGCCGAACGGTCGAGGCCGGGGCCCAGCGCCGACAGCGTGCGGTCCTTGGCGTCCCGGCCGCCGACCAGGCCCGCCGTGCGGGTCGCCCACAGCCAGGCCGAGGCGAGCCGCGTCCAGCGCTCCGGGGCGGGGGACTCCAGCCACTCGTCGTACGCGGGCGTCGCCGCGTACCGCTCGTCGGCCTCGCCGTCCGACGCCAGCAGGCCCGCCGCGTAGGCGAGTTCGACCCAGAAGGCGGCCACCTGCTCCGGCGCGTCCAGCGCCGCCGCCGTCCGCTTCAGATCGCGCACGCTCAGTCCGCCCGCGCGCAGCACGGCCGGCCCGCCCTCGTGCCAGTCCCGCAGCAGCTCCTCGACGGTCGCCAGCGCCGTGTACGCCTGGCCCGCCGCCGCCTCGTCCACAACCTGTGGACGGTGCGTGGCGTCGGCCTCGACCGCCGGCGGCAGCGGCTCCGTCTCCCGGTGCGCGCGGCCCGCCCGCAGATGCAGGGCCACCTCCCGGGGCAGCACGACCGTGCCGGGCGCCGTCGGCAGCAGCAGCCCCCGGTCGAGCAGCCACCGCAGATGCCGTGCCGGGCCCGCCGTCACCTGTCCGTACGGCGGCCCCCACACCAGCCGGGACAGCACCTCCACCGAGTCGGCCGGTGCCTCGTCGAGGAGTGCCGACATCCGCGCCCGGTCCGTGAACAGCCCGGTCAGCGCGGCCACCGCCGACACGGCGTCGTGCGTGCTCGGCAGTCCGGCCGTCGCCACGATCTCCTGCACCCGGCCCGGCGACATCCCCGCCGTCGCCTCCGCGACACTCGGTCCGAGACCGGTCGGGGACGGGTGCCGCGGTGACGGCGCGAGCAGCTCGCGCGCCGTGCGCACCAGCCGGAGCCGGTCGTCGGTGCCCCAGACCAGCGCCTGCTCCCGCAGCGTTCCGAGCGCGCGCGGGAACACCGCCGTGACGGTCGGATCGCCGTCGTCGCCCGCCATCAGCGCCAGCAGCTCGCCGTACGTCGCCGGTTCCGGCCCGACGGCCAGCGCCTGGGCGGTCTGCAGCGCGAAGCGGTCGAGGCGCTCCAGGGCCCGTACGACGGAGGCCCGGGTGCCCGCGCGCGTCGCCAGCTGTGTCAGGTCCGCCGGTACGGGGGTGATGAGATCCGGACGGGCGCGCAGCAGCGCGGACAGGGAGGCGTCGTCCCGTGCGCGGAGGGCTTCCGCCAGGGAGCGGGGGGTGCCGGCCGCGTGCGCGGGCTCCGTGGGGAAGTGCTCCTCGGTGCTCATCCGGTTCACGGTAGCGGGTGGGGTTGGGGGCGGGGGGCATCGCGCTTCGCGGGCGTGGGGCGGGCGGGGAGCGGGTGCGGGCCGGACTCCCGGGTCCGCCCCGGCGGGGAAGGACCTCCGGGGCGGCTTGCAGTACCGTCGTGCCTCGTGGGGATTGAGAGTGATCAACTCGTCTTCGATTATCTGAGCCGGGTCGGCGACCTGGCCCAGCAGCGGCAGTTGCCGTCGGGTACCCGGATGCGTCTGGTGTCTCAGCTGCGGAGCGAGATCGACCGGCGCAGAGCCAGAACGCCGCTGGACAGCCCGGCAGCGGTCCGCCGCATCCTCTCCCGTCTCGGCACCCCCGACGACGTCGTCACCGCGGCGGGCGCGAGCGGCGGCCTCCCCGGTACGGGAGACGCCCCGCACCACGCGACCGCGCCGTCGCCCGCGCCCGCGCCCGCGCCCGCGCCGGAACCGGCATCCGCCCCGGGGCCGGAGGCCGAGTCCGGCGGGAGCCGCAGGTCCATGGCGAAAGGGCTGCGGCGCGTCGTTCCCCGGCCGCGCGCCGCGGAACCGGACACCGCCCGGACCGCCCACGACATCCCGTCGCCGCCGCACCTCGCGAGCGCCCAGGAGCTGGGCGACAGCGCCACCCGGCCCGACTGGTGGCGGGTCGAGGGCGGCCCCTTCGGTCTCGACGACCGCGTCCCCGGATTCGTCGGCGGCGTGGAGATCCCCGAGATACTGAAACCCCCGCCCACCGAGGAGGAGAGGGCCCGCCAGGAGCGGGAGGCCCAGAGGGTTCCCGAGGACGACGCCGTCGTGGCCGAGGGCGTGGTGGAGGACGCCGCGCCCGCGCGGCGCAGGCGGCTTTCCCTGCCACGCCTCGGCGGCTGGAGCAACCCGCTGCTGCTGATCGCCGCGGGCTGTCTCGTGGCGGGCGCCGTCCTCGGCCACCCGCTCGTCCTGGTCCTCGGCTGGATCATCGCCTACGGCTCACGCCGGCTGACCCCCACCGAGACGAAGATCGCGGTCCTGGGTCTGCCCGGCGCGGTCGTCGCCGCCGGTGTCGTCTGGTTGTGGGGTCGCTCCGACGGACGCTGGGGCGACCCGCTCGTCAAGGGCCACATGAACGACGCGGTCGCCGAGACCTGGCCCTGGGTGGTCCGCGGCGCCGCGACCGCCTCGGCCCTGTACCTGGTCTGGCGCTCCCAGCGCCGCCGCTGACCGGCCGGCCCGCCCGTCCCCCGCCCCCGGCGGCCCGGGCCGACCGGAGCGCTGGGCACAATGGCACATATGGCATCCACCGCGTCCACCGCGTCCGCACGTCCGACGGACCCCGGCGTCCTGACCGTCGGCTTCGACCTCGACATGACGCTGATCGACTCCCGGCCCGGCATCCGCACCTGCTTCGAGGCCCTCGTGGCGCGGACGGGTACGTACGTCGACTGCGATCTGGTCGTCAGCCGGCTCGGGCCGCCGCTGGAGGAGGAGCTGGCCCACTGGTTCCCGGCCGAGCGGGTCGCGGCCATGGGCGACCTCTACCGCGAGATGTACCCCGAGCACGCCATCACCGGCTCGCTCGCGATGCCCGGCGCCCGCGAGGCGATAGCCGCCGTGCACGAGGCGGGCGGGCGCGCGCTCGTCGTCACCGCCAAGTACGAGCCGAACGCCAAGCTCCACCTGGAGCACCTGCGGATCGACGCCGACGCGGTCGTGGGCAGCCTGTGGGCCGAGGAGAAGGCACGGGCGCTGCGCGAGTACGGCGCGAGCGTCTACGTCGGCGACCACACCGGCGACGTACGCGGCGCACGTACCGCCGGCGCGTACTCCGTGGCCGTGGCCACCGGCCCCTGCGACGAGGCGGAGCTGCGCGGGGCGGGCGCGGACGTCGTCCTCACCGACCTCACGCGTTTCCCGGCATGGCTCGCGGAGCACTCGCGCCGCTGAGCCCCCGGTGAGGATCGCACCGGCCCCGCGGGCCCGGAACGCGGCACTCCACCGGCACTTTCAGGCCAAGAGCGTGAAGCGTCCGAGGCAGGCGTCCGCCGGAACGCGACGTACCCGCACAACGCGGACGAAGCGGCGGGAACCGGGCGGGGCCGTACTCAGGAACGCGCGGCCCGCGCCGCGCGCCGCTCCGCGGCGACGGACCGCAGCACCCCCGCGCCCGCCACCAGGAAACCGACGCCCATGAGCATGCTCAGTCCGAACATGTACGTCGGGAAAGGCGTCGTATGCAGCAGCAGCGGGGCCACGGTGACCAGGGTGGCCAAGGCTCCGGCGAAGAAGACGAGAGCACCGGCGCGGATCAGCCGATCACCGGGCCCGGGGGAATTCGTTGGGGTTTTGTCGCGCACTCCACCAGGGTAGTTCCCAGCGGCAAGGAACAATCCGGGGACGTCTTGTCACCGGCTCCCGGACCATTAGCCTGGGTGCCGGCGGGTCGGACGACCCGCTGCAGTGCTATCCGGGGCCGTTTCCCAGCGGATTCCCGAACATCCGAGCGGTATTCCGACGAGTACGAGGACGAGGACAGACGGTGCCCACCGGCAAGGTCAAGTGGTTCAACAGCGAGAAGGGCTTCGGCTTTCTCTCCCGCGACGACGGCGGTGACGTCTTCGTGCACTCCTCGGTCCTGCCCGCCGGAGTCGACGCCCTCAAGCCGGGACAGCGCGTGGAGTTCGGTGTGGTCGCCGGGCAGCGCGGTGACCAGGCGCTCTCGGTGACGATCCTCGACCCGACGCCCTCCGTGGCGGCCGCCCAGCGCCGCAAGCCGGACGAACTCGCCTCGATCGTCCAGGACCTGACGACCCTCCTCGAGAACATCACGCCGTCGCTGGAGAAGGGCCGCTACCCCGACAAGGCGTCCGGCCACCAGATCGCGGGCCTGCTGCGGGCCGTCGCCGACCAGCTCGACGTCTGACGCGGGGACGGGCCGCCACTCAGGACCTGCTCAGGACCCGTGCGGGGCCCGTCCACGGCCCGCTCAGAGCCCGATCACGGGAAGGCGAGCGCGTCCGGGCCCAGCGGCGGCACCAGTCCCTCGGAGGCCGCGCGGGTGAGCAGTCCGCGGACGGCGGCGTAGCCGTCCTCGCCGAGGTCGGCGGTGAACTCGTTGACGTACAGGCCGATGTGCTGGTCGGCGACGCCCGGGTCCATCTCCTGGGAGTGCTCCAGGACGTACGGACGGGAGACCTCAGGGTCGTCCCAGGCCATGCGGACCGAGGCGCGGGCCGCCGCCGCGAGCGCCGTGAGCGTCCGCTCGCCCAGCGACCGCCTGGCGATGATCGCGCCCAGCGGGATCGGCAGGCCGGTCGTCGCCTCCCAGTGCTCGCCCATGTCGGCGAGGCGGTGCAGCCCGTAGTCCTGGTACGTGAACCGGGCCTCGTGGATGACGAGTCCGGCGTCCACCTTGCCGTCCCGCACGGCCGGCATGATCTCGTGGAACGGCATGACCACGATCTCGCCTACCCCGCCGGGCAGGGTCTCCGCCGCCCACAGCCGGAACAGCAGGTACGCCGTCGACCGCTCGCTCGGCACGGCGACCGTCCGCCCGGTGAGGTCGGCGCCCGCCTCCCGCGTCAGCACCAGCGGGCCGCAGCCCCGGCCGAGCGCACCGCCGCAGGGCAGCAGCGCGTACTCGTCCAGCACGTACGGCAGGACGGCGTACGACACCTTCAGTACGTCGTACTCGCCGCGTTCGGCCATTCCGTTGGTGATGTCGATGTCCGCGAACGTGACGTCCAGCGCGGGCGCGCCGGGGACGCGGCCGTGCGCCCACGCGTCGAAGACGAAGGTGTCGTTCGGGCAGGGCGAGTAGGCGATCCGCAGCGCCTCGGGGAACGCGCCGGAGGACGCGGGCGGTACGGGGGACGTGGCAGGGCCGGGGGTCTCAGTGCTCATGCGGGTTCCAACTCTCCAGTACGGGCGCGAGCTTCCCGAAACCCTCGGTGAGGGCGGCGAGAGCGTCGCCGATGCGCCAGGCGGCGCGGTCGCGCGGGCCGACGGGGTTGGAGACCGCGCGCATCTCGAACACGGGCACACCGTGCGCGGCGGCGGCCTCGGCCACCCCGAAGCCCTCCATCGCCTCGGCGAGGGCACGGGGGTGGCGTCCGCGCAGCTCGGCGGCGCGGGCGGCGGTCCCAGTCACCGTCGAGACGGTCAGCACGGTCCCGGTGCGGGCCCCGGTGGCCGCCGCGGCCTCGCGGACGAGCGCGGCGGGCGGACGGTGGCCGACGGTCCCGAAGCCGAGTGCCGTGACCGGCAGGAAGCCGTCCGCGGTCTCGGCGCCCAGGTCGGCCACGGTGATCTCGTCGGCGATCACGAGGGAGCCGAGCAGCGGTCCGGGAGCGGGGGCGGGGCCGTCGGCGCGCGGCTCGGGCGGGAAACCGCCGGCGATCCCGGCGGAGACGACCAGGCCGTACGGCTCGCCGCGCAGCGCGGCGGCCGTGAGCGCGGTGGCGGTGGACGCGGCGGCGAGCGCGGGGCCCACGCCGGCGGCCAGCAGGTCCAGGGTGACACCGGCTCCGGGCCCGGACGCGGCGGCCACCGGCGACAGCCGGCGCACGGTCGCGCCCGGCAGCGGGATCTCACGGGCCGGGGCCGCCGGGAACGCCCCGGCCACCGCGTCCCGCTCGACGGGTACCGCGGTGGCCACGAGGACACGTACCGGCGCCGCCGGCCGGGCCGGGACCATCGGCTCGGGCGTGCGGGCGGACGGGGAGGCGGACGTGGTCAGTCGTCCTTCTTGAACTTGAACGACCACAGGCCGGTGACCTTCTTGTCGCCGGACTTGATGGAGACCAGCGTCGAGTTGCCGCTCGCGCCGTACTGCTGGTTGAAGAACACGCTGCCCGGGATCGTCCGGTAGGTCTTCTTGCTGGAATCGGTCAGCGGCTGACCGTTCATCAGGATCGTCCACTCGTCGTCGGCGACGTCCGGGTCCACACCGAAGCGGACGGTGGCGTCGGGGTCGATCTTGATGGACTTGATGTCCTTGGACTTGAGGCACTTGGCCAGGTCGGCGGCCTTCACCTCGTCGCCGTCGTGGTAGCACTCGGTCTCGGAGCTCACCGAGTCATCGCCGACCGTGACGGTCGCCATGGGCGTCGGCTTGTCGCAGGCGGACAGGACGAGGAGTCCGGCGGAGACGACGCCGATGGCGGCGATGGCGCGGCGCTGGCGCGCGCCGCCGTGTCCAGTGGCGGCTCCGCCGCGGGGCAGGGAGGTCATGGCCGAAGGTTATCGGGCACGCACAGCCGTCCTGCCATGTGGGGTGTGGCGGCGTGCCGCCGGGTCACCCGGAGCACGCGCCGGCCACGCATCCGCCCGGCGCGCGTACGGCCGGGGTGCCGGTGCGGCGGGGCCTACGGGCCGGGGCCGCCGGTCGTGGGGCGGGGAGCGGTGGTCAGGCGGTGTGGGGGTGCGGGGTGCCGGTGCGGCGGGCCGTTCTGAGCAGGCCGCGCACCGTGGGCAGCCAGCCCGCGGCGACGATCGCGGCGGCCACGCCGAGGCCCAGGGAGCCGTTGAGCGGGAGGGCGATGCCGATCGCGCCGCCCAGCACCCACGCCACCTGCAGCAGCGTCTCGGACCGCGCGAACGCGGACGTACGGACCTCCTCGGGCACGTCCCGCTGGATCAGCGCGTCCAGCGACAGCTTGGCCAGTGCCTGCGCGAAACCGGCCGCCGCGGTGAGGCAGGCCACCAGCACCGCACCGAAGAACACGGCCGCCGTGATCGCCACCCCCAGCACGAACGCGCCGGCCGTCACGATGATGATCTCGGGCGCGCGGGACCTCAGCCCCGCCCCGACCGCCGTGCCCAGCGCGTTGCCCGCGCCCGCCGAGACGCCCACTATCCCCAGCGACACGGCCGCGCTGGCCCCGGTGAGCGGGTGCTCACGCAGCAGGAACGCCAGGAAGAAGATCAGGAAGCCGGACAGGCAGCGCAGCGCCGCGTTGGCCGCGAGCGCGTGGGTGACGGCCGTGCCGACGGTACGCAGCCCCGGACGCGGCGTCTTCTCCGGCGGCTCGTGCGGCCCGGGCCGCTGCGACAGATAGCGCCCCCGGTGGGACAGCGGCCCGTGCCGGTGCGGTTCCTCCGAGGTGAGGAGCGCCCTGCCCTCGCCCTTCGCCGAGTCGACCTTGCCGGGCAGCGAGAACGACAGGGCCGTGCCCGCCACGAAGATCAGGAAGGCGCCGTAGAGCGGCCAGCGCGAACCGAGCGACTGCAGTCCCGCGCCGATCGGCGCGGCCACACCGGTGGCGAGCAGCCCGCCGAGGGTGACCCGCGAGTTCGCCTTCACCAGGGAGAAGCCCGCGGGCAGCAGACGGGGCACCACGGCGCTGCGCACGACGCCGTACGCCTTGGAGGAGACGAGCACCCCGAGCGCGGCGGGATACAGCTCGATCCCCCCGGTGACGACCGCGCCGGACAGGACGAGGGCCAGCAGCGCGCGGGCGAGCATGGCGCAGGCCATCGCGGCGCGGCGGCCGTGCGGGATGCGGTCGAGGAAGGGGCCGATCACGGGGGCGAGCAGGGTGAAGGGGGCCATGGTGATGGCGAGGTAGAGCGCGACGCGGCCGCGGGCCTCGTCGGTGGGCACGGAGAAGAACACCGTGGAGGCGAGGGCGATGGTGATCATGACGTCGCCGGCGCCGTTCACGGCGTGCAGCTCGATGAGTTTGCCGAGGCCGGACTCGCCCGCGCCGTGCGCGTGGGTGGCCTTGCGGATGCCGCGTGCGGTGCCCGTCACGGGGAACTGCAGGGCACGGCCGACCGCGCGGACGGGACCGCTGACTCGGCCCGGTCCGCCGCTTCGGCTGTTCCCCTTGTCCACGCCGACTCCGGTGGTTCCCTGGGGCGACCTGGTGGCTGCCACCCCGTCATAGTGCCCCGAGAACCGGAAACGTAGTGCGGCAACCGCCCGTATGCCCCCACCGGTCCCCTTTCCAGCGGACCGGGACGGTCGGGAGGGTGGGAAACCCGGCGCGAAACCCGGTGCGGAGCGCCGGAGAAAAGGGCCGTGGAGCGGCGCGAACCCTGCCGCGGAGCGGCGGGGTGGCACGCCGGTGTGGGCCCAGAGGCCAGGAGAAGGTAGCGTGCGTAACGCGCCCGCGGCGGTTGTTCTCGGCCGCGCGCCTCTCGGTCATCCCGCAGAATGGATGACGTAGGTGCGCCCGAGCGCGATCGGGCGCGGACGTCGACGCGGCCCTCTGGTCCGCTCCGTCCGCGTTCTCGCCGAGGGATGGCGCACCCGTGAGACGGCGTAGGAGAGAAGCGATACCTGTGAGCGCAGCGACAACGCGAAGCCGCACCCCCGACCGTCTGTGCGCCGAGGCCATCGACCTCGCACGCGCCGCCGCCGAGGAGGCCGCCGCCCCGGGAGTGGTGGGCGAGCACGCCGGACTGATCTCCGAAGGAGATCGCGTTGTCACGCACTTCTTCGAGTGCAAGGAGTTCGGGTACCGCGGCTGGCGCTGGGCGGTGACCGTGGCCCGGGCCTCCCGTGCGAAGCACGTCACCCTCAACGAGACGGTGCTGCTGCCCGGCGCCGACGCCCTCCAGGCCCCGGAGTGGGTGCCGTGGAGCGAGCGGCTGCGCCCCGGTGACATGGGCCCCGGGGACCTGCTGCCCACGGACGCGGAGGACCTGCGGCTCGAACCGGGCTACACCGGCGAGGACGAGCCCGCCCCGAACTCGGTCGTCTCCCGGGAGATGGAACAGCTCGCGGAGGCGGAGGACGCGGAGGTCACCGAGGGCACACCGGCGACGCTCCCGGTCGTGCCGAGGCGTGGTTCGATCGCGGCGGTCGCCGAGGAGCTGGGCCTGCGCAGGGCCCGGGTGCTGTCCCGGTACGGGCTGCACGCGGCGGCGGACCGCTGGGAGGAGGGCTTCGGCCCGAAGACGGCGATGGCCCAGGCGGCGCCCGCCTCGTGCGTCAGCTGCGGTTTCCTGAATCCCATCGGCGGCTCGCTGGGCCAGGCCTTCGGCGTCTGCGCGAACGAGTTCTCCCCGGCGGACGGCCGGGTGGTCGCCCTGTCGTACGGATGCGGCGGCCACTCCGAGGCGGCGGTCATGCCGAAGACGCCCCGCCCCCCGGCCCCGGTCATCGACGAGACCCGCGTGGACCCCTTCCCCCTCCGCCCGGCCCCGGACTCCGGTTCGGTCCCCTCCACCCCGGACGAGTCCACAGCGGAACTCGGTCACTCGTAGGCACCGCGCGACCGCGCCGCCCCGCCCGCGGGGCGCGCGGCCCGGTGCGCGGTGCGGGCCGGCGTGGAGGCGAACCCGGCGCCCGCGGGGTGCCTCCCCGAAGCTCTTCGAGCAGGGGGTCCCCCGTCGCCCCTGGGGGCACCTCCCAGGCCCTTGAGGCTCTGGGGGAGGCACGACTGCCCGCAGCCCCACCCCAGGCCGACAGAACGCCGGGCGCAGCCCCCCGCTAGCGACCCCGCCCCCCAAGAGGGAGAGTGAACCGTGAGCAAGTTCGTGCGGCCGGCACCCGAAGGCGCGGACCCCTTCGGCACGGCGCGTCTGCGACGCGGCGTGCTGGACGCGTGGGCCACCAGCCC
Organism: Streptomyces sp. NPDC008313; assembly: GCF_042956125.1. Taxonomy (NCBI): domain Bacteria; kingdom Bacillati; phylum Actinomycetota; class Actinomycetes; order Kitasatosporales; family Streptomycetaceae; genus Streptomyces; species Streptomyces sp. NPDC008313. The sequence continues at coordinate 81,635 of NZ_JBIBFR010000015.1, forward strand.
CGCCCGGTTCCGTGAGGACGCGAACGCCGAGGAGGATCTCGCCCTCGGCGGCTACCGCGACCGCCTCGTCGTGGAGCTCGCGCAGAACGCCGCCGACGCGGCCGCCCGCTCCGGCGTCCCCGGCCGTCTCCGGCTCACCCTGCGCGACGGCGTGCTCGCCGCGGCCAACACCGGCGCCCCGCTGGACGCGGCCGGTGTCGAGTCCCTCTCCACGCTCCGCGCCTCCGCGAAGCGGGACGCCCCGGACAGCGCCGTGGGCCGTTTCGGCGTCGGTTTCGCCGCCGTCCTCGCGGTGAGCGACGAGCCCGCCGTCGTCGGCCGGCACGGCGGCGTCCGCTGGTCGCTGGCCGAGGCCCGCGAACTCGCCGCGGACACCGCCCGGCACAGTCCCGGCCTCGGTGACGAGATCCGCCGCCGCGACGGCCATGTGCCCCTGCTCAGGCTGCCGTTCGCCGCCGAGGGCTCCGCCCCGGACCCGTACGACACGGTGGTCATCCTGCCGCTGCGGGACCCGGCCGCCGAGGGCCTGGCCGAGCGGCTGCTGAACGCCGTGGACGACGCCCTGCTCCTCGCCCTGCCCGGTCTGGAGGAGGTCGTCGTCGACACCGGCGACAGCGAGGCGGGCGTCCGTACGCTGCGCCGCCGTGCCGACGAGTACGGGGTCACCGTCGAGGACTCCCGCGACGGCACCACCCGCTGGCGGGTCGTCTCCCGGCACGGTCCCCTCGAACCGGCCCTGCTCGCCGACCGTCCCGTCGAGGAGCGGCTGCGCCCCCACTGGTCGCTCACCTGGGCCGTCCCGGTCGGCGCGGACGGTTCGCCCGCCGCCCCGCGTACCAGCCCCGTCGTGCACGCGCCCACACCCAGTGACGAACCGCTGGGCGTACCGGCGCTGCTCATCGCCTCCCTGCCGCTGGACACCGCCCGCCGGCACGCGGCCCCGGGTCCGCTCACCGACTTCCTCGTCCAGCGCGCGGCCGACGCGTACGCCGAACTGCTCGCCGCCTGGCGACCGGTGGGCCCGGGCATCATCGACCTCGTGCCGGGTCCGCTCGGCCGGGGCGAGCTGGACGGCACGCTGCGGCAGGCGATCCTCGACCGGCTGCCCCGTACGGCCTTCCTGCCGCCCGCCCTCGCCCCCGGTGACTCCGCCCCCGGCGACTCCGCTCCCGGAGCCTTCGCCGTCGGCCGGGCACCCGACCCGGCACCGGACCTGGCACCCGACCTCTCCCCGGACACCGACTGGTCCCGGCCGACCGCCGCTCTGCGCCCCCGGGACGCCGAGGTCGTCGAGGGCGCCGGTGCCGGCACCGTCCGTGTCCTCGCCGAGGTGCTGCCCAGCCTGCTGCCCGCGGGACTCGAACGCCGGACGGAGCTGCGGACGCTGGGCGTCGCCCGGATCCCGCTCACGGAGGCCGTGGACCGGCTGGCCGGCCTGGAGAAGTCCCCGGACTGGTGGTGGCGCCTGTACGACAGCCTCGCGGGAGTCGACCCGGACCGGCTGTCGGGCCTGCCCGTCCCGCTGGCCGGAAGCGCCTCCCCGGGCTTCGGCCCCGGCTTCGGTCCCGATGCCGAGGCCGCTACCGATGCCGATACGGATGCCGATGCGGGCCCCGCCGGTCACGGTTCCGGCGGCACGCGGACGGCCATCGGCCCCCGTCAGGTCCTGCTGCCGCCGGCCGGAGGTCTGCCGGTCGCCCCGGACACCCTGGTCCGGCTCGGCCTGAAGGTCGTCCACCCGGACGCCGCCCACCCCCTCCTGGAGAAGCTGGGCGCGCTTCCCGCGACGCCCCGCGCCGTCCTCACCACCCCGCAGGTGCGCGCCGCCGTCGCCGCCTCCCTCGACGACGAGGGCGGCTGGGACCAGCAGGGGCCGGACGCCGAGGAGCTGGCCGACACGGTCCTCGCCCTCGTACGGGATGCCGCGCTGGAGCCGGGCGACGAGCCCTGGCTCGGGGCGCTCGCCCTGCCCGACGAGGACGGCGAGCTGTCCCCCGCGGGCGAACTCGTGCTGCCGGGAAGCCCGTTCGCCCAGGTCATGCGGGAGGACGAACTCGCCTCCGTCGACGCCGAACTGGCCGGGCGCTGGGGCGAGCAGCCCCTGGCCGCCTGTGGCGTCCTGGCCGGCTTCACCCTCGTGCGCGCCACCGACGTCGTCCTCGACCCGGACGAACTGGAGCCCCGCGAGGGCGACTTCGCCGAACCGGACGACGCGGGTCTGCTCGACGCCGTCGACGTGTGGTGCGAGGACGTCCTGGACCGGCTGCCCGACACTCCCGTACCGCCGGTCGCCACGGAGATCACCGCCGTCCGCGATCTGGACCTCGTCGACGACGACGAGTGGCCCAGGGCCCTCGCCCTGCTGTCCCGGCCGCCGCTGCGGGACGCGATCGTGCAGCCGGTGCGGATCCTGCTGCCCGACGGCACGCACGAGATCGTCCGCCCGTACACGGCGTGGTGGCTGCGCGGCCATCCGGTGCTCGACGGCCGCCGCCCGGCCGGACTGCGTGCCGCCGGCGGCGATCCGCTGCTGCACGGGCTGTACGACGAGGCCGACGCGACCGGCTTCGACGACGAGCAGGTGCTGCGCGCCCTCGGGGTGCGCACCTCGGTCGCCGCGCTGCTCGCCGAGCCGGGCGGCGCCGCCGAACTCCTCGACCGGCTCGCCGACCCCGGCCGGCCCGTCTCGTCCGCCCAACTGCACGCCCTGTACGGGGCCCTGGCGGACCTCGACCCCGAGCAGGTGACCCTGCCGGACGAGGTGCGGGCCGTCGTCGACGGCGAGGTCGTCGTCGTGGACGCCGCCGACGCGGTGGTCGCAGACTCGCCCGACCTGCTGCCCTTCACGTCCGGCGTCCCGCTGCTTCCGGTACGCCCCGCGCGGGCCGCCGATCTCGCCGAGCTGTTCCAGGTGCGGCGGCTGAGCGAGACCGTGACCGGCGAGGTGACCTCCGAGGGCACGGAGCACGGCGTGCCGGAGTCCGTACGGGTGCTGCTCGGCCCGTCCACGCCCGCCTCGTACGTCGAACACGAGGAACTGATCGTCGGCGGCACCGAACTGGACTGGCGCCGCACCCCCGACGGGGTCCTGCACGCCGCCACCCTGGAGGGCGTCGCCGCCGGTCTGGCCTGGGCGGCCGGTCAGTGGCCGCGCCGCTTCGAGGTGGCCGCGCTCCTGGAGGACCCGTCCCGCACCGAGGAGCTGGCCCGCGACCGCTGGTTCGACTGACCGCCCTCCCGCCGTCCGTCCGGCACCCTCCCCGCGTCCGTCGTCAACGTGTCCACAGAAACTTCATCCCACGCACAACCATTCTTCTCACGCGTGCATCTGATCAACCGAGTCAACAGACTCCACGATCATGTGGGCCCGCGTGACGCCAGCCGTAGGGCCCCTTTCTCCACCTGGGGAATCGCATGCGCATACGTGCCACCGTGGCCGCCGTCTCCGGCGCCCTGGCCCTCTCCGCCCTCGTCGTGCCCGCCGCGCACGCCGACGGATCCACGCCCGACCGCGACGCCGCCGCGAAGGCCGTGCAGGCCGCACGGCAGGCCGACTCCGGCCGGTCCGCGTTCAGCACCTCGGCCGACGACGAGGGCGTCCCGTACGCCCTGGACGCCACGTTCTCGAACGTGGCCGTCAACAAGGGCAAGGCGATCGTCGCCGGCATCAGCAAGAAGGTGAGCGTTCCGGTCAGCTTCACGATCACCCACGCCGCGGACGTCGACGTCGCCGCCGGCGACTTCTACGCCGGGGTCGACCTGTACCGCGGCGGCTCGTACGAGAACGCCGAGTACATCCTCTCCAGCGAGGACCCGGCGACCTGCACGGTGTCCTCCGCGACCGTCGCCCGGTGCACCGAGACGATCGTGATCAACCCCGCCCAGGACCTGATCAACGGGGACGCGGGTGCCTGGAAGGCGGACGCCTACGCGGTCGCGTTCAACGGGCAGGACCCCACCAGCCCCTCGCTGGACCTGAGCAAGGTCGGCGTGGCCGAGAAGGACGGCTACGCGGCGCCCAGCCTCCAGCGCTACTCCAAGCTCACCGTCAACGCCTCCCCGGAGCCGGTGAAGAAGAACAGGACGATCACGGTCACCGGCACCCTCAGCCGCGCCAACTGGGACACCGGCACGTACGCGGGCTACACCGTCCAGTCCGTGAAGCTGCAGTTCAAGAAGAAGGGTGCCGACAGCTACAGCACCCTGAAGACGATCACGTCCGGCAGCAGGGGCGCCCTGCGGACCACGGTCAAGGCCTCCGCCGACGGCACCTTCCGCTACAGCTTCGCCGGCACCTCGACGACCCCGGCGGTCAGCTCCTCGGGCGACGCCGTCGACGTGAGGTAGCGGCAGCCCCCTCACACGGGAACGCGGCGGCCGACCACCCTCCAGACCAGCTCCAGGCCGGCCGCCGCCACCGCCGAGATGCCCACCGCGATCCACGGCATCGTCACCCCGACCAGCTTCAGCGCGAAGAAGTGCTGCAGCGACGGGACGACGAGGACCAGCACGAACGCGCCGCCCATCGCGGCGACCAGCCCCACCCGCCACCAGGTGTAGGGGCGGGCGATGATCGCCAGGACCCACATGGAGATCAGGAACAGCGTCAGCGTCGCCGCGCTCGTCTCCGCGTCCAGCGACCCCGGGCCCGAGTAGTGGTGCCGGGCCAGCAGATACGTGGCGAAGGTGGCCAGACCCGCGAGGACACCGCCCGGGACCGCGTACCGCATCACCCGCCGTACGAAGTGGGGGCGGGCCCGTTCCCGGTTCGGGGCGAGCGCCAGGAAGAACGCGGGGATCCCGATCGTCAGCGTCGACAGCAGGGTCAGGTGCCGCGGCAGGAACGGGTACTCCACCTGCGAGCACACCACCAGCACCGCCAGCAGCACCGAGTAGACCGTCTTCACCAGGAACAGCGTCGCCACGCGCGTGATGTTGCCGATGACCCGGCGGCCCTCCGCGACCACCGAGGGCAGCGTCGCGAAGCTGTTGTCGAGCAGCACGATCTGCGCCACGGCCCGCGTCGCCTCCGACCCGGAGCCCATGCTCACCCCGATGTCGGCGTCCTTGAGCGCCAGGACGTCGTTCACCCCGTCGCCGGTCATCGCCACCGTGTGCCCGCGTGACTGGAGCGCGCCCACCATGTCGCGCTTCTGCTGCGGCGTGACCCGTCCGAACACCGTCCCCGCGTCGAGGGCCAGCGCCATCTCGTCCCGGTCGCCGGGAAGCCTCCGCGCGTCGACGACGGCCGAGTCCGCGGAGCCCGCCGCCCCCGCCGCCGTGCCGGCCGCACTCGCCGCGCCGCCCGTCGCACCCGTCTTGTCCGTCGCGCCCGGCACGGCCGTGCGCGCCACGGCCGAGCCGGCCTCGACCGCCGCCCCGTCGCCGGCGCGCCCCGCCGCGCCCCCGCCCCCCACCAGCCCCAGCTTGTGGGCGACCGCGCCCACCGACACCGCGTTGTCGCCCGACAGCACCTTCGCGCTGACGTCCTGCTCGGCGAAGTACCGCAGGGTGTCGGCGGCGTCCGGGCGCAGCCGCTGCTCCAGCACGACCAGGGCGGTGGGCCGCGCGCCGACGCTCACCCCGGGATCGTCGAGGTCCTTCACGGCCCGGGACAGCAGCAGCACCCGCAGGCCCTGCTCGTTCAGCCGGTCCGTGGCGGCGAGGGCCGGATCCTCGTCGTCGAGGAGGACGTCGGGGGCGCCCAGCAGCCACGTACTCGACTCGCCGTCCCCCTCGCTGAACGACGCTCCGCTGTACTTGCGGGCCGAGGAGAACGGCAGCGACCCGAGGCGGCGCCACTCCGCGCTGTCGGGGCAGGCGTCGATGACGGCCTGGAGGGAGGCGTTCGGGCGCGGGTCGGACGCTCCGAGCGCGCCGAGGACCCTGCGTATGTACGTCTCGTCCGCGCCGTCCAGGGACCGCACCTCGGTGACGTCCATGCCGCCCTCGGTGAGCGTGCCCGTCTTGTCCAGGCAGACCGTGTCGACGCGGGCGAGGCCCTCGATCGCCGGGAGCTCCTGGACGAGGCACTGCTTGCGGCCCAGCCGGATCACCCCGATCGCGAAGGCGATGCTCGTCAGCAGCACGAGTCCCTCGGGCACCATCGGCGTGATCCCGCCGACGGTCCGCGCGACGGAGTCCTTGAAGTCGTTCTCCTTGACCACGAGCTGGCTGATGACCAGGCCGATCGCGGTCGGCACCATCATCCACGTCACGTACTTGAGGATCGTCGAGATGCCGGTGCGCAGTTCGGAGTGGACGAGGGTGAACCGGGACGCCTCCTCGGCGAGCTGCGCCGCGTACGCCTCCCGCCCGACCTTCGTCACCTTGAACGCCCCCGTCCCCGCGACGACGAAACTGCCGGACATGACCGGCTCGCCCGGGTGCCTGGCCACCGGGTCGGCCTCGCCGGTGAGCAGCGACTCGTCGATCTCCAGCCCCTCGGCCTCGACGCAGTCGCCGTCCACCACGATCCGGTCGCCCGGCCCGACCTCGATCAGATCGCCGAGCACGATCGCGGAGGTGCTGATCTCGGCGGAGGTCCCGTCCCGGCGGACGGTCGGTTTCGCCTCACCGATCACGGCGAGCGAGTCCAGGGTCTTCTTGGCGCGCCATTCCTGGACGATGCCGATGCCGGTGTTGGCGATGATCACGTAGCCGAACAGGCTGTCCTGGAACGGCGCGACGAACAGCATGACCAGCCACAGCACACCGATGATCGCGTTGAACCGGGTGAACACGTTGGCGCGCACGATCTCCGTCAGCGAGCGGCTGCTGCGCACGGGGACGTCGTTCACCTCGCCGCGCGCGACCCGTTCGGCCACCTCGGCGGTGCTGAGCCCCGGCGACCGGCCGGGGAGGGGGAGGGGATGCACAGGATCGAGTTCGGCGCCCGCGTCGATGTGCGTCATGCGTTCGACGGTACGTGCGGATATGGGCCCGCACCCGCCGAGTGCCCGAAAGATCCGACCAGGGGAGGAGGGGGTGTCGTGCTGTGGTGGGAGGCGGTGGCCGTCCGCCCTGGTGGGACGGGGCGGACCGGCCGGCCCCGGAAGGGTCAGGCGGTGGCGGCCGGTCCGGCGGACGCCGAACCCGCGGAACCCATGGAATCCGTGGAAGCCGAGGACCCCGTGGAAGCCGAGGACCCCGTGGACGTCGACTCCGCGGCCGAGCCGCTCTGCCCGTCCGGGGTGCCGTGCGCGTCGGGGCCGCTCCGCGCGTCGGGGCCGTCCGATCCGCCCTGTCCGTCCGCCGCGTTCCGCTTGATCGCGGCGTCGCGCCCCCGCACGTACCAGATGCCGATCAGTCCGAGTCCCGCACCGGCCAGGCACGTCCACACCCACCAGGTGTGCCCGTGGTCGTCGAACCAGCCGTAGAACGGGAGCTGCACCAGGAAGAGGACGAACCAGAGGATCGTGCCGCCCGTGATGGTGGCGACGACGGGCCCCTCCAGGGGCTCCGGTGCCTCGTGCTTGGGGGTCCACTTCTCCATGCGCACAGCTTACGGGCCCGGGTTCCGCCGTCGGCCCGGACCTCGTACGCCCTCCGTCCGGTTCTCCCGCACCCCCACTCGGTCCTCTCCTCCGCCCGGATTTCCCCGTCGGACTTCCGGCAGAGCCCTTGTCGCACAAGCGTCTACGCGCGGAGATAGCGATTCCCGCCTTATATGTTCATACTGAAACGGCCTGTGCTTGGCTGCTTATGTTCGTAGGAAGCACCAAAGAGGACACCGAACGGATCGTGGGGGAACCCGGCCGGAGTGACCTCGAGCAGCAGGACTCGTTCCCCACAGACCTGCCGCAGCCCCGTTCAGCTCCGCTCCGTCCGTTCCCGCCCGCACCGTTTGAGGACCAGCATGTCCACTTCGGCCACCAAGGCCCCCGCGCCGGACCAGCCGCGGCCCCGGCCCGCGTCCGGCGCACTCGACCGCTACTTCAAGATCTCCGAGCGTGGCTCGACGCTGGGCCGGGAGATCCGCGGCGGATTCGCCACCTTCTTCGCGATGGCCTACATCATCGTGCTGAACCCGATCATCCTCAGCAGCGCCAAGGACATGTACGGGCACCAGCTGGACTACGGCCAGCTGGTCACGGCCACCGTGATCACCGCCGCGTTCACCACGCTGCTCATGGGCGTCATCGGCAACGTCCCGATCGCCCTGGCCGCCGGTCTCGGCGTGAACACGGTCGTCGCCCTCCAGCTCGCTCCCCGCATGTCGTGGCCCGACGCCATGGGCATGGTCGTGCTGGCCGGCTTCGTGGTGATGCTGCTGGTGGCCACGGGGCTGCGGGAGCGCGTGATGAACGCGGTGCCGCTGGGGCTGCGCAAGGGCATCGCGATCGGCATCGGCCTGTTCATCATGCTGATCGGCCTCGTCGACTCCGGCTTCGTCTCCCGCATCCCGGACGCCGCCCACACCACCGTGCCGCTCCAGCTCGGCGCCGACGGCCACCTGAACGGCTGGCCGGTCCTGGTCTTCGTCCTCGGCACGCTGCTCACGCTCGCGCTCGTCGTCCGCAAGGTGCCCGGCGCGATCCTCATCTCGATCGTGGCGATGACCGTCGCCGCCGTGATCGTCAACGCGGTCGCCACGATCCCCTCCTGGGGCCTGACCACCCCGAAGTGGCCCGGCAACCCCGTCGCCACGCCCGACTTCGGCCTGCTCGGCAAGGTCAGCCTCTTCGGCGGCTTCGAGAAGGTCGGTGTGCTGACCGGTGTCCTGTTCGTCTTCACCGTGCTGCTGTCGTGCTTCTTCGACGCGATGGGCACGATCATGGGCATCAGCGACGAGGCCAAGCTGACCGACGCGCAGGGTCAGATGCCCGGCATGAACAAGGTCCTGTTCATCGACGGTGTCGCCGTCGCCGCGGGCGGCGCCAGCTCCTCCTCGGCCACCACCTGCTTCGTGGAGTCCACGGCGGGTGTCGGCGAGGGCGCGCGCACCGGCTTCGCGAACGTCGTCACCGGCGCGCTGTTCGCCGTGGCCCTCTTCCTCACCCCGATCGCCACGATGGTCCCGTCGCAGGCGGCCACCCCGGCCCTGCTCGCGGTGGGCTTCCTGATCCTCTCCGGCTCGATCAGGGAGATCGACTGGGCGGACCACACGATCGCCATCCCGGCCTTCGTGACGATGCTGATGATGCCGTTCACCTATTCGATCACCAACGGCATCGGCATGGGCTTCATCACCTTCGTGGTCCTGCGCCTGGCCGCCGGCCGGGGCCGCGAGGTCCCGGTGCCCATGTACGCGGTCTCGGCGGTCTTCGCCTTCTACTACCTGATGCCGGCCCTGGGCCTGACGTAACACCGAGGACCGAGGACCCCGTACCCCGGTGCGGGCCAGGAACCCCTCAGCCACAGGAACTCAGCCACAGGCCCGCGGACGGGAGTCAGCGGGCCTGTCGCGTACCGGCGCCGAAGCCGGCGGCCGGGCGGCCCGTCGGGTGTCAGGTGTCGGGCGGACCGTCAGGCGCCGGGCGCACGGCGTCCCGTCAGGCGTCGGGTGTCAGGTCAGGCGTCGCGGCACGTGACCCCGTAGAACCTCTCCGTCTCCTCGACCGCGCTGCTGAAGCGCTCGTCGAAGTCACTGCGCATGAGCGTCCGGACGACATAGTCCTGGACGCTCATTCCTCTTCTGGCGGCGTGGTGCCGGAGCCGGTCGAGCAGCTCCCCGTCCACGCGCAGGCTGAGCACGCTGGTCCCCATGGTCCGAGGGTCGCCCCACCAGGGTGTGCCCGGGGTCACTTTTGCCCGCCTCGTCACTCGTTCGGGTGATCCGCGATCCACGTAAGGATGAGTGGTGTGGATCACGGGCATTCGCCGGTGTTCCATTGGTCTTTAGTGAGAGTAATGAGTTAGGCTAAAGGACATGCCTGACCTCACCCATGGCGACAACGCCGCCGCCGTGAACTCCCTGCGCTCCGCAGTGATGCGGTTGTCACGCCGGCTCAAGCACCAGCGGGTCGACGAATCGCTGAGCCCGACCGAGATGTCGGTGCTCGGCACCCTCGCCCGCTGCGGCACGGCCACCCCGGGCGAGCTCGCCCGCAAGGAGCACGTGCAGCCGCCGTCGATGACCCGCATCGTCGCGTTGCTGGAGGCGAAGGGGCTGGTCAGGCTGGATCCGCACCCCGAGGACCGGCGGCAGAAGGTCGTCACCCAGACCGAGCGGGCCGAGGCGATGCTCGAGGAGAGCCGCCGCAAGCGCAACGTGTGGCTGGCCGGACTGGTCGACGCCCTCGACGAGGACGAGTGGGAGAAGCTTCGCGCCGCCGCCCCCGTACTGGAGAAGCTCGCCCATCTGTGAGCGCCCTGTGAGGGTGCCCGCCCGCGGGCCCCGGCCGGTGACCGCCGGCCCGCCCGCGCCCTGACCGCACACGTAGGACCACCGGCCACGACCGCCGGCCCGTGACGCCCCGCCGGGCCCCCGCCCGGCGACTGCCGCAAGCCGTCCGTGACCGCCAAGGAGGCGAACGCTGTTGAGTTCGGGACCCGGAGCAGACTCCGCCCCCGCACCAGCCACCCACGACACCCCGCCCGTCCCCGAGCGCTCCTCGATGTTCCGCTCGCTGCGCGTGCGGAACTACCGCCTGTTCTTCCTCGGACAGGTCGTCTCGAACACCGGCACCTGGATGCAGCGCATCGCCCAGGACTGGCTGGTGCTGAGCCTCACCGGCTCCTCCGCCGCCGTCGGCATCACCACGGCGCTGCAGTTCCTGCCGATGCTCCTGTTCGGGCTGTACGGCGGCGTCCTCGTGGACCGCCTGCCCAAGCGCCCCGTCCTGCTCGCCACCCAGTCCGCGATGGGCCTCACCGGCCTCGCGCTGGCCTTCCTCACCCTCTCCGGACACGTCCAGGTCTGGCACGTCTACGTCGCCGCCGTCGCCATGGGCCTCGCCACGGTCGTCGACAACCCGGCCCGGCAGTCCTTCGTCTCCGAGATGGTCGGCTCCGGCCAGCTGCAGAACGCGGTCAGTCTCAACTCCGCCAACTTCCAGTCCGCCCGGCTCGTCGGCCCCGCCGTCGCGGGCCTGCTGATCACCGGCGTCGGCACCGGCTGGGCCTTCCTGCTGAACGGACTGTCGTTCGTCGCGCCCCTCGCGGCGCTGCTGATGATGCGCTCGCGCGAGCTGTTCCAGAACCAGCGCGCCCCGCGCGGCAAGGGCCAGCTCCGCGAGGGCCTGCGCTATGTGGCGGGCCGGCCCGACCTGATCTGGCCGATCGTCCTGGTCGGCTTCATCGGCACCTTCGGCTTCAACTTCCCCGTCTGGCTGACCGCGTACGCGGACGACGTCTTCCACTCCGGCGCCGGTGCCTACAGCCTCTTCAACACGCTGATGGCCCTCGGCTCCCTCGCCGGCGCCCTGCTGGCCGCCCGGCGCGGCACGGCCCGGCTGCGCGTCCTGATCGCCGCCGCCGTCGCCTTCGGCGTGCTGGAGATGGTCGCCGCGCTGGCCCCGTCGTTCTGGCTGTTCGCGCTGCTCATGGTGCCGATCGGGATGTTCGGCATGACCGTCAACGTCACGGCGAACACCTCGGTGCAGATGGCCACCGACCCGGCGATGCGCGGCCGCGTCATGGCCCTGTTCATGATGGTCTTCGTGGGCGGTACGCCCCTGGGCGCGCCCCTGGTCGGCTGGGTCACCGACGCCTACGGGCCCCGCATCGGCTTCGCCGTCGGCGGGCTGGTCTCGGTCGCCGCCGCGCTCACGGTCGGCCTGGTCCTGGCCCGCCTCGGCAACCTCCGTCTCGCGGTCGGCTGGCGCGACGGCCACCCCCAGGTCCGCTTCGTGCCCCGGGAGAGGCGGCTGGCGACGGTGGCGTGAGCCGCCGTTCCCGCGGGGCGGCCGGGAGGTGGCAGGGTGACCGCATGAGACTCTTCGCGGCGGTGCTGCCACCGGAGGAAGCGGTAAGGGAACTGGCCCCCGTGGTCGACGGACTGAGGCGGCTGCGCGGGGCCGACGCCCTGCGCTGGACCGGCCGCCCCGGCTGGCACTTCACCCTCGCCTTCTACGGCGAGGTGGACGAGGAGACCGTCCCCGACCTCTCCCGCCGGCTGGCGCGCGCCGCCGCCCACACCCCGCTCTTCCCGCTCGCCCTGAGCGGCGGCGGCCACTTCGGCGACCGGGCGCTGTGGGCGGGCGCGGCGGGCGACCTGCGCACGATGCGGCTGCTGGCCGACCGGGCGGAGACCGCGGGCCGCAAGGCGGGCGTCGATTCGGGCGGGCACCGCCGCTACCGGCCGCACCTCACCCTCGCCCGCAGCCGCCTCGCGACCGACCTCCGCCCGTTCGCCGCCGCCCTCGCGCCCTTCGCGGGGCGCGAGTGGACGGCGGGCGCGCTGTGCCTCGTACGCAGCGAGCTGCCGAGATCGGGCGTGCCCGGTGAGCTGCCTCACTACGACACGGTCGAGCGCTGGGAACTCGGGGCGGGCGAGTGAAGGCGTCCGGACGGGTCCGGTTAACCTCGAAGGCGTGGACCCGAAAACCCGTAACCGGATCATGGCCGTCGTGCTCGTGCTGATGTTCGTCGTCGTGGCGGTGGCGGCGGCCGTCGGCCAGTAGAGCGCCGGACGGCCGCCTGAGCACGGCCACCAGGACGGGACCCGGGCGCACGCCTACCAGGCGAACGCCTCCGGGGACGGCCCCGGGCCGGGGAAGATCTCGTCCAGACCGGCCAGCACCTCGTCCGTCAGCTCCAGCTCCACGGCCCGCAGCGCCGACTCCAGCTGCCCGGCGGTGCGCGGCCCCACGATGGGCCCGGTCACCCCGGGACGGGTCAGCAGCCAGGCCAGCGCGGCCTGCCCGGGCTCGAGACCGTGCTTCTCCAGCAGATCCTCGTACGCCTGGATCTGCGCCCGTACGGCCGTGTCCTTGAGGGCGTCGGCGGCCCGCCCGCTCGCCCGCCGGCCGCCCTCGGCCTCCTTCTTGATGACGCCGCCGAGCAGTCCGCCGTGCAGCGGCGACCAGGGGATGACCCCGAGCCCGTAGTCCCGCGCGGCCGGGATGACCTCCATCTCGGCGCGGCGCTCGGCCAGGTTGTAGAGGCACTGCTCACTGACCAGCCCGTACGAGCCGCGCCGGGCGGCCGTCTCGTTGGCCTGGGCGATCTTGTAGCCGGGGAAGTTGGAGGAACCGGCGTAGAGGATCTTGCCCTGCCGCACCAGCGTGTCGATCGCCTGCCAGATCTCCTCGAAGGGGGTGGCGCGGTCGATGTGGTGGAACTGGTAGATGTCGATGTAGTCGGTCCGGAGCCGCTGGAGGCTGGCGTCGACGGCCCGCCGGATGTTCACGGCGGAGAGCTTGTCGTGGTTGGGCCAGGCCTCGCCGTCGGCGCCCATGTTCCCGTACACCTTGGTGGCGAGCACGACCTTGTCGCGCCGCTCGCCGCCCTGGGCGAACCAGCTGCCGATGATCGATTCGGTACGGCCCTTGTTCTCGCCCCAGCCGTACACGTTGGCCGTGTCGAAGTAGTTGATCCCCGCGTCCAGCGCCGCGTCCATGATGGCGTGGCTGTCGGGTTCGTCGGTCTGCGGCCCGAAGTTCATGGTCCCGAGGACCAGCCGGCTGACCTTGAGTCCCGTGCGTCCGAGCTGTGTGTACTCCATGGTCCAAGCCAACGGCCTGGAGTGCGCTCCAGGCAAGGGGAGACGCGGCGAGGGGGGACGGGGAGGGAGAGGCGAGGCGCGGGTGGCGGTGGTCAGTCGCGGGGGAACTCACCGGTCCTGAGGACGAGCCCGAGGGGAGTGGTGCTCATGTCGACGTCCGCGCCGAAGGCGACGGTGGTCTCGACGACGTACTCGCCGTCCTTGGGCTGGGTGTGGAGGTGGCACCTGCCCTGGTACGGGTCGACGATGAGATAGACGGACACGTCGGCGAGCGCGTAGGCGGTCTTCTTGGGGCCGTAGTCGTTCGGACCTGTGCCTGCGGAAATGACCTCGGCGACGAATGCGACGTCGCGATAGCGCCAACGACCCGATTCGTCCGGTTCCGTGGAGTCCTTGAGCAGGGCGATGTCCGGGCAGAACGCGTTCTCGTCGCCCGGGAAGTCGATCCGCACGTCAGAGAGCACCATGGCGTCCCGGCCGAACTCGTCCTCGAGTCGATGCAGAATCCGGCGAATGATCTGCCAGTGGATATTTCGCTGCGGCGTCATGTAGACAGTGCCCCCGACGATCTCGACCCTGAATCCTTCGGGGACAGGCATCTTCTCGAGTCGCTCGAACATCTCATCGAGGTGGCTCGTGTTGTCGCTCTCGGCCATCGTGATCCTGTCGTCGAGGACGGTCATCGTGGCGCTCCTCCCCGGCCGCTCACGGACGAGTGCGGCCGCGCGGTACAACGATACGCACGGCACCGGGGCACGGAGAGCACGCATATGCCGAGCAGCGGTCGGTGCTCTGCCATCCGCCGCGCTTTCGGACGCCTTCGTGGTCGCTCAGGCGGCCCGCAAGTGACGCACCATCGTGGCGTAGACCGGGGCATCCGGGAATGGCTGCTGGTTACCGACGTTGCTGTATCCCCAGCTCTCGTAGAGGGCCTTCACCTTGGGGTGTGTGACTTCGACCAGGAGGGTCACGCGTTCCTCCGGTCGACCGGACAGCAGCCGTTCATGGACGCGGCGGGCGAGGCCGGTGCCGCGCCACGGCTCGCGCACCATCAGCTCGAACAGCGCCGTAGTCCGTTTGCCGTCCTCGGCGGTGTCATCCTCGGGCAGGGGCGCGAGCATGTGCGACCACCAGCCGGTCTTCTGCGGCAGCGTCGCGGCGAACGCGTACCCGGAGGCCTCTCCTCCGTCGTACGCGACGACCGCTTCCCAGCCGGGCCGCGAGGCGTAGTTCGCCAGACGCTGTTCGAACCGTTCCACCGAGAAGAACGGGTCGGAAAGCTGGTCGGCGTAGACGTCGGCATACAGGGACACCAGCGTCGGGCAGATCTCCGTGAACCGGTCTCGGGCGTAGTGGACGAACTGGATGGTGTCGCCGCCGGGCGCGGTCACGACGTCTCCCTCACTGACGGTGGTCGGCGGGTGCCGCCATGATGGTCGGTGGCGCGCTCCTGCCACTCCCGGGCGATGGTCGACCCGGGCGCTTTCATCTGCAACGCGGACGTGAACGTACCGAGCAGGCGTGGCACGCGAGCCGTCGTGGCAGTGCCCGGAGGGGGCATGACGGCGGCGGCGGTATCGCACGCCTGCTCCACGTCACCTTGTGAGAGTTGGGCGAGGGCGGCCTGAGCCGTGTAGTAGGCGCGGTTGCGGTGCTGGTCGGGGCGCAGGGCGGCCAGGCACTGGTAGGCGTGGTACTCGGCTTCGCCGGCCCGGCCGAGCCGGTAGTGGGCGATGCCCATCAGGCCGTGCAGTTCGCCCTCGGTGTAGAAGCTGACGGAGGGGGAGCGCGGAATGTCGAGGTCGGCCCGACCGAAGGCCGTCGCGGCGCGTTCCAGAGCGCGCAGGGCGCGAGGGCTGTCTCCTCCCGAGGATGCGGCCAGGGCGATCCGAGCGTGACTCAGCGATGCGTAAAGGGAATCGGCGCGATGCGCCCTGGTGGCCATGGCGGCTTCGGCTGCGGCCAGGGCATCGGCGTGACGGCCGCGCTGGCTGGCGAGGACGGCCGCGTTCCGCCATGTCTGGTGCTGCACTTCGCCGTCCCCTGACAGGCCGGCGAGCGTGACGGACTGTTCCAGGTACCGCTGGGCGTCGCCCAGACGGCCGCAGTCGACGACCGCCCACATCGCGGTGGCGCTGAAAGCAGCGGCCAGCGTGTACAGACGGCTGCGGATGCGCCCTGTGGCGTTGCCGTTCTGCTGGAGTCTCAGGATGTGCCGTACCTCCGCACTGGCCAGTTCTTCGAGGCCGAGGGTGCCGCCGTCCTTGTCGTCCCGTTCCCACAGTTCGGTGAGCCGGTGTCTCAAGCGCTGTACATCGACGAGGCCCACAGTGGGGCGAGCGCCGGTGGTGGGAGACGCGGCAATGGTGTTGGGGGTGGTGGCGGCCAGCACGTTGCCGGTGGCGGCCGTCAGGAAAGTACGGCGAAGCAGGGGGTCCTCCCGAGGTGCTGGGGCGGGAGCCGTCGCGCGCCCCCGGGGTACGAAGCCGAGGCGGGTGGCGGGCAGCCCGGTGACGTTCTCCAGGGCCAGACGCTGACGGTCCTGAGGCCAACGGTTCTCCGTCGATAACCAACGGAACACGGTGCGCTCGGAAACGTTCCCGCGTCCCCCAGTGAGCTGCTCCATGGACTCGCTGACCAGTTCCGCCAGTTCGGCGGCCGTGACCTGGTGGTGTTCCATCCAGCCGGCGAGAGCCCGGTTCTTCCTGCGCCCCATGACATCACGGTACGGGTGACGCACTCACTACCGTGAGTAAAGGACTGGTCAACTCGTCATGGTCGACGCGAGTAGGGGGGTGGAGCTTCGTCATGCCCACATGCACTTCCGAGCCGGTTAGTTGGTCGTACGGCAGGCGAGCACCTCTGAGGGAAGCAACCGATGACCATGACTGCTGCATCCGTAGGGCCTCAGCGCTACCAGGGGCGCTATCCGGCGACCTGTAGGGCCGCCGCACAGGCACGGCGGGACGTGACGCTGGCGCTGCAAGCGTGGGGCCTGCTACAGCTGGCGGACGTAGCCAGGCAGATCGTCACCGAGTTGGTGGCCAACGCGGTGGAGCACACGGACTCGGCCACGGTAGGCGCATCGATTACCCGGACGGGAGCGGAGTCCGCGCGGATCGTCGTGACCGACACCTCATCCACCCGGCCGATCCGAAGCACACCGGCCGCCGACGAGGAGAACGGGCGTGGCGTGTTCCTGGTCGATGCCCTTGCCCACGCTTGGGGAAGCGAGCCGGTACGCGGCGGGAAACGCGTGTGGGCCGAGTTGCGAGCGGGCGGCAAGCGGTGACAGGTCGCGCTCCTGGTGAGCTTCCGCGTATCGAGCAGCTCAGCCCTCGGCAGCAGACGGCCATCGACTGCGCGAACTGCGGGCGCAGACTCGGGGCGGCCGGCCTTGTGTGGGGTGAAGTGCGCTACCAGGGGCGCCTGTTCCGGTTGTGGGTCTGTGCGCCCCGGTGCACGTCACCTTCCACCGGCGACACCGCCTGAGCCGCCGCCCGGCGCTGGGGAACGCACCCGATCACATCCCAAACGGCGAATTCGCCGCCCGGCGTCAGACCCACCCCTTCTGCCATTCGAGGGGCAGAGGGCACCGACCTCACCTTGCCTTGGAGGCAAACATGCAAGAGCTGTCCGAATCTTTGGTAGCCGAAGCAGTCGATTACACGGCACTTCAGAACTTCGCCGCGTTACGCGGACAACTGCGCGTCTCCTTCACGCCGCAGTGCAACATCGCGTGCTTCTTCTGCCACAACGAGGGAGATGTACCCCCGCCTCTCATGCGCATCGACCGCACACAAAAGCCCCGCACCCGAGCCCTCGACCCTGACGGATATCTCAGAATCATTCGCTCCCTGATGGACGCAGGGCTCAAGCGGGTGTACTTCACTGGAGGTGAACCGCTGGTTTCACCGCTGGCACGCCCGATTCTGGAGCAGCTCCCCGTACACGGTCCGGACAGCAGCTACACCCTGATCACCAACGGCACACGCGTCCGCACTTATAAGCCGTGGCTGTCCCATACACGGCTGGACAAGATCAAGGTCAGCTTGCACTACTTTTCCGATGACAGCCTGCGGGCCATCGCAGACACTCGGTATGGCATCGACATCGTCCTGGACGGGATCGAGGCCGCTCAGGAGAGTTGCGACCGCGTGGAGCTGAACACGCTGCTCCTGAAGGAGAACGTGCACGAGGTCCCGGCGATCATTGACTACGCGCTGGAGCGTCGGATGCCCGTGCAGCTCATCGAGTTGGTTGGCACCACCTTCAACGAGGGACGCGCCTCATCCGCCGCTTCGGCCGACTCGGTCGTCACCCACCTGCGCACCCTGACCAACGAGGAACACACGGAAGTTGTCGGTGTCGGACAAGGCCGTCGCGTGTTCCGGGTCGATGGTGTCGAGATCGATGTGATCCACCGCGACCTGGGCCGTCACCACGTGGGTCAATGCGGTACCTGTCCGCGTCGTCCCGACTGCGTCGAAGGGTTCTGGGCCCTGCGCCTGGATCACAACGGTGGCCTCCAGCCTTGCCTCCTGCGGGATGACCTTCGCTTGGACCTCTCCTCGGTCCTGTCAGACCCGTATCAGGTCGTCGACAACGTCGCCGGCCACGTCACCGCCTTCACGGAGGGGACCCTGTGACTGTGTCCCGCCTACCGCCCCCATACCAGCCCCTTGGCTACGAGCGAGACGAAAGCCCGCTGATCGTGCTTGAAGGCGTCTCCGGCGTTGGCAAGTCCACGTTGCGTGCAGCCCTTGTCGAGCGGCTGGGGGCCACGGGCATCCACACACTGCACGCCCCACATGCCGACTGGTCCGGCACCGTCAACGCCCGGCTCCGGCCGCTGCCGCAGTTCGCCTTCTACCTCTCTGGGCTGCTGCACGTCTCCGACTCCATCCGGCAGGCACGTGTCACAAGGCCCGTTGTCGCCGACCGGTACGTGTCGTCTGTCGTCGCCTGCCACTCAGCTGTTCACCGTGTGCCAGTGGCGACCGTCGCGGGACTTCTGGAGCCGTACCGGCCCTACCTGAGTGAGCCGACGCGCACCTTCTACCTGCGGTGCTCAGAGGGAGCGCTACGCGATCGGCTGGCCGGCAAGAGCGACCTCTCCGAAGACGACGTCGATCTGCTGACAGTCAAGGGACGGCTGTCCCGACTGCTCGCGAACTTCGCTTCTGTGGCGAAGCAGGACCAAACTGCCGTCGTATTGGAGACGGACGATACGGCGGCCGAAGACCTCGCCGACCTGATCGTCAGCCTCTTGGAGAAGGACCGTGCTGAATCCGATCGACACTGACCGAGTGATCCGGGACGGTGGCGCGGTAGGCGCGTTCCCGGGGCAGATTCACGAAGCCGTGGCTTGGTGGCTGGGTACCTGCCTGGTTGTCACTCAGGGAGCCGGCCAGATCGCGGTTGCTCACAACGGTCACCCCGTCATCGCCGAATTCGCCGATCGCTTCTGCCGCGGCGCGGTCAACGCCCAGCACTACGCCTGCACCGTCCAGTCGCTGGGCCTCCGGACCCGCGATCGTCTCCTCGCCGCGATCGAAGATCTGGGCGGGGTCCCCGGGGCCTGGCTCCTCGCAGAGAGCAACGAGGGAGGAACGACCGTACGCATCAAGCTGTTCCACCGCCACGGCGTGGAGTTCGACGAAAGCAACGGCCTGGTCGAGATCCGCAGGATGATCGCGCAGGACCGCGTTCCCATCCCGGTCAACGACCGTGCCAAGGGGCGCATCGCGCCCTGGCCCAACGACCTTACGGAGGTAGGCCACCTGTGATCAACGTAGCTGAGATCGTTCAGTCGGGAACTGGCATCCTGTTCGTCACGCTCGACTCCCTGCGTTACGACGTCGCTGACAGCGCCCTTCATGCCGGTCGTACGCCTTGCCTGGCCCGGGTATTGCCCGGGGGAGTGTGGGAGCGACGGCAGACGCCGGGCACCTTCACCCTGCCTGCGCACATGGCATTCTTCTCCGGCTTCCTGCCCAAGCTGCCGCAGCCCCACCAGCCACCACGGCTGTGGGAGTGCCGCCCACCAGCCTTCAAGAGGGTGCCACCGGAGACGTTCCAGTTCGATGCCGCCAGTCTCCTCGACGGCCTGTCTCGCAACGGCTACCGCAATGTGTGCGTGGGTGGGGTGACTTATTTTTCTCGTGAGACACCTCTCGGCTGCGTACTGCCTGACCTCTTCGACGAGGACCACTGGCGTCCCGAGTTCTGCTCTTTTGAGATCGACTCCACGCGCTATCAGACCGATCAGGCACTGGGGGTGGCCGATCACTATGTTGGTCGACGCCCGCTGTTCCTGTTCGTCAACATCAGCGCGACGCACGTTCCGCACGGTCACTACTTGAACTCCAGCGAGGACACGGCTGCCTCACAGGCCGCTGCCCTCGCCTACGCCGACGAGCACCTGGGACGCCTGCTCGACGGTCTCTCTCAGCTCGGTCGGTGGCTGGTCGTCATGTGTGCCGACCACGGAGACGCCTATGGAGACGACGGTTATCACGGGCGAGGCATCGCCCACCCTGCCGTCTTCGACGTTCCGTTCGCCACCTGGGTGCAGCACTGACCGCTACGCTCACGAGGCATGAGCAGTGACTCGATGCCTGACGCATCCGTGGTCGTCGCCCGCGATTCACGGGGCAGCATCGCCCTGCTCAGTGCCGAGTTCCCCGACCACGGAGGCGAGCACCTCTTCCTTCCGGGCGGTCGCTTCGAGCCCGGAGAGTCCCCGCTCGCGTGCGCGCGCCGTGAGTTGCGGGAGGAGGCCGGTGTCCGGGCGGAGTGGTGGCGGGGGCTCGGTTCGTACGCCATCACTCTCTGCTCCGCCGCCCGGGTTCATCTGTTCGAGGCCCGGCACCTGACGCTCGGACCTCAGGAGCTCACCGAGAGTGAGCAGGGTTTCGCGCTCTCGTGGTGGCCGATGAGCGACGCTCTGCGAGCGGTCCACGACGGACGGTTCCTCCTCCCTGCCGGGCCGCTGGCGCTCTTGCTGGCGCACGACCGTCCCGCGGAGTGACTTGTCACCAGCCCTCTCGCCCGCAGGCCTTCCTCGCCGCTTCGGCAGCGCTCGCGGCCGCCCCGGGCGATACCCCTGCGCCTATCCGGGGACGCCGAGGTCCTTCAGATACGTGAGGCGGGCGTTTATTGCTGCGGAGAAGTGGCGCCAGTCGAGGCTCTCGACCAACTCGATTGGCTTCGGGTTCTCAGCCGAAGATGTGACATAACACGCGGCGTCATAGAGCTGCTCAGCCATGAGTCTTTGGCAGAAGATTCCGAACCGGTCCTGGTAGGACGTATCGTGCCAAATTTCATCGGCAGGAAGGGCGCCCTTGGCCGTCTTGACCGGCCTTCGGGATCCTTCACCGTCCTGCATGATGAAGAAGTAACCGAGCCAGGGCTTCTCCTTCGGGTACAGCTCGGCGAGGGCCGCTCGGCGCAGATCTACGGCGCTGCCCAGCGCCTCTTCGACCCTGTTGTTGTAGTTGTTGCCGTACGAGGGTCCGCCGAGTGCCTTCAGCTCGAACGCCGCCACGAGGACGTTTTGGTGGACGACCACGAGGTCCCACTGCTTCTGCGGCCGGTAGTAGCCGGGCAGTTCAAGGCCCTGTGACTTGGTGACGCGGATGCTCGCAGGTGGGTAGCCAGCGTCCAGGAAGAACTTCGCCAGGAGAGTCGCGATGACATCGAAGTGCTTGCCGCCTCGTACGGAGCCAGCGGTACCGACCCCTACCGCGTCCCGGATCGCGGACTGCTCGTTCTGTAGTTGCTTGGCGCCCCAGTACGCCGCGATGGCGTCCTCGAAGTCTTGGCGGGTGGCCGTCAAGATCTGTTCCTCCTAGTCAGGCAACTCGGCGAGCCCGTAGACGCGCAAAGCGGCCTCGGTGGCTGCCTCTCTGTCCCGCGCGTCGAAGGCTTGGGCGAGAGCCGCTTGGTCACCTTCGCTAATCGTCGCCGGATCCGGGACGCGGATCTTTCGGAGGTACTGGGCCTGGAAGCGAAGGGTCCCCCCGCGCATCTTGACCGCGTATGCCTCCACGAATGCCTCCGCGACCTTGGACAGCAACAGGCCACCCAGTACGCGCATGTCCCAGACGTCCGAGACGATGAAGTACAAGTTGTGGTGAGGGTACAGGCCGCCTTCGTCGAGGACCGGATGGATCCTCAACTTCATGTCCGGAAACAGTAGTTTCTGACGACGCGTAAGTTTGTCGTCGACCTTGTCGATGGTCTTGTACCAGCGCTGAGGCTGCTTGACCGCAACGTAGCGCTTACGCAGGTCCTCGCCGTGCTTCTCGAAGTAGGAGGCGAGACGCGGAAACGCGTCGAGGTCGACCAGGTCGCCGCTGGCCGTCCAGGGATTGACCAGGTGCGTGCCGTCCCAGTCGATGGTGCCGCTAGTGGTGTCGCGGACCATGGCCAGGGGGAGCAATCGGTCCGCCTCGGCCAGATCCTTGTCCTTGGTGAGGAAAATCTTGTCTGCACCGGTGGCGACACCGATACCGACCTTGGTTCCCGTCTCGGTGTCTTCAAGGAGTTGAAACCGCTCGGTGAGATCTTCGAGGACCGCGAGCCTGGCCGGTGAAGCAGCCGGCCACGAGTCCTCCTCCGGGAACCAGTGAGGCATGCGAGCAGCTTGGTAGGAGGTCGTGGTGACCGTCAGCGGTTCGCCCTTCAGGTACCAGCTGGTGAAGTCCCGTGCCTGTTCCGCTCCGAAAGACCGGGTCGTGTCCGCTGCCACCGCTGTGCCCTGGCACTTGTTCGAGATGAGGGTGATCGCGGGATAGGCCGAAACCTGATCGTCGAAGGCATCGACGTCGTGCATCACGAGGGCAAGGTCCATGCTGAAGTGTTTGGTCACCAGTTCCCTCAGTCGCCGACCGTACTGATTGCGCATCCAGCGGTCGGCGCAGATGAATCCCAGCTGACCCCCTCGGTTGAGGCTGCGCAAGGCCACCTCGTAGAAGCCGACGTAGACGTCGGCTCGGCCGCCCATAGTGGAGCAGGAGTGGCGATAGGCTGCCATCCGGTCGTCGGGAACGTCCTCGAGCCGGATGTACGGAGGGTTACCCACCACGTAGTCGGCGAGATGGTCAGGGTCCGACTGCAGGAGATAGTCGCCCTGCTTCACCCACGCTGCAGCGACCTTCCCTGAGTCATTCAGACCCCAGCCCAGTTCTCGTAGCGTTTCCGTGACCAACGTCCGGCTCCGCTCGACATTGGGGCTAAGCAGGTCGAAGGCACGAACGGCGTCGATCGCATCGGTGATGGGGCGCTGATGCGCATGGCATGACGCACTCATTCGGGAAGCGATGACGGTCAAGAACGCGCCGCCGCCACAAGCCGGCTCTACGAGCCGCAGATCGCAGAGGTCCTTGTCCGCCGTATAGCCAAGAAGGTCGAGAATGAGCTCGACCACCCAGGCGCGAGTGAACACCTCACCGTGCTCCACGGCCTCCTGTAGAGACTCGGGAAGGGAGAGGTCGTCGGTGCTGAACAGTGCGAGAGTTGCCACGCTAGGACAGTACCGCCGAACCTTCCTGGAGCCGGACCATCATCCACAGAACGTAATCGGTCAATAACAGAACTGAGGTCGCGGGTCTCGGATAACCCGCGAACTGCGGCCTCGCTGCACGGCGTCACCGGTTTGAGGAGCGTTCCTACAGTTCGCGCAGGGCCAGGCGAGCAATGGCCCGGTGGGTGGCGCTGGTACGGAGTCGACGATCAGAGGGGCAGATGTCACGTGGCAGAACGCGGACTGGCGGCCGGGCATCGCCGCAGCCGCTCAGCCCCCGTACTTCCCGCCCCACCCCCACGCCTGGTGCATCGCCCCCGCGAAGGCCGCTGCCAGCTTGTGCTCGCCGGAGGTGTTGGGGTGGGTGCCGTCGTACGTGTCGAGGGCTATGTCGTACGACTCGGGGACGGAGGCCAGCAGGAGGGGGGAGGCCGGCTCGTCCAGGTCGGCGACCGTCTTGGCCAGCAGCTCGTTGAAGAGGGTCACCTGCGCGGCGAAGGGGGCGTCGGTGGCGGCACGGACGTTGGGGATCACGGGCAGGAGCACCATCCGGACACGCGGCGAGGCCTCCCGGGCGGCCGCCACGAAGCGCCGTACGTTCCGCGCCGTCTGCTCGGCGTTGGTGTAGAAGCCCAGGTCGATCAGGCCGAGCGAGACGAGCAGCACGTCGGCCCCGGTGTCGCGGACCGCGTCGCCGATCAGCAGGGCCAGGTGCTGCCAGCCCTCGCCCCAGCCGGCCAGATGGGCGCGGGGGAAGTCCGGGTCGGCGTACTCGTGCGAGACGGGGGCGTCCAGCGCCTTGTCGTACAGGGTCTCGCGCGGGCCGACCAGGGCGAACGGGCCGCCGTAGGTGTCGCGCAGGTGCTGCCACAGGCGGTAGCGCCAGGTGTGTTCGCCCGCGCTGCCGATGGTCATGGAGTCGCCGACGGGCATGAACCTGAGCATCCGCTCATGATGGACGATCGGCGGGACGGGTGGGGTGTGAGCCCGGCCACGCCAGCGAACACCCGTGCGGGATGGCAGTCTTGGGACCATGCGCCGACTGTTCGCCCTGCTCGCCGGGGTCCTGCTCGTGGCCGCCCTCGCAGCGCCCGCCTCCGCCGCCGACGAGGACGACGGGAGGGACGGCTTCACGATCAGCGATCCGCGCATCACCGAGTCCAGCGGTCTGGCCGCCTCGCGTCTGCACAAGGGCGTCTACTGGACGCACAACGACAGTGACGACGGCCCCTACCTCTACGCCGTGGACGGGGGGAGCGGGAAGACGCTCGCCCGGATCACCCTGAGCGGTATCGGCTCCCCGCGCGACGTCGAGGCGGTCTCCATCGGCCCGGACAACCAGATCTACGTCGGTGACATCGGCGACAACCTCGGCGGCAGCTGGCCGTACGTGTGGATCTACCGGCTGCCCGAGCCCAAGGAGCTGAAGGACCGGACGGTCCGCGCCACCCAGTACGTGGTCACCTACGCCGACGGCGCCCGCAACGCCGAGTCGCTGGCCGTGCACCCGAGGACCGGCCGCGTCTACATCGTCGACAAGAACGAGGACGGCGCTCACCTGTACGAGGGGCCGGCGCACCTGTCCACGTCCGGGAAGAACGTCTTCGAGCCGGTGGCCACGATCGACCTGTGGGCCACCGACGCCGCCTTCTCGCCGGACGGCGAACAGCTCGCCGTGCGCGGCTACTTCGGCGGTATCGCCTACGACTGGAACGACGGCAAGCCCAAGCGGCGGGCCCGGCTGAACGTGCCGTTGCAGCGGCAGGGCGAGTCCGTCACGTACACCGCCGACGGGTCCCGGCTGCTGTACGGCAGTGAGGGCGCGGAGAGTTCGGTGGAGGCGGGCGACGTGCCGGGGCGCAAGGGCTCCGGGGCGGGGTCCTCCGGCGGCGGGTCGGCCGGGGGAGGCGGCGGCGACGGCACCGGTTCCGGGGTGAAGGTGGGTGCCGTGGCGCTCGTGCTCGCGGTGGCCGCCGGGTTCGGGATCCGGCGGCGCTCCCGGCGGGGGTGAGGGTCCGCCTCCGGCGGCACGGGAGGGGGAGCCGGCGGGGCTCCGGGCCCGTACGGGCGGTCGGCCGCCCACGCACTCGCGCGCCGGCGCCCGCCCGATGCTCGTGCCGCGTAGCGGCACAGCACCGAGCGAGCAGACCAGAATCCTCGGGCATCATCCCGAGGAGCAAGTCAACTCGCGAGTGGGAAGGCGCCGCGCCGCCGGGTCTCCCAGCGGACGGCGGAGGCGGTGACGGCGGCGGGAGCACGGTCGCGTACACCGTCGTGGGCGTTTCGGCAACGCCGCGAGCGTGCGTGCGGGGTGCCGCGACCGCGGGTATGTGTCAGACACCCCTTAGACATGTAGCGCGCCCGGCACCGTGACGGACACGGTGCCGGGCGCCTCTCATGGTCGCGGCGGGACGACTACAGCTTCTCGATCACGTGGTCGACGCACTTCGTCAGCGCCTCGACGTCCGCCGGGTCGATCGCCGGGAACATCGCGATGCGGAGCTGGTTGCGGCCGAGCTTGCGGTAGGGCTCGGTGTCCACGATGCCGTTGGCGCGCAGCACCTTGGCGACGGCGGCCGCGTCGATCTCGTCGGCGAAGTCGATCGTGCCGATGACCTGCGAGCGCTTGGCCGCGTCGGCGACGAAGGGGGAGGCGTACTTGGACTCCTCCGCCCAGGTGTACAGGCGGGTCGAGGAGTCCTTGGTGCGGGCCGTGGCCCAGTCGAGGCCGCCCTGGTCGTTGATCCACTCCAGCTGCTCGTTCAGCAGGAAGAGCGTCGCCAGCGCCGGGGTGTTGTACGTCTGGTTCTTGCGGGAGTTGTCGATCGCGGTGGGCAGCGAGAAGAACTCCGGGACGTGGCGCCCGCTCGCGTGGATCCGCTCGGCGCGCTCGATCGCGGCCGGGGAGAACACGCCGATCCACAGGCCGCCGTCGGAGGCGAAGGACTTCTGCGGGGCGAAGTAGTAGACGTCGGTCTCGGCGACGTCGACCGGGAGGCCGCCCGCGCCGGAGGTGGCGTCGACCAGGACCAGCGCACCCTCGTCCGCGCCCGCGACCCGCTTGATGGGGGCGGCGACGCCGGTGGAGGTCTCGTTGTGGGTGAAGGCGTAGACGTCGACGCCCGCCTCGGCCTTCGGCTCCGGGTGTGTGCCGGGGTCGGAGGAGATGACGGTGGGCTCGGCCAGCCAGGGGGCGAGCTTGGACGCCTTGGCGAACTTGGAGCTGAACTCGCCGAAGCTCAGGTGCTGCGACTTGTTCTCGATCAGGCCGTGGGTCGCGACGTCCCAGAACGCGGTGGAGCCGCCGTTGCCGAGGATCACCTCGTAGCCGTCGGGGAGCCGGAAGAGGTCGCGTACGCCCTCGCGGACCGAGCCGACCAGGTTCTTGACCGGCGCCTGGCGGTGGGACGTGCCGAGGAGAGAGCTGCCGGTCGCGGCGAGGGCGTCCAACGCCTCCGTGCGCACCTTGGAGGGGCCAGCGCCGAAACGACCGTCGGCGGGCTTGATGTCAGCGGGGATCTCGATATCAGCCACGGTCCGGAGCGTAGCCGCTCCGCGGGGGCCGGGTGCAACGCCGTCCGTCGGGTGAGACGGCGGGGTCCGTCCCCCTCGGGGCTCCGCCCCGGACCCCGCTCCTCAAACGCCGGAGGGGCTGGACCTTCCCGCCCCGGGCCCCGCTCCTCAAACGCCGGAGGGGCTGGACCTTCCCGCCCCGGGCCCCGCTCCTCGCACGCCGGAGGGGCTGGACCTTCCCGCCCCGGACCTCGCTCCTCAAACGCCGGAGGGGCTCTGTTTCGTCAGGCGGACCGGCAGGTCGAAGAGGTCGTTCTGGGTGACCACCGGCTTGTTGCGCAGTTCCGACGCCGGGACGGCGAGGTCCAGGTCCGGGAAGCGGGCGTACAGCGCCGGGAGGGCCACCCCCGCCTCCAGGCGGGAGAGCGCGGCCCCGGGACAGACGTGCGGCCCGTGCCCGAAGGAGATGTGCCGGTTCTCCGTCGTACGGGTGATGTCGAACTCGCCCGCCGTCGGCCCGTGCGCCTTCTCGTCCCGTCCCAGCGCCCCGTACGACACGATCAGCGCGTCCCCGGCCGGGATCACCCTGTCCCCGACGGGCACGTCCTCGGTCGCGAACCGGATCAGCACGTGCGACGTGGGCGTCGAGTACCGCAGCGTCTCCTCGACGACCGCGGCCCACTCCGCCTCGCCGGACAGGACGAGGGCACGCTGCTCCGGGTGGCGGGACAGGTTGACCACCGCGTTGACGATGAGGGAGATCGTCGTCTCGTGGCCCGCCGCGACCATCAGCTGGAGGGTGGAGACGATCTCCGCGTCGGTGAGCCGGTCACCGTTCTCCGAGGCGAGGATCAGCGCGCTGGTGAGGTCGTCACCGGGGGCGGCACGCTTCGCGGCGACCGTCTCGGCCATCATCCCGGCGAGCTCGGTCAGCGTGGCGAGGACCTCCTCGGACGGGGTCTGCGTCGAGAAGAACTTCTCGAAGAGCACCTTCAGCCGGGGCAGTTTCGCCTCTTCGAGGCCCATGAGGTCGGCGATGACGTACATGGGGAGCGGGTAGGCGAAGTCGGCCTTCAGGTCGACGACGTCACCGTCCGCCGCGCCCCGGGAGCGGGCCTCGGCGAGCCGGTCCAGCAGACCGTCCGTCAGCTCCGTGATCCGCTCCCGCATCCGCTCGACCCGGCGCGGGGTCAGCGCCTGCGCGACCAGCGTGCGCAGCCGGCGGTGGTCCGCGCCGTCCACGGTGAGCATGGAGCGGCCGGGGTTGGCGAGGCCGATCAGCGGCCAGTCGGGGGCGATCTCACCGCGCTGCCAGGCACCCCAGACATCGATGTCCTTCACCAGCCGGGGGTCGGTGAGCAGCGCGCGGGCCTCGGCGTGGTGGGTGACGGCCCACACGGGTACGCCGCCGGGCAGCTCGACGGCGACGAGAGGACCGGCCTCCCGCAGCCGCGCGCTCTCGCCGTCGAGGTCGGTGACGAACGGGTCGAGGGCGATGCGGCCGGTGGCCTCGGCCGCGGTGATCACCTCGGTGGCGGGTGTGCCGGGCGTCGCGGTGCCCGTGCTGTCGGGGCTGTCGGTGGCGGTGGTCATGCGGGGTCCCTCCCGGTGCCGGGGTCGGTGTGCTGCAACTGCGGTCGAGGACGGGCGCGGCGGGGTGTCACAGCGCCGGGACGGGGGTGAACCTCACGGGGAGTTCGGTCAGGCCCCGCAGCCACGGGGAGGGGCGGCGCGTGAGGGAGCCGGCGGGCACGGCCAGGTCGATGTCCGGCAGCCGGTCCAGTACGACCTCGATGCCCGTACGGGCGATGACCTCCGCGACCTCCTGCGCCGGGAACGGGCAGCGGTGCTCGCCGTGGCCGAAGGAGAAGTGGGCGTTGTTGCCGCCGGTGAGGGAGGCGCCGTCGACGCGGACCTGCGGGTCGCTGTTGGCGCCCTGGAGACCGAGGAGCAGCATGTCCCCGGCGCGGACGACCCGGCCGCCGAGCCGGGTGTCGCGGGAGACCCAGCGGCCGGCGACGTTCTGGGTGGGGGTGTCCTCCCAGAGCACCTCGTTCATGGCCTCGGCGACGCTGTTGCGGCCGCCGAAGAGGGAGGCGGCGAAGCGGGTGTCGGTGAGCATCAGGCGCAGCGAGTTGCCGATCCAGTCGGCGGTCGGCTGGTGGCCTGCCGCCATCATGACCATGAGGTCCTGGATGATCTCCTCGTCCGTGAACCCGCTCGGGTCGGCGAGCATCCGGGAGACGACGTCGTCCGCCGGTTCCGCCTTCCGGTCGGCGATGAGCTGTGCCATGGACGAGCCGAGGTGCTGCTGCCCGGCGAGGGCCCGCTCCCGGCCGTCGATCATGTCGTTGAGGGCGGTGACGAGACCGGGGCCCTGTTCCTCGGAGAAGCCGTAGAGGGTCGCGAGGACGCGGACGGGGAGCAGCATCGCGTAGTCCGCGACGAGGTCGGCCTCGCCCTTGGCGCAGACGGCGTCGATGAGTTCGTCGGCGAACCGCTCGGCGTGGGAGCGCAGGACGGAGGCGTCGACGGCCTCGAGGGCGCCGCTGATCATGGCGGCGCGTTCGCGGTGGCGTTCGCCGACGGTGTAGAGGATCGACGGTTGCTTGCGGCCGATCATCGGCAGCAGCGGCCAGTCGTCGGGGATGTTCGGCCACTGGCTCCACAGGTCGGAGTCCCGGCTGAACAGGACCGGGTCGCCGGTGACCTGGTGCAGTTCGCGGTAGCCGAGGACGAGCCACGCCGGGATGCCGCCGTCCAGGACGACGGGGGTGACGGCTCCGTGGTCGCGCCGCATCTCCCGGTAGAGGGCGGCGGGGTCGGTCTGGAACCTGGGCCCGCTCAGGGGCACGGGGTCGGTGGTCACAGGGCCGGCTCCGGGGATCGGGGGGCGTCCTGGGGGGCCGCCGCCGGGGAGTGCTGTGCGGCTCGGGCGCCCTCGGCCGCGTACAGGGTCTGGATGTACTCGACGAGCGTGATCAGCACCCGCTTGCTGGACTCGCGCGAGCGGGCGTCGCAGTCGAGCAGCGGGACGTGCGGGTCGAGGTCGAGCGCCTCGCGGATCTGCGCGTGGGTGTGGGCGGGGCCGCCGAAGTCGTTGCAGGCCACGATGAACGGCGTGCCGTGGTGCTCCAGGCGGTCGATGGCGTACCAGGAGTCGTCGATGCGGCGGGTGTCGACGAGGACGACGGCGCCGAGCGTGCCGGAGAACAGCCGGTCCCAGAGGAACCAGAACCGTTCCTGGCCGGGCGCGCCGAACAGGTACAGCACGTTGTGCGCGTCGAGGGTGATGCGGCCGAAGTCGAAGGCGACGGTGGTCGCGGACTTGCCGCGCACCTCGCTGATGTCGTCGATCGCCTCGCCGGCCCGCGTCATGGTCTCCTCGGTGTTGAGGGGACGGATCTCGCTCACGGAGCGGACCAGGGTCGTCTTGCCGACGCCGAATCCGCCGACGACGACGATCTTGAGACCGTTGTCGGCGGTGGCCCCCAGCGGGGTTCTCGCGTCAGAGGTTGCGGAGTCCAACGAGCACCTGCTCCAGGATGTCGGGGTCGGGAAGAGCGGCCTTGCGCGGGTGGCGTGCGCTGACGCGGCCCGCGGCGAGGAGGTCGGAGAGCAGGATCCTGGTGATGCCGACGGGCAGCCGGAGTTCGGCGGCGATCTCCACGACCGCCGTCGGCCGCTCGCACATCCGCAGGATCGCCGCGTGCTCGGACTGCATGCCGACCGTGGGATCGCACTCGGCGACCACGAGGGTCACCAGGTCGAAGGGCGTGTCGGGGCCGGACCGGCTGCGCCCTCCGGTGAGGGTGTACAGGCGGTCGGGCGCGTCGTCCCTGCCCGGACGGCTCATGACGTACGGGGTTCGGCGCGCAGGTGATCGCCGAGTTGCTCCACGAGTTCGCTCATGTTGTGGCCGACCAGGCCGGCGTCGGCGTCCTCGGCGGTGACGACGGCGAGGTGGGCGCCCTCACCGGCCTCCACGATGAACAGGACCCCTCCGTAGAACTCGGCCATGGCGGAGCGCACGCCGCCGCTGCCGTCGCCGAACTCCACGGAGGCGCCGTGGGAGAGCGACTGGATGCCGGCGGCGATCGCGGCGAGCTGGTCGGCCTGGTCGACGGAGAGCTCCGGGGTACGGCACAGCTTCAGGCCGTCGCGGGAGAGCACGAGCGCGTGCCGGGCGCCCGGGGTGCGCTCAAGGAGGCCCTCGATGAGCCAGGAGAGCTTCTCGTCGGCGGTGGTGGTGCCGGTCATGGGGTGGTGTCGCCTTCCGGGTGCGAGGGGGTGGCGGGTGCGGGGGGCGCGGCGCCGGGGTCGGGGGTGGTGTCGTGTGCGGGGCCCTGGCCGCTGGTGGTGCCGCGGACGGCCTGGCGGAAGCTGCCGAAGCGGGAGGCGGTGGTCCTGGCTCCGTCGGCCGGGGCGGCGTTGAGCTCCTCGGGGGCCGTGGTGCGGGGGCGGCCCCGCTCGGCCTCGGCGAGGGTGCGGCCGCGGCGGCGCTTGGGCAGGCCGCCGGTGGAGGACGGGGGCGCCTCGGCCGTGCCGTCGTGCGGGGCGGGCTCCGGGGCCGGTGTCTCGTGGGTGGGGACCGGGTCGGGGTCGAGGTCGCCGGTGGCGCGGGCGGCGGCGTAGGAGGGGCGGCCGGTGCCTCGGGCCGCGCCCTGGCCGGCGTCCTCCTCCGCGTCCCGCGGGGTGCCCTGGCCGGCGTGCGGTGCGGCGTCCGCCGGGCGGTCCGTGTCGTGGGCGCGGGGGGCGTCGTACGGGGCGTCGTACGAGGCCGGGACGGCGGCCGGGGCGGAGGCGCTCCCGTCGGCCGGGGCGGCGCCGTGCGCGGCCGGGCGGGTGAGGAGGTCCTGGGGGATGAGGACCAGGACGCTCGTGCCGCCGCGGGCCGAGGGCCGGAAGGACACCGTCAGCCCGTGCTTGCGGGCGAGGCGGCCGACGACCGCGAGGCCGAGCCGGGTGCCGGTGAGTCCGCCGAGCTCCGCCTCACCGGCGACGGCCGCCTCGGCGCGGCGCAGCTGGACGTCGCCCATGACCAGGCCGCTGTCCTCGACGGAGACGATGACTCCGGCGGGGACCTCCTCCACGTAGACGTGGACCTCGGCGGTCGGCGGGGAGAAGTTGGCAGCGTTGTCGAGGAGTTCGGCCAGGGCGTGCATGACGCCCTCGGCGGCGTGCCCGGCGACGGCGGCCTCGCTGGCCGAGTGCACGCGCACGCGCTGGTAGCCGCCGATGCGGCCCATCGCGCCGCGCAGGATGGACTCCATCGCGATGGGGCGGGCCCAGCGGCGGCCGGAGCGGGCGCCCGCGAGGACGGCGACGGAGTCGGCGAGGCGGCCGGCCTGCGCGGTCCGGTGGTCGAGGTGGAGCAGGTCCGCGAGGACCTCCTCGTCGGAGTGCTTCTCCTCCATGGCCCGCAGGTCGGCGAGCATCCCGGTGGCCAGCGCCTGCATCCGGCCGGCGGCGTTGGCGGTCGCGGCGACGGCGGAGTCGCGTGCACCGGCGGCCTGCCGGGCCTGGGCGGTCACCCGGGCCTTCTCGGCGGCGAGAGCGGCGTACTTGCGGCGCTCGGCGTCGAGTTCACCGGTGAGGTGCTGCCGTTCGGCGTCGTGCTCGTCCGTGAGGCGACGGCGCTCGGCGGCGAACTCCTCGGTGAGACGCGCTCGTTCGCGGTCGGCCAGCGCGGTCAGGCGCTGCCGTTCCTGGGTCAGCTCCTCGGCCAGCCGGGCGCGTTCCTGGAGGAGGCGGCCGGCGTCCCGGGTGACGCCGTCCAGCCGGTGGCGGGCCAGTCGGGCCGCGTGCACGCCGTGCGCGGCGACCGCGACCGCCGCGCACAGCAGCAGTGCGGCGGTGCCCGCGCCCCACGCCAGGGGCGTGCGGGCCGAATCCGGTGCGAGCCGGACGGCGACGGCGACGGCGATCGCGGCCACCAGGGCGGTGAGAAGGAGAGCGGGCGCCACGGCGCGAAGGGTGGGTCGGTCGCCGGACGGTATGGGCGCGGTCATGAATCGTGTCCTCGGTCGTGTCCTGGGCGAGTAGCGACACCTGAAGCTCAACTGACGGTCACTATATGAGAGTTCGTGATCGAAATGGAAAGGTTGTGTTCCCGGTCTCACCATATGGTGGTGTGCCCGGTGGACCGGCACGCGGTTTCGTCCGGGCACGCGCCCAAATGCCCCACCCGCCGTGACGTGGCCCGCCCTCACCGCCTCGTCGGGGGCCAGGGGGCATCCTGGGAGCATGACTGAGGGAACGGCCGGCCCCGGCGGGCAGGGTGACGGGCTGCGGGAGGCGCTGCGGGAGGCGTTGCGTTCTGCCGTCCGTGGTGAGGTCGCCTTCGACGCGACCGCGCGGGCGCTCGTCACCATGGACGCGTCCAACTACCGCCGCGTCCCCCTCGGTGTCGTCGCGCCGCGCGACGCCGACGACGTGGCGGCCGTACTGGAGGTGTGCCGCTCCCACGGCGTCCCGGTCGTGCCGCGCGGCGGCGGCACGTCGATCGCGGGCCAGGCGACCGGAACGGGCGTGGTCCTGGACTTCACCCGCCACATGCACCGCGTCCTGTCCGTCGACGCGGAGGCCCGTACCGCCGTGGTCCAGCCCGGAGCCGTGCTGGACCGGCTCCAGGAGGCGGCCGCCCCGCACGGCCTGCGCTTCGGCCCCGACCCCTCCACCCACAGCCGCTGCACCCTCGGCGGCATGATCGGCAACAACTCCTGCGGCGCGCACTCGGTGGCCTGGGGCACGACCGCGGACAACGTCCAGGAGCTGACGGTGCTCACGGCCCGCGGGCGGACGCTGCGCCCCGGCCGGGACTGGGCGGGCGCCCCGGACGGTCTGCGCGCCCTGGTGGACGCCGAGTTGGCGCGGCTGCGCACCGGTTTCCCCGAGCTGCCCCGCCGCATCTCGGGGTACGCGCTGGACGCCCTGCTGCCCGAGAGGGGCGCCGACGTGGCGCGCTCCCTCTGCGGCAGCGAGGGCACGCTGGGCGTGCTGACCGAGGCGGTCGTACGGCTGGTCCGGGTGCCGGGGGCGCGGGCGCTGGCGGTGCTGGCGTACCCGGACGAGAGCGCGGCGGCACAGGCGGCGGCGGGTCT
Organism: Streptomyces sp. NPDC008313; assembly: GCF_042956125.1. NCBI lineage: Bacteria > Bacillati > Actinomycetota > Actinomycetes > Kitasatosporales > Streptomycetaceae > Streptomyces > Streptomyces sp. NPDC008313. The sequence goes on from NZ_JBIBFR010000015.1 coordinate 115,389, forward strand.
GCTGCCGTACGGGCCGCTGACCGTGGAGGGGATGGCGGCGGACCTGGTGCCGCCGGACGCGGGGCTGCCGGCGGGCGGCGCGTGGCTGTTCGTGGAGACGGGCGGCGAGAGCGCGGCCGAGGCACGCGCGCGTGCGGACGCGGTCGTGCGGGCCGCCGGCGTCCTCGACTCCCTCGTGGTGACCGATCCGGCGGGGCAACGGATGCTGTGGCGCATCCGCGAGGACGCGAGCGGTACGGCGACCCGGATGCCGGACGGGAGCGAGGCGTGGCCCGGCTGGGAGGACTGCGCGGTGCCGCCGGCCCGCCTCGGCGCGTATCTGCGGGACTTTCGCGCCCTGTTGACCGCCCACGGCCTGCGCGGCACGCCGTACGGGCACTTCGGCGACGGCTGCGTCCACGTGCGCGTCGACTTCGACCTGATGAGCGGGGAGGGGGTCGGCCGGTTCCGGCGGTTCTCCGAGGAGCTGGCCGGTCTGGTCGTCGCCCACGGCGGCTCGCTGTCCGGCGAGCACGGGGACGGGCAGGCGCGGGCCGAGCTGCTGCCGCGCATGTACGGCGCCGGGATGGTCCGCCTGTTCGAACAGGTGAAGGGCGTCTGGGACCCGGACGGCCTGCTCAACCCCGGGATGCTCGTGCGGCCGGCCCGGCTCGACGAGAACCTGCGGTTCGCGGTGCTGCCGGGGCGGCCGGTGGACGTGGAGTTCGGTTACCCGGCGGACGGCGGCGACTTCTCGGCGGCGGTGCGCAGATGCGTGGGCGTCGCCAAGTGCCGTACGACGGAGGCGGGTTCCGGGGTGATGTGCCCGTCGTTCCGGGCGACGGGCGAGGAGGAGCACTCCACGCGGGGCCGGGCGCGGCTGCTGCACGAGATGCTCGCCGGGGAGGTGGTCACCGACGGCTGGCGCTCCCCGGAGGTCAGGGACGCCCTCGACCTGTGCCTGTCCTGCAAGGGCTGCCGCTCCGACTGCCCGGTCGGCGTCGACATGGCCACGTACAAGGCGGAGTTCCTCCACCACCACTACGCGGGACGCCGCAGGCCCGCCGCGCACTACTCGATGGGCCGCCTTCCGGTGTGGCTCGGCCTGGCCGCCCGGACGCGCACGGCGCCGCTCGTCAACGCCCTGGCGCGGGTACGGCCACTGGCGGGCCTGGCGAAGCGGCTGGGCGGCGTCGCGGCGGAGCGGGAGATCCCGGCACTGGCCGGGGAGACGTTCACCCGGTGGTGGCGGAGGCGGTCCCCGCGAGCGGCGGGCGCCGGCCGGACCGTGGTCCTGTGGCCGGACACCTTCACGGAGCACCTCTCGCCGTCGGTCGGCCGCTCGGCCGTACGGGTCCTGGAGGCGGCGGGGCTGACCGTGGCCCTCCCGCCCACGCTGCGCGGCACGACGGCCCGGGTCGCCGACGGCCGCTCCCGGGCGCCCTGGGCCCTGCTCGGCGCCCGCCGGTCCCGGGTCTGCTGCGGCCTCACCTACATCTCGACCGGCCAGCTCGACCGCGCCCGCGCGGTGCTGCGCCGGACGCTGGACCTGATGGAACCGGTGCTGGAGAGCGGCGCCCCCGTGGTCGTCCTGGAACCGAGCTGCGCGGCGGCCCTCCGGGCGGACCTGCCCGAACTTCTCCACGACGACCCACGGGCCGCGCGCCTCGCCGCCCGCGTCCGCACCTTCGCGGAGACCCTTGCGGAGTACGCCCCCGACTGGACCCCGCCCCGCCTCGACCGCCCGGTCACCGGCCAGACCCACTGCCACCAGCACGCCGTCCTCGGCGACGCGGCCGACCGGCGCCTGCGCGAGGCGGCGGGCCTGACCGGCACCCTCGCGGGCGGCTGCTGCGGCCTGGCGGGCAACTTCGGCTTCGAGAAGGGCCACTACGCCGTCTCGGTGGCCTGCGCCGAGGACCAGCTCCTCCCCGCCGTCCGCGCCACCCCACCCGGCACCCTCCTCCTGGCGGACGGCTACTCCTGCCGCACCCAACTGCGACAACTGACGCCCCGCGAGGGACACCACCTGGCGGAGGCGCTGGCGGAGGGGCTGGAAGTCCGGTAACCCCACCAGCGGCCCCGCCCGTCCCGCCCGGGGAGTGCACGTGAGTGGCCCGCGTTGTCATATGCCGGTGGTGCGTGACCTCCCCCATGGCCGGCTCGTTGACCGGGTCGGATGGGAAGGAGAGCGGATGGTCGGCTCGTCACATGAGGCACTGCACCGGATCTGTCAGAAGGAACCAGCGGGCTTCACCCGTACGTTGCAGCGTGTGCTGCACGTCCCGTTTCCGGAGCCGCGTGATTTCGCGATCCTGAACGCTGATCTGACGGAGATCGAACCGGTCGAGCGACGCGTGGACACGTTGCTGCGCGCGGAGACGGACGAGGGAACCTACCTGCTCGTCATCTGATCGATGCGCAGGCGAGGCAGATCTGGAAGGAGCTGATGATGCCGGTGAACTACTTCTTCCGGCACGAGGTCGCCGAGAAGGTCCGGAACGAAGGCCGTGAGGAAGGCCGTGAGGAAGGCCGCGAAGAAGGGCTGGAAAAGGGACTGGAGCGGGGGCTCGAGAAGGGGGTCGGCCGGGAGCGCGTGGTGGGGATTCTGCGCACCCTCGACCGGCGGGACGTGCCGGTTCCGGACGCGGTCCGTGAGCGGCTGGAGGCCTGCTCCGATCTCGACCGGCTGGAGACCTGGGCCTGGCGGGCCTTCGACGTGACGTGCGCGGAGGATCTGTTCGACGACCGTCGGGCCGAGTAGGCCGCGGTCCGAGCGGGCGCGAGCCGGGCAGACGCGAAACCCCGCACCCGGGGATCCGGGAGCGGGGTTTCTGTGGAGCGCCGGGCAGGCCTTGCACCTGCATCTCCCCGCAGGAAGCGGGGCGTCTTTCCTTGGACCACCAACGCGTGGCTCACCACCGGGAGTTCGGTGACGTGCACGAGAAGAAGTATATGCATGGCTGTGGCTGGTGCGACAGCTGAGGCGGGTGGGATCTCACCGGTGGCGGGCGGGGGACGCGCGCGGACCCCGGCGACGTAAGCTGCTAAAGGCGTTTACAGTACTGGAATAGTTCATTATCGTAGACGGTGTAGTACAGCAGAGTGCACATGAAGGTATGAACGCGATCACTTTGGACGGCCCCGTGAACCTCCCCCGCGCAGACCGGTCGCCCTCGGCCGACGCCGCAGCCGCCGCAGTCGCGGCCGGTGCGTCGGTCGCTCAGCCGGAGGCGGTCGCGGTACCGGGCGGACCCTCGGGGCGCCCGGGGCGGGCCGCGCTCGGGCCCGTCGGACTGGTGCTCGCCGGAGGCGTTTCCGTGCAGTTCGGCGGGGCGCTCGCCGTGACCCTGATGCCGCGCGCCGGCGCCCTCGGCGTCGTCACGCTGCGGCTCGTCGTCGCCGCGATCGTGCTGCTCGTCGTGTGCAGGCCCCGGCTGCGCGGGCACTCGCGCGCCGACTGGGGGACCGTCGTCGCCTTCGGCGTCGCCATGGCCGCGATGAACGGCCTCTTCTACCAGTCCGTCGCCCGCATCCCGCTCGGCCCCGCCGTCACCCTCGAAGTGCTCGGTCCGCTCGCCCTCTCCGTCCTCGTCTCCCGCCGCCTGGTGAACCTGGTCTGGGCCGGTCTCGCGCTCGCCGGTGTCTTCCTGCTCGGCGGCGGGGGCTTCAGCGGCCTCGACCCCGCCGGAGTCGCCTTCGCGCTGGCGGCGGGCGGGATGTGGGCGGCGTACATCGTCTTCAGCGCCCGTACGGGACGCCGCTTCCCGCAGGCCGACGGGCTCGCGCTCGCCATGGCCGTGGCCGCGGTGCTCTTCCTGCCGCTCGGCGTCGTCGAGTCCGGGTCGAAGCTGCTGGTGCCCACGACGATCGGCCTCGGCGCCTGCGTCGCCGTGCTCTCCTCCGTCCTGCCTTACACCCTCGAACTGCTCGCCCTGCGCCGCCTGCCCGCCTCCACCTTCGCCGTCATGATGAGCCTCGAACCGGCCCTCGCCGCCACCGCCGGCTTCCTCGTCCTCGACCAGGCCCTCTCCCTCACCCAGTCCCTCGCCATCGCCCTGGTCGTCGCGGCCAGCATGGGCGCGGTGCGGACGCAGGTGGGGCGGGGGCACGCCCCCGGCGCGCAGTAGCCCCCACCGGGGAGCCTGCGCGCACGTACCCCCGGTCGACCCGGCCGGTCTCCGGTCCCCGTCCCGCCCCGTCGTGCGGGACGCCCTGACCAATTCATGCAAGCGCGCTTGATTGTTTCTGGCTCCGCTGCCATGCTCCGGGGCACGCCGTCGTGCCCCGAGGGGAGCGCATCGTGTCCGATCCGTCGTCCGTGATCGACGATCTGTGCCGGGAGAGTGCGGAGCTCGACCTGCTGGTGGGGGAACTCGAACCGGGCCGGTGGGCCCGGGACACGCCCGCCGCCGGGTGGAGCGTGGCCCACCAGATCGCCCACCTCGCCTGGACCGACCGGGTCGCGCTGCTCGCCGTGACCGACGCGGAGGCGTTCGGGGGAGAGGTCGAGAAGGCGCTCGCCGCGCCCGGCACCTTCGTGGACGTGGAAGCGCAACGCGGGGCCGCCCTGCCGCCCGCGCGCCTGCTCGCCGAGTGGCGGGAGGGGCGCACGGCGCTGGAGCGGGCCCTGCGGGGCGCGCCCGCCGGGACGCGGGTGCCCTGGTACGGGCCGCCGATGTCGGTCGCCTCCATGGCCACCGCACGGCTCATGGAGACCTGGGCGCACGGCCAGGACGTCGCCGACGCGCTGGGGGTGCCGCGCACTCCCACGGACCGGCTGCGGCACGTGGCGCGGATCGGGGTGCGCACGCGTGACTTCGCCTACGGGGTCCGGGGACTGACCCCGCCGCAGGAGGAGTTCCGCGTCGAGCTGGCCGCGCCCGGCGGGGGCCTGTGGACGTACGGGCCCGAGGACGCCGCCCAGCGGGTCACCGGGCCCGCCCTCGACTTCTGCCTGCTGGTCACCCAGCGGGCCCACCGCGCCGACCTCGCCCTGCGGGTCCGGGGCGCCGACGCCGACCGGTGGCTCGACATCGCCCAGGCCTTCGCCGGACTCCCCGGGCCGGGCCGCCCGCCCGCGGGGACCACCGGGACACCCGGGACGGCCGGGACGGCCGTGGCAGACGAAACGGCCGGGGCACCCGAGGTGTCCGGGGCACCCGAGGCGTCCGGGGCACCCGAGGCCGACACCGGCGCCCCCAGGCCCACCCGGTGAGCCCCGCAAGCCCCGCGACCCCGACCCCCGCGAGCCCCGCGTTCCCCCCGGACCCCACCCGTCCCCTCCGCATCGGCAACGCCTCCGGCTTCTACGGCGACCGCTTCGACGCCCTGCGCGAGATGCTCACCGGCGGGCCGCTGGACGTCCTCACCGGGGACTACCTCGCCGAGCTGACCATGCTGATCCTGGGCCGGGACCGGCTCCGCGACCCCTCGGCCGGGTACGCCCGCACCTTCCCGCGCCAGCTGGAGGAGTGCCTGGGCCTCGCGCACGAGCGGGGCGTGCGGATCGTGACCAACGCGGGCGGCCTGAACCCCGCCGGGCTCGCCGGCGCCGTGCGGGAGCTGGCCGGGCGGCTCGGCATCCCCGTACGGGTCGCGCACGTCGAGGGCGACGACCTCACCGCGTACCCGCCCGGGAGCCCCGCGCGGGACGCCGTCGCCCCGGGCAGCCTCGCCGCGCACGCCTACCTCGGCGGCGCCGGGATCGCCGCGTGTCTGCGCGAGGGAGCGGACGTCGTCGTCACCGGCCGCGTCACCGACGCCGCGCTGGTCACCGGGCCGGCCGTGGCCCACTTCGGCTGGGGCCCGGGGGAGTACGACCGGCTGGCGGGCGCCGTCGTCGCCGGGCACGTCCTGGAGTGCGGCACCCAGGCCACCGGCGGCAACTACGCGTTCTTCACCGAGCACCCCGCCGGCCGCCTGAGCCACCCCGGCTTCCCGGTCGCCGAGCTGTACGAGGACGGCACGAGCGTCATCACCAAGCACGACGGCACCGGCGGGACCGTCGACGTCGGCACGGTCACCGCGCAGCTCCTGTACGAGACGTCCGGCGCCCGGTACGCGGGCCCCGACGTCACCGCCCGGCTCGACACCGTACGGCTGACGCGGGAGGGGCCGGACCGGGTGCGGATCGACGGGGTGCGCGGCGAGGCCCCGCCGGCGGATCTCAAGGCCGGGCTCAACCGGCTGGGCGGATACAGGAACGAGGTCGTCTTCGTGCTGACGGGGCTGGACGTCGAGGCCAAGGCCGCGCTCGTGCGGGAGCAGATGGAGTCCGCGCTCGCCTCGGCCGCGTCCCCTCCGGCGGAGGTCCGCTGGGACCTCGCCCGCACCGACCGGCCCGACGCCGGAACCGAGGAGACCGCGAGCGCCTTGCTGCGTCTCGTCGTCCGGGACCCGGACCAGGACGCGGTGGGCCGCGCGCTCGGCGGGGCCGCCGTCGAACTCGCCCTCGCCAGCTACCCCGGCTTCCATGTGTCGGCGCCGCCCGGGAAGGGAGCGCCCTACGGCGTCTTCGAGGCCGCGTATCTGGACCGGGGCGCCGTGGAGCACACGGCCGTCCTGCACGACGGCCGCCGCCTGACCGTGCCCCCGGCCGCGGGCGCCCGCGTACTGGAGCCGCTGCCCGCACCGCCGCTGCCCGCACCGCCTCCCGCCGCCGTGCCGGTCCGGCGGGCGCCGCTCGGGCTGGTCGCCGGGGCCCGCAGCGGGGACAAGGGCGGCGACGCGAACGTCGGCGTGTGGGTGCGCACCGACGAGGCGTGGCGGTGGCTCGCCCACACCCTCACCGTCGACCGCTTCCGCGAACTCCTGCCCGAGACCGCGTCACTCGCCGTCGTCCGCCACGTCCTGCCGAATCTGCGGGCCCTGAACTTCGTCGTCGAGGGGATCCTCGGCGAAGGCGTCGCCGCCCGGCACCGCTTCGACCCGCAGGCCAAGGGGCTCGGCGAGTGGCTGCGCTCCCGTCACCTGGACATCCCGGAGGAACTCCTGTGACCGTCCTCGCCTCCGCCCTGGACACCGGCGGCCTCGACTACACGGCCAACCGCGAGGCCATGCTCGCCAAGGTCGCCGAACTGGAGGCCGAGCACGCCAAGGCCCTCGCGGGCGGCGGCGAGAAGTACGTCGAGCGCCACCGGAAGCGCGGCAAGCTGCTCGCCCGCGAGCGCATCGAACTGCTGCTCGACCCCGACACGCCGTTCCTCGAACTGTCGCCGCTCGCCGCCTGGGGCAGCGAGTACGCCGTCGGCGCCTCGCTCGTCACCGGCATCGGCGTCGTCGAGGGCGTGGAGTGCCTGATCACGGCGAACGACCCGACCGTGCGCGGCGGTGCCACCAACCCGTGGAGCCTGCGCAAGGCGCTGCGGGCCAACGACATCGCCCTCGCCAACCGGCTGCCCTGCGTCAGCCTCGTCGAGTCCGGCGGCGCCGACCTGCCCTCCCAGAAGGAGATCTTCATCCCCGGGGGCGCGATCTTCCGCGACATCACGCGGCTGTCGGCGGCCGGCGTCCCCACCGTCGCCGTCGTCTTCGGCAACTCCACCGCGGGCGGCGCCTACGTCCCCGGCATGTCGGACCACGTGATCATGGTCAAGGAGCGCGCCAAGGTGTTCCTGGGCGGGCCGCCGCTGGTGAAGATGGCCACCGGCGAGGAGAGCGACGACGAGTCGCTGGGCGGCGCCGAGATGCACGCGCGCGTGTCGGGTCTCGCCGACCACTTCGCCGTCGACGAGCGGGACGCGATCCGCCAGGCCCGCCGCGTCGTCGCCCGCCTCAACCACCGCAAGGCGTACGCCGATCCCCCGCACGCCGCACCGCCCGAGTACGACGGCGACGAACTCCTCGGGGTCGTGCCCGGCGACCTGAAGGTGCCGTTCGACCCGCGCGAGGTCGTCGCCCGGATCGTCGACGGCTCCGACTTCGACGAGTTCAAGCCGCTCTTCGGGACGAGCCTGTGCACCGGCTGGGCCCGGCTGCACGGCTACCCCGTGGGCATCCTGGCCAACGCGCAGGGCGTGCTGTTCAGCGAGGAGTCCCAGAAGGCCGCCCAGTTCATCCAGCTCGCCAACCAGCGCGACATCCCGCTGCTGTTCCTGCACAACACCACCGGCTACATGGTCGGCAAGGAGTACGAGCAGGGCGGCATCATCAAGCACGGCGCGATGATGATCAACGCGGTGAGCAACTCGAAGGTCCCCCACCTGTCCGTCCTGATGGGCGCCTCCTACGGAGCCGGCCACTACGGCATGTGCGGCCGCGCCTACGACCCCCGCTTCCTCTTCGCCTGGCCCGGCGCCAAGTCCGCCGTCATGGGCCCCCAGCAGCTCGCAGGCGTCCTGTCGATCGTCGCCCGGCAGTCGGCGGCGGCGAAGGGGCGGCCCTACGACGACGAGGCCGACGCCGCGCTGCGTGCCATGGTCGAGCAGCAGATCGAGTCCGAGTCCCTGCCGATGTTCCTGTCCGGGCGGCTGTACGACGACGGGGTCATCGACCCCCGCGACACCCGCACCGTCCTCGGCCTGTGCCTGTCCGCGATCCACACGGCCCCTTACGAGGGCGCCCGCGGCGGCTTCGGCGTCTTCCGGATGTGAGGTCCACCCACGTGATCACTTCCCTGCTCGTCGCCAACCGCGGCGAGATCGCCTGCCGTGTCTTCCGCACCTGCCGGGAGTCGGGCATCCGCACGGTCGCGGTGCACTCGGACCCCGACGAGAACGCGCCGCACGCGCGCGTGGCCGACGCCTCGGTACGGCTGCCGGGCGCGACACCCGCCGAGACGTATCTGCGCGGCGACCTGATCGTGAAGGCCGCGCTCGACGCCGGAGCGGACGCCGTGCACCCCGGCTACGGCTTCCTCTCCGAGAACGCGGACTTCGCGCGCGCCGTCCTGGACGCGGGCCTGACCTGGATCGGCCCGTCCCCGGAGGCGATCGAGGCGATGGCGTCCAAGACCCGCGCCAAGGAACTGCTGGGCATCGAGCCGCTGCGCGAGGTCACCGAGGCCGACCTGCCGGTGCTGGTGAAGGCGGCGGCGGGCGGCGGCGGACGCGGGATGCGCGTCGTACGGGACCTGGCGGACCTCGACGCGGAGCTGGCCGGGGCACGGTCCGAGGCCCTGAGCGCGTTCGGGGACGGCGAGGTGTTCGTCGAGCCGTACGTGGAGGGCGGCCGCCACGTCGAGGTGCAGATCATGGCCGACGCCCACGGCACGGTGTGGCCGCTCGGCACCCGGGACTGCTCGCTGCAGCGGCGCCACCAGAAGGTGATCGAGGAGGCCCCGGCGCCCGGACTCGCGCCCGGCCTCACCGAGGAGCTGTACGGCCTGGCCGTACGGGCCGCCCGCGCGGTCGGCTACGTCGGCGCGGGCACCGTCGAGTTCCTCGTCGCCGACGGAACCGCGCACTTCCTGGAGATGAACACCCGCCTCCAGGTCGAACACCCGGTGACGGAGGCCGTGTTCGGAGTCGACCTGGTCGCCCTGCAGATCCGGGTCGCCGAGGGCGCCGCACTGGAGAAGGACCCGCCGCCCGCCCGCGGGCACGCGGTCGAGGCCCGCCTGTACGCGGAGGACCCGGCGAACGGCTGGGCCCCGCAGACCGGCACGCTGCACCGCCTCGCCGTACCGGACGGCGTCCGCCTGGACACCGGCTACACCGACGGCGACCTCATCGGCGTCCACTACGACCCCATGCTCGCCAAGGCGGTCGCCCACGCCCCCACGCGCGCGGAGGCGCTGCGCAGGCTGGCCGGCGCGCTGGAGCGGGCGGCGGTCCACGGCCCGGTCACCAACAGGGAGCTGCTCGTACGGTCCCTCAGGCACCCGGAGTTCACCGCCGCCCGCATGGACACCGGCTTCTACGGGCGCCACCTCGCCGAGCTGACCGGCGCCGCCCCGGATCCGTACGCGCCCCTGGCCGCCGCGCTCGCGGACGCGCACGGACGCTCACGGTTCGGCGGCTGGCGCAACGTGCCGTCGCAGCCGCAGACCAGGCGCTACCGCGACGAGGCGACCGGCGACGAGCACGAGGCCCGCTACCGGCACACGCGCACGGGCCTGACCGCGGAGGCCGAGGGAGTACGCGTCGTGCGCGCGGACGCCTCCCTCGTCGTCCTCGAAGTGGGCGGAGTACGGCGCCGGTTCGAGGTCTCCCGGTACGGCGACCGGGTGTACGTGAACGCGGCGGCGCTCACCGCGCTGCCCCGCTTCCCCGACCCGGCCGCCCAGCGGGCCCCCGGCTCGCTGCTCGCCCCGATGCCCGGCACGGTCGTCCGGGTCGCGGAGGGCCTCGCCGTGGGCGCCGCCGTGACCGCCGGGCAGCCGCTCGTCTGGCTGGAGGCGATGAAGATGGAGCACCGGATCTCCGCGCCCGCCTCCGGCACGCTCACCGCCCTGCACGCCGCCCCCGGCCACCAGGTCGAGGTCGGGTCCCTGCTCGCCGTCGTACAGGAGGACCAGCCCGTATGAGCGCCACCCTGGAATCCGAGGAGCACAAGGCACTGCGTGCCGCCGTCCGAGCACTCGGCACGCGTTACGGACGCGACTACGTCAACGCAGCGATCGCCGAGGGCCGCCAGCCCGACGAGCTGTGGGCCGAGGCCGCCAAGCTCGGCTATCTCGGCGTCAGCCTGCCCGAGGAGTACGGCGGCGGAGGCGGCGGCATCGCCGAACTCTCCATCGTCCTGGAGGAACTGGGCGCCACCGGCTGCCCGTTGCTGATGCTGGTCGTCTCCCCGGCGATCTGCGGCACCGTCATCGCCCGGTTCGGCACCGAGGAGCAGAAGCGGGCCTGGCTGCCCGGACTCGCCGACGGCAGCCGCCGCATGGCGTTCGGCATCACCGAGCCCGACGCGGGCTCCAACTCCCACCGCATCACCACCACCGCGCGCCGCGACGGCGACGACTGGGTGCTCAGCGGGCGCAAGGTCTTCATCTCGGGCGTCGACATCGCCGACGCCACCCTGATCGTCGGCCGCACCGCGGACGCCCGTACGGGACGCCTCAAGCCCTGCCTGTTCATCGTCCCCAGGGACACCGAGGGCTTCGGACGGCGGCGGATCGACATGGAACTGCACAGCTGCGAGAAGCAGTTCGAACTCACCCTCGACGACGTGCGGCTGCCCGCCGACGCGCTGGTGGGTGGGGGCCCCTCCCACGCTTTCGGCAGTGGGGGAGAGGACGCGGGACTGCTCCAGCTCTTCGCCGGGCTCAACCCCGAGCGGATCATGACCGCCGCCTTCTCGATCGGCATGGGCCGCTACGCGCTCTCCAAGGCCGTCGCGTACGCGCGCGAACGCACCGTCTGGAAGGAGCCCATCGGCGCCCACCAGGCCATCGCGCACCCGCTCGCACAGGCCCACATCGAGCTGGAACTCGCCCGCCTGATGATGCGCGAGGCCGCCCAGCTGTACGACACGGGGGACGACATCGCGGCGGGAGAGGCCGCGAACATGGCCAAGTACGCGGCCGCCGAGGCCTGCGTGAAGGCCGTCGACCAGTCGGTGCACACCCTCGGCGGCAACGGCCTGACCCGCGAGTTCGGGCTCGCCTCGCTGATCACGGCGTCCCGGGTGGCCCGGATAGCACCGGTCAGCCGCGAGATGATCCTCAACTACGTCTCCCACCAGACCCTGGGCCTGCCCAAGTCCTACTAGGCACGGCACAATCCAGTCCACCGACAGACGGCCGTCGCCCGGCCGCGCACCGGTTCAGCCGTTCGAGCACCGTCCAGGAACCAGGCACCGTCGAAGGAGACCGTCATGGTGTTCCGCAGTGCGTACGAGGACGTCCAGGCCGTCGACCAGCCCATCCACGACGCGGTGCTCGGGCACGCCGCCGGCTTCGGGGACACGCCCGCGCTCGTCGACGGGGTGGACGGCACCACCCTCACGTACGCCCAACTGGACCACCTGCACCGGCGGCTGGCCGCCGCGCTCGCCGGGGCGGGGGTCCGCAAGGGCGACGTCCTCGCCCTGCACAGCCCGAACACCATCGCCTACCCGACCGTCTTCTACGCGGCCACGCGCGCGGGCGCCTCGGTCACCACCGTGCACCCGCTCGCCACCCCGGCGGAGTTCGCCAAGCAGCTGCGGGACAGCCGCGCCCGCTGGATCGTGACCGTCTCCCCGCTCCTGGACAGCGCCCGCGAGGCGGCCGGACTCGCGGGCGGCGTCCAGGAGATCCTCGTGTGCGACAGCGCGCCCGGACACCGCTCGCTGACGGACATGCTCGCCACCACCGCGCCCGAACCCGAGGTCGCGATCGACCCCGCCGAGGACGTCGCGGCCCTCCCGTACTCCTCGGGCACGACCGGCGTCCCCAAGGGCGTCATGCTCACCCACCGGTCGATCGCCACCAACCTCGCCCAGCTCGCCCCCGCCATACCCGCGGGGCCCGGCGACCGCGTCCTGGCCGTCCTGCCCTTCTTCCACATCTACGGGCTCACCGCGCTCATGAACGCGCCGCTGCGCCTCGGCGCCACCGTCGTCGTCCTGCCGCGCTTCGAACTCGACACCTTCCTCGCGGCCATCGAGAAGCACCGCATCACCTCCCTCTACGTCGCCCCGCCGATCGTCCTCGCCCTCGCCAAGCACCCGGCCGTCGAGCGGTACGACCTGTCGTCCCTGAAACACATCGTCTGCGCCGCCGCACCCCTGGACGCCGCCCTCGCCGAAGCCTGTTCGCGCCGCCTCGGCCTGCCCCCGGTCGGCCAGGCGTACGGCATGACGGAACTGTCCCCGGGCACCCACGTCGTCCCCCTGGACGCGAAGGACGCGCCCCCCGGAACCGTCGGCAGGCTCATTGCGGGCACCGAGATGCGCATCGTCGCCCTGGACGACCCCGCCCGCGACCTGGCCGTCGGCGAACCCGGCGAGATCCTCATCCGGGGACCCCAGGTCATGAAGGGCTACCTGGGCCGCCCCGACGCCACCGACGCCATGATCGACCCGGACGGCTGGCTGCACACCGGGGACGTCGGCCATGTGGACGCCGACGGCTGGCTGTTCGTGGTGGACCGCGTCAAGGAACTCATCAAGTACAAGGGTTTCCAGGTCGCCCCCGCCGAACTCGAGGCGCTCCTGCTGACCCACCCCGGCATCGCCGACGCCGCCGTCATCGGCGTCTACGACGACGACCACAACGAGATCCCGCACGCCCACGTCGTCCGCCAGCCGTCCGCCCCGGACCTGACCGAGAACGAGGTCATGATGTACGTCGCCGAACGCGTCGCCCCCTACAAGCGGGTCCGCCGGGTCACCTTCACCGACGGCGTGCCCCGCGCGGCCTCCGGCAAGATCCTCCGCCGGGAACTGCGGGAGCGCGTGTGAGCACGCGGCCCCCCGGCCGCGCGGGGACCCCCGGCGGCCCGCAGAGCCCGCTGAGCCGCGCCCACGACCGCGGCGTCACCACCCTCACCCTCGACGCGCCCGCCCGCCGCAACGCCCTGTCCGCCACGCTCGTGGCCGCCCTCGCGGACGCCCTCGCCGAGTGCGGCGAGGACGACGGCGTACGCGCGGTGGTGCTCACCCACACCGGGAACACCTTCAGCGCGGGCGCCGACCTGCGCGACCCGCCGCACCCGGACGCCCTCGTCGGACTGCTGCGGCGGATCGTCGAGCTGCCCCGGCCCGTCGTGGCCCGGGTGACCGGCCACGTCCGGGCGGGCGGGCTCGGGCTGCTCGGCGCCTGCGACATCGCCGTCGCCTCCCACGACGCCGACTTCGCCCTCACCGAGGTGCGCATCGGCGTCGCCCCCGCCGTCATCTCGCTGCCCCTGCTGCCCCGTGCGGACCCGCGCGCGCTCGCCCGGTACTACCTGACCGGCGAACGGTTCGACGCGCGGGAGGCGGTGCGCGCCGGGCTGCTCACGGCGGCGGGCGAGGACGCCGACGCCGTCCTCGCCCCCGTGCTCGACGGACTGCGCCGCTCCTGCCCGCAGGCCCTGGCGGAGACGAAACGGCTGCTCACGGCTAGGGTGCTGGAGACCTTCGACCGGGACGCGGCCGAACTGACCGCGCTCTCGGCCCGGCTGTTCGCCTCCCCGCAGGCCCGCGAGGGGATGACGGCCTTCCTCGAACGACGGGACCCCGCATGGGTGGTGTGAGCACCGACGGCACGACGGGCACGGCAGACCCGGCGGGCGCGGCGAGCCGTGCCGGGGCGGCCGGGGCACGCGCCGGGCACGCGCCCAAGCAGGACCGCAGCCGGGCCACCCGGCAGCGGCTCCTGGAGGCCGCCGTCTCCTGCCTCGCCGAACACGGCTGGGCGGGCTCCACGGTCTCCGTCGTCGCCGAGCGGGCCGGCGTCTCGCGGGGCGCCGCCCAGCACCACTTCCCGACCCGCGAGGACCTGTTCACCGCCGCCGTCGAGTACGTCGCCGAGGAACGCTCCACCGCCCTGCGCGCCCTCTTCCCGGACGGCCCCGCCGACCGCCGGGCCGTGCTGCGCGCACTCGTCGACCTCTACACCGGCCCGCTCTTCCGCGCCGCCCTGCACCTGTGGGTCGCCGCCTCCAACGAGGCGCAGCTGCGGCCCCGGGTCACCGAACTGGAGGCCCGCGTCGGCCGCGAGAGCCACCGGATCGCGGTGGAGCTGCTGGGCGCCGACGAGTCCCGTCCGGGGGTGCGGGAGACGGTGCAGGGCCTGCTGGACATGGCACGCGGGCTCGGCCTGGCCAACCTGCTCACGGACGACGCGGGCCGCCGGGAACGGGTGGTCGCGCAGTGGGCCGCCGTGCTGGACGGGCGGCTGGGCTGAGCGCCTGCCGCGCCGGTCAGGGACTGAGCCGCTCCACGCGCCAGGAACCGTCCGGGAGGGCGACGTAGCGCAGCCGGTCGTGCAGCCGGTTCAGGCGGCCCTGCCAGAACTCCACGGTCCGCGGCGCGATCCGGAAGCCGCCCCAGTTCGGCGGGACCGGGACCTGCTCGCCCTCCGGGTAGCGCGCGCTCAACTCCTCGTAGGACGCCTCGAGTTCCGTACGGGAGAGGATGACCGAGGACTGGGCGCTGGCCCAGGCGCCGAGCTGGGAGCCGTGCGGGCGGGTGCGGAAGTACGCGGCGGTCTCGTCGCGGCCGGTGCGCCGGGCCGTGCCGGTGACGATGACCTGGCGGGCCATCGGATGCCAGGGGAAGAGCAGCGAGACGTACGGGTTCCCGGCCAGCTCGCGGGCCTTGCGGGAGTCGTAGTTGGTGTAGAAGACGAAGCCCTGCTCGTCGTACTGCTTCAGCAGGACCGTGCGGGAGCTGGGGCGGCCCTCGGCGTCCGCGGTGGAGACGACCATCGCGTTGGCCTCGTGGACGAAGCCGTGCACGGCGGCCTGCGCGGCCTGCTCGAACCAGCGGCCGAACTGCTCCATGGGATGCGCCGCGAGGGCGGCCTCGTCGAGGCCCTCGGCGCGGTACTGCGCGCGCATCGCCGCGGGGTCGGAGGCCGGCGGGTCCACGGCCGGATCGACGGCGGCGGCCTCGGCGGCGCGCTCGATGAGCGCGTCGACGGCGGGTTCGTCCGGGGAACTCTCGTTCACGCTGTCGTTCACCCGGTCATCCTGCCGTATCCGGGGCCGCGCGGGCGGGGACGGGGCGGCCGGCCGCGCGGCCCCGGCCACGTGTGCTTCGTCACTGCGTGGCACTGAGTGCCGCGAAGCCTCCCCAAAGGTGGCACTCATCGCTATCGTGCTGATGCTGTCCGCGTCCCGTCCCGGCCGCCCGTCCGGGGCCGGGATCCGGTGGGTGAGTACCCGCCGGACGGGGCATCACCGGAGAGACCGCAAGGACCGCGAGTCTCCGAGGACCGTGGAACCGGGCGGGAACCGAACAGTGAGCGCTGATTCCCGCCCCCGGATACCTGGTACCCGGGAGTCGCACACGCATCTGTCGTACTCATCCGAGGAGCCGCCTGATGTCCGACTTCGTACCCGGACTCGAAGGAGTCATCGCTTTCGAGACGGAGATCGCCGAACCGGACAAGGAGGGCGGCGCCCTGCGGTACAGGGGCGTCGACATCGAGGACCTGGTCGGCCACGTCTCGTTCGGCAACGTCTGGGGGCTCCTCGTCGACGGAGCCTTCAACCCCGGCCTGCCGCCCGCCGAGCCGTTCCCGATCCCCGTGCACTCCGGCGACATCCGCGTCGACGTCCAGTCGGCGCTGGCGATGCTCGCCCCGGTGTGGGGCCTCAAACCACTCCTGGACATCGACGCCGACCGGGCCCGCGACGACCTCGCCCGCGCCGCCGTCATGGCCCTGTCCTACGTCGCCCAGTCGGCGCGTGGCCAGGGGCTTCCCATGGTCCCGCAGCGCGAGATCGACAAGGCGGACACCGTCGTCGAGCGCTTCATGAAGCGGTGGCGCGGCGAGCCCGACCCCAAGCACGTCGCCGCCGTGGACGCCTACTGGACGTCCGCCGCCGAGCACGGCATGAACGCCTCGACGTTCACCGCGCGGGTCATCGCCTCCACCGGCGCCGACGTCGCCGCGGCGCTCTCCGGTGCCGTCGGCGCCATGTCGGGACCGCTGCACGGCGGGGCGCCCTCCCGCGTGCTCGGCATGATCGAGGAGATCGAGCGCACCGGCGACGCGGAGGCCTACGTACGCCGCGCCCTCGACAACGGCGAGCGCCTGATGGGCTTCGGCCACCGGGTCTACCGCGCCGAGGACCCCCGCGCGCGCGTGCTGCGCCGCACGGCCCGTGAGCTGGGCGCCCCCCGCTTCGAGATCGCGGAGGCGCTGGAGAAGGCGGCCCTGGCCGAGCTGCACGCCCGCCGTCCCGACCGGGTGCTGGCCACCAACGTCGAGTTCTGGGCGGCGATCGTCCTGGACTTCGCGGAGGTCCCGGCGCACATGTTCACGTCCATGTTCACCTGCGCCCGTACGGCCGGCTGGTCCGCGCACATCCTGGAGCAGAAGCGCACCGGCCGCCTGGTCCGCCCCTCCGCCCGCTACGTGGGCCCGGGCACCCGCGACCCGCGGGACGTCGAGGGCTTCGGCGACATCGCGCACTGAGCCGGTACCGCCGCGCGTTCCCGCCGGCCGTCCTCGGCGGGGGCGCGCGGCGGGGGCGCGCGGCGGGGGCGCGGGGCGGGTCGTGCGGCGGGGAGACGCAGACGACCCGCGGGCTCAGGTTCCCCTCCGTTGCACGGCGGGGAGCCGGCCGGACGTACCGGCGAGCTCGCGGGTCGGGTGACTGCTGTGGATTGGGCCGACTGCGTGTACATCACCCACGCCGGTCCGGCGCCGAATCGAGTACGGCGACGGGCCGCTAGCCCGCAGCCACCTCTTCCGTCCGGTAGGAATACATCTGCCGAACCACCTCCTCTCCGAAGTACCGCCAGCCTAAGAAACCGGCCGGCCCCGCTCAACCGATTTTCCGCACCGATTTCCGACCGATTCACCGCAGGCAACGATTTCGTCGAATCTTCGGGGAACCCGATGTGTGCTGGGTCACGTTCGAGTTGAATGATGTCCAGTGAACCGACGGTCGCCCGGTCCATGTGCCGTACATGTGCCGCGCAACGGCCCGCGGTACCCGCCACCCGAAATCGGCGGGTGCCCGGACGCAGCCTGCAGGGGGTCCAGGTGAGTGCTTCCCGGCGTAGTGGGACCACCGACGAGCTGGGGCCGGACGAGCCCGAGCCCGGTGGCTCGGAGCTGCTGGCCGCCCTGCTGGACGGCATGGACGCGGCACTGTGCGCCTTCGACGCCGACGGCGTGGTCACCCACTGGAACCGCGAGGCCGAGCGCATCCTCGGCTGGAGCGCGGACGAGGCGGTGGGACGGCAGGGGTTCGCCGGGTGGGCGGTGCGGACGGCCGACGCCGAGGAGGTCGAGGAACGCCTGATGTCCTCGATGCGGGCGCCGGGGCGGCAGGTGCACGAGTTCGCGCTGCTGACCAAGGACGGCGGCCGGGTCCTGGTCCGCACCCAGTCGGCCGCGGTGCGCGGGACGGACGGCAAGCCGGCCGGGGTGTACTGCGCGTTCAGCGAGGTGCACACGCAGATCGACCTGGAGCGGTCGATCGCGCTCAGCGAGGCGCTGTTCGAGGACGCGAGCTGGGGGGTCGTCCTCGTCGACGCCGATCTGCGGCCCGCCGTCGTGAACGCCCACGCGGCGCGCGCCCTCGGCATCGGGCGCACGGCGGTCCTCGGGCGGCCGCTCGGGGAGATGCTCTCCCAGGGCGTCGAGGAGCTGGAGAGCGCGCTGACCCACGTGCTGGGGGAGGGCGCGCCGCCCGCTCCCGCCGACATGTGGGTGAGCGTGCGGACGCCGGAGGGCGAGCAGCGGCGGTGCTGGAGCAGCGGATTCCTGCGGCTCGCCTCGCCGCTGGCGGAGGAGCCGGTCCCGCTCGGCGTCGGCTGGCTCTTCCAGGATGTCACCGAGGCGAAGCAGACCGAGCAGGAGGCGGCGCTGCTGCGGTTCCGGGCCAACCAGCTGCACCGGGCCGCGCGGGCCGCCGCGGAGTGCGAGGACCCGGGCGAGGCGGCGACCGTCCACCTCGACTTCGCGCTGGCGGGCTTCGCCGACCATGCGCTGATCGACCGGGTCGCGGGCGGCGGGTCGCGGGACGCCCTCGACGGGGCGGACGGCGCGCCGGGCCCGACGCGGCTCGTCCGGTCGGCGGCCACGCCCTCCGGAGCGCCGGGTCCGTCCCGGCTCGCGGGGAAGGCGGGACTGCCCGTGCCGTACGGGGAGGGGCACCCGGCGGTGCAGTGCGTCGAGCGGGCCGGTTCCGTACGGGCCACGGCGGGCGCGGTCGGCCCGGAGCGGGCCCGCGTGTGGGCCGAGGGCCGCCAGTGGCCGGCGGACTCGGTGCACGCGCTGTGCGCGGTCCTGCGCAGCCGGGGCCGGACCCTGGGCGTCGTCACGTTCCTGCGCGCCGCGGGCCGCAGCCAGTTCGACCGCACGGACGCGGTGTACGCGGAGGACGTGGCGGTCCGCATCGCGACGGCCCTGGACCTGGAGGAGGCGCTGAGGAATTCCGGCGCCTCCGGGGCCTGAAGCTCCGGCCCGCCTCACCGGACGGCGCCGCACCCCACCGGCGGATCCGCCGTGCCGGCCCGTCGCCAGGTGCCCGCCGCGTCACCTCACCGGCGGTAGAAGATCCGGTCCCCGTACTCCTCCATCACCCGCCCGTTCCACTCGTGCCCCCCGTCCACGTTCCCCGACCGCAGCAGCGGGGGCTCGATCCCCCGGCCGGCCAGGACGCACGCCGCCGTGGCCATCACGGCCTGGAGCAGCGCCGACGTGACCACCGTCGACGCGGGGGCGAACGGCGCCGCGACGGTGTCCACGGTGATCTCCGCGTCCCCGACCGCGATCTTCGAGTCGAGCACGACGTCGCAGTGGTCCTTGAGGAACGTCCCCGACACGTGCCGGGACGTCGTCTCCGCCGCGTAGGCGACCGACGTCACGCCGATCACCCGTACGCCGAGCGCGCGGGCGTTCATGGCCATCTCGACGGGCAGCGCGTTGCGTCCGGAGAGCGAGATGATCACCAGGACGTCGCCGGCCCGCAGCGGGCTGGTGTCCAGGACGGCGCTCGCGAGGCCGTCCACCCGCTCCAGGGCGGAGCCCAGCGTCGCGGGCATGACGTCCACACCGACGACGCCGGGGACGGTGAGCAGGTTCATCAGGGCGAGCCCGCCCGCGCGGTAGACGACGTCCTGGGCGGCGAGCGAGGAGTGACCGGCGCCGAACGCGAACAGCCGGCCGCCGCCGGTGACGGTGTCGGCGATCAGGGTGCCGGCGGCGTCGATGGTCTCCGCCTCCTCGTCCCGCACGCGGTGCAGCAGGCCGATCGCGGCCTCGAAGAACTGCTTGGCCGGCGTGCTGTCACTCATCTGCGAAGCCCCCTGGACGATGGCTGCCGTGTCACTCCGTCGTGTCGCGGGATCACGGTGCGGTCTGGACCACTGCGCTGTCAATACGGCCGAGCGGCGTCCGGGGTTCCGCCGGTGAGGCACGCTTGTCAGTGCTATGCGTCAGTATTGAATCCAGGGCCAGCGCACGCGCCGGTGGGCCGTCCAGCTCCCGGCAGAGCAAATCGAGGGGCACGAATGTCCGGACTGATCGACACCACGGAGATGTATCTCCGCACCATCCTCGAGCTGGAGGAGGAAGGTGTGGTCCCCATGCGTGCCCGGATCGCCGAGCGCCTCGACCAGAGCGGTCCGACCGTCAGTCAGACCGTGGCGCGCATGGAGCGCGACGGACTGGTCGCGGTCGCCAGCGACCGTCATCTGGAGCTCACGGAGGAGGGCCGCCGCCTCGCCACCCGCGTGATGCGCAAGCACCGGCTCGCGGAGTGTCTGCTCGTCGACGTGATCGGGCTGGAGTGGGAGCAGGTGCACGCCGAGGCGTGCCGCTGGGAACACGTGATGAGCGAGGCCGTCGAGCGCCGTGTGCTGGAGCTGCTGCGTCACCCGACCGAGTCGCCGTACGGGAACCCGATCCCGGGCCTCGAGGAGCTGGGCGAGACGGACGGCGCGAACCCGTTCCTGGACGAGGGCATGGTCTCGCTGGCCGAGCTGGACCCGGGCACCGACGGCAAGACGGTGGTCGTGCGCCGCATCGGCGAGCCGATCCAGACGGACGCCCAGCTGATGTACACACTGCGGCGGGCCGGTGTGCAGCCCGGTTCGGTGGTGAGCGTGACGGAGGCGGCGGGCGGTGTGCTCGTGGGCAGTGGCGGCGAGGCCGCGGAGCTGCACGCCGAGGTCGCCTCGCACGTGTTTGTCGCCAAGCGCTGATCCCGTCCCGGGCGGGACTGTTCCGCCGCGGGGCGGCCCCGGAGGGCCGCCGACCTGCGGTCCGGGTGCGGGCAGGCCAACTACCGGGACGTGAGGGGCAGTTGTGCCGTTCCGGCCGATCGGGCCGAATCCAAGATTCAGTGCGCCGAATCGCAGCGGTCCGGCCGTTCGCGTGCGAGGCTGTCGCGTGAGGCATATGACCTGAGGGGCTCTTGGCCGCGTACGACAGCGATGTCACGGCGGCCGGGAAGGGGACGGGGATGATGTGCCGTAGAGACGTGGAGGGCCCCGGCGCCGTGCGGCGCCGGGGCCTGTCCTCCCCTGTGCTGACCCGGAGCCCCGAGCTCCCAGGGTCACTCCCCGCGGACCGATTTCCCCGAGCGGTCCGCCCCCCGCTGAAGATCTCCCCTGAGGGACGGCGGTCAATCCTTGAGCACGGTCACTCGAACGAGGGGTGTTGCCGCCAAGAAGCACACCTTCGGATACACGTTCGATAGCGTGCGGGTGCAGCGGTGAACGACGGGTACGAGTGACCGGCCGGACCGGGCGGAGGCGTGCGGTCCGAACGAGAGGCCCCAGGGGGGTGCCAGACCTATGGTGCGGCGCATCGACGTGACCGGTACGGGGGGCGTACGCCTCGCTGCCTGGGAGTTCGCCGACCCGCCCAAGGGCGACCCGGCGACGGTCTCCGCCGCGGCGGGCTCGACGGCCGCCGGGCCCCGGGCGGCCGGCGGACGCGGCGCCGAGGGGGCCGGGTCCGCCGCCGCGCGCGAGGACGAGCGGGCGCCCGGCGTGCTCTTACTGCACGGGCTGATGGGACGGGCCTCGCACTGGGCGAGCACCACCCGCTGGCTCTCCGAGCGGTACCGCGCCGTCGCGCTCGACCAGCGGGGCCACGGCCGCAGCGAGAAACCGCCCAAGGGCGCCTACACCCGCGAGGCCTACGTGGACGACGCCGAGGCCGCCCTGGAGCAGCTCGGGCTCGCCCCGGCCGTCGTCATCGGCCACGCGATGGGCGCGCTGACCGCCTGGCAGCTCGCCGCCAAACGCCCCGACCTGGTGCGCGGTCTGATCATCTGTGACATGCGGGCCTCGGCGCTCGGGGCCGCCTCGCAGCGCGAGTGGGAGGACTGGTTCGAGGCGTGGCCGGTGCCGTTCGCCACCCTCGCCGACGTACGCAAGTGGTTCGGTGAGGACGACCCCTGGGTGGAGCGCCCCAACCCGGCCCGCGGCGAGTTCTACGCCGAGGTGATGGCCGAGTCCGCCGACGGCTGGCGCCCCGTCTTCGAACCCGAGCAGATGCTCACCTCCCGCGAGACATGGGTCTACGACGCCCACTGGGAGGAGCTGGCCCAGGTCCGCTGCCCCGCCCTGGTCGTCCGCGGCCTCGACGGCCAGCTCGGCCGCGCCGAGTCCCAGGAGATGGTCCGTGTCCTCCCGCACGGCCGGTACGCGGAGGTGGCCGACGCCGGCCACCTCGTCCACTACGACCAGCCGGACGCCTGGCGCACGGCGATCGAGCCCTTCCTGGACGACGTGTTCAAGGGCTGAGGCCCGGGGCCGGGGGTGCGCCCTCGGCCCCGGGACACGCCCCGGTCCGCCCGCCCCGCGGCCGCGGGCTCAGCGCCGGTTGTCCCGCCCGCAGGCGTAGGCGAGGGGGGAGATCAGCTCCTCCGCGTCGGGCAGCCAGCGGTTCGCGGGAGTGGGGCGGCAGGCCCACTGGACGGCACCCCGCGAGCCGTACCGGGTGGGCGGCGCCGCCACGTACGCGCCCTCGCCGAGCACGACGAGGCCGAGGGAGGCGAGCGGCCAGCCCAGCTTCCGTACCAGCTCCGGGATCTTCGCCGCGGCGCCGGGGAGCACGAAGAACCGCATGCGCCCGTCCGGAGTGCAGGTGACCGGTCCGAGGGTCAGCCCCATGCGCTCCATCCGGGCGAGAGCGAGGAACCCGGAGGTCTCGGGCACGTCGAGCGCGTCGAACGTCCGCCCCGTCGGCAGCAGGACCGACGCCGTCGGCTGCGCCGACCAGAGCCGGCGGGCGGCGGTCGCACTGCCCGTCGCCTGTGTCGCCCAGTCCTCGCGCGCCGCGTGCGCCCCCGGCAGCGGGCACGCGGGCTCGCCGCAGGAGCAGCGCGGCACCCCGTCGACGGCCTCGAGCCAGGTGCCGGGGAACACGTCCCAGTGGCGTTCCTCGGTATAGCGCACAGCGGCGTCCATCAGTGATTCGCCCCGCTGCGTGGGGATTCGGGCGGTCTCGGTGCCTGTCTCGGTGCCTGCGATCGTCTCTTCCACGATGAACACAACTACTGCCGTCAACTCGGGTTACGGCCGCGCCCCTTCGTCCGGACGGCGGCGTCCGCCGAAGTGCGGCACCGGGGCGGACGGGCACGTGGGGCCTGCGCGCGCGGGGGAGGAGCACCGTTTCCCCGGCCGGGGCGCATGGGTGCATGGGCGGGGGCGCGCGGGAGGAACGGGCTCGGGGGCGGGTAACCAGGGTGAGGGGCCGGGCATCCGCCTTCACCCCGGCAATCCTCACATGTCTCGCATTGTCGGTATGTCCGCGGGGCATTGATCTCCGAGGCCGGATCTTCCGGATCGTCCTCCGGAACCTCCCGGCCGCGTGCGCGGATCCGTCCGCCGAGCCGCTGAGAACCGACAACCCGGTGCGTGGGCAGGCACCGCAGCCACAGGGGGTACGTCATGGCCGCAAGGCCTCTCGTCGCGCGGCAGCCGAACGAACGGCTGCAGGCGCTCATCCAGGAAGCGGGCTGCTCGAACGCCGGACTGGCCCGCCGGGTCAACATGTGCGGCGCGGAGCACGGCCTCGACCTGCGCTACGACAAGACGTCCGTGGCGCGCTGGCTGCGCGGACAGCAGCCGCGCGGACGGGCGCCGGCGATCATCGCCGAGGCGCTCGGCCGCAAGCTCGGCCGTACGGTCACGATCGACGAGATCGGCATGGCCAACGGCAAGAACCTCGCCTCGGGCGTCGGGCTGCAGTTCTCGCCGACCGTGCTGGGCGCCATCGAACAGGTCTGCGAGCTGTGGCGCAGCGACGTAGGCCGCCGGGACTTCCTGTCCGGCTCCTCCGTCGCCGCCTCCGCGCTGGTCGAGCCCAGCCGCGACTGGCTGATCTCCGCGCCGGACACCCAGGTCTCGCGGGCCGGCGGCCCACGGGTCGGGCTGTCGGACGTGGCGGCCGTCCGCGCGATGACCCAGGCCCTGGTCGACCTCGACCACCAGTACGGCAGCGGGCACGTCCGGCCCGTCGTCGTGCACTACCTCAACAGCGTCGTCTCCGGGCTGCTGGCCGGCTCGTACCGGGAGGCCGTGGGCCGCGAGCTGTTCGCGGCGGTCTCCCGGCTGACGGAGCTCGCGGGCTACATGGCCGTCGACACCGGGCAGCCCGGTCTCGCCCAGCGGTACTACATCCAGGCGCTGCGGCTGGCCCAGGCGGCCGGGGACCGCGCGTACGGCGGGTACGTGCTCGCCGCGTCCATGAGTCACCTGGCCGCGCAGCTCGGGAACCCGCGGGAGATCGCGCAGTTGGCGCGCGCGGCGCAGGAAGGAGCGCGAGGGCGCGCGACGCCGCGCGCGGAGTCGATGTTCCACGCCGCCGAGGCGCGCGGGCACGCCCTGCTGGGCGACGCGCGGGCCGCCCAGGCCGCGTCCGGGCGCGCGCTCACGGCCCTGGAGGCGGCCGACCCGGCCGCCGGCGACGACCCGGTGTGGATCGCGCACTTCGACCACGCCTATCTGGCCGACGAGTTGGCGCACTGCCACCGGGACCTCGGACAGGCGCAGGCGGCCGCACGCAGCGCGGAGGAGTCCCTGGCCGGGCACCCCGCCTCGCGGGCCAGGCGGCGGGCCATCGGCTACGTCCTGCTCGCCACGGCCCAGGTGCAGCAGCGCGAGGTCGAGCAGGCCTGCCACACCGGTCTGCGGGCCGTCGAACTCCTCGGCACGCTGCGGTCCAACCGGGGCGCCGAATACCTCGACGACCTCCAGCAGCGGCTCCAGCCCTACCGGGAGGAGCCGGTGGTACGGGAGTTCGGGGCACGTCTCGATCTCCAGGCGGCGGCCTGAACGCCCGGAACCCGCACCGGCCTTGAGCGTCCGGAAGGTGGCCGCGGCCCGAACGCGCGGCGAACCGGAGGCCGGTGAGGGAAAGGGGCCCTATACAGCGCCCGGCGGGCCGGTTCTGTTACCGCTGTCACCGGAGGCGGCGTCCTGGGACGTCACCTCCGGTGCTGCGTGGCACGGGGTCGTGGGGACCCGGTAGCGTGAGCCGACGATTCCGAAGGTCCCCCATTCGTAGGAGTCCCGGTGACGCAGAGTGGACAGGGCGAGGAGCCCTCGGCGCAGCCCGCGCGCGAAGGCATCGTGCTGCCCTCCGACGGCAGTGCGCCCCTGCTGCCGGGCACGGCGGGCGACCGCCCGGCGGACGGCCACGCCGTCCCGGCGGGCGGCCAGACCTGGGGTCAGCCCTGGGGGCCGGGACAGCCGCAGCAGCCCGAGCGGTCCGACCCGTCGGCGCAGGCCCCGCAGCCCGCGTACGGCTGGGGCACGCCCGGGGACGGCTGGGGCGGTCAGGGCGGCCAGGGCGGCGGCTACGGATACCCGCCGCAGCAGACCGGCGGTGCCGGCCCGCTGCCGCCCGAGGGCGCACAGCCCTCGTCCTACGCCCCCGGGGGCTACCCGGCGCACCCGGGAGCCGGTGCGCCGGGGCATACGCCCGCGCACTCGGCGCCGCTGCCGCCGGCCGCCGACGAGGGCGCCACGCAGTTCATCCCGCCGGTCGCCGCGGGGGGGCCCGAAGGGGCGACGCAGTACCTGCCGCCGGTGCCCCCCGCGCCCGACGAGGGGGCGACCCAGTACATCCCGCCGGTGGGCCCCGGAGCGCTGCCGCCCGAGACGCCGTCCGACGCCACCCAGTACCTCGGCCGGGGGCCGCAGGGCGCCGCGGGACCGCTCCCGCACACCGCGGACCACGCGCCGCACCCGGCCTCCCACCCCGATGCCGAGGCGACCCGGTTCATGGCGCCGGTGCCGGGGCAGCCGGGCGGGGGCCGGCCGTACGGCACCGCGCCGGGCGGCCCGGACGACCGGCAGCCGCCCGCCGAGTTCGACAACCTCTTCCGCGACGGCTCCGGCCCCGCCGGCGGAGCCACCCAGCAGATGCCCCGCTTCACCGGCCCGGACCAGGCACAGGCGCAGGCCGCTCCCGCCCCGGCTCCGTACGCGCCGCAGGGTCCCGGAGGCCGGGCCGCCCGGCGCACCGGCTCCGCGTCCGACGGCGGCGGCCGCGGCGGCCGCACCGGTTCGCGCGTCCCGCTGATAGCCGCCGTGGGCGTCGGCATAGCCGTGCTCGGCATCGGCGCGGGCGCCCTGCTCAGCGGTGGCGGCGGAGGCGACGGCGACCAGGACGACGACAGCACGACGGTGTCGGCGACCGCGCCCGCGTCCGAGGAGTCGGCGTCGCCGTCGGCCGACCCGGCCAAGGAACAGGCCGTCGCGCTGGACAAGCTCCTCGCCGACAGCAACAACAGCCGCGAGTCGGTGGTCAACGCCGTCACCGATGTCCGCGCCTGCAAGAACCTCGGCACGGCCGCCGCCGACCTGCGCAACGCCGCCGAGCAGCGCGGCGGCCTCGTCACCCGGCTCACCACGCTCTCGGTCGACAAGCTCCCCGCCCACGCGGAGCTGACCGCCGCGCTCACCAGCGCCTGGAAGGCCTCCGCGTCCGCGGACAACCACTACGCCGCCTGGGCCGACCAGACCGCAGGCAAGCACGGCTGCAAGAAGGGGCACGCCCGCACCACCGGCCAGACCGCGGCGGGCAACAAGGCCAGCGGCACGGCGAGCGCGCAGAAGGTCAAGGCCGCGAAGCTGTGGAACGCCATCGCGGCCAAGTACGGCCTGACCCAGCGCCAGCCCACCCAGCTCTGACCCCGGCGCGCGGCCCGGTCCGGCGCGCCGCCCCGGCGCGCGGCGCTCAGTCCGCGTCCTCCAGCGTCTTCGACACGTTGATGAACCCGCGCCGCACCGCCACCAGCCGCCCGTCGCGGACGACCTGGAAGGTGACGTCGGCGTTCATCAGCCGGGGGAAGTCGACGGCGGCGATCAGGTTCTCGAAGCGCCAGCTGAGCTTCGGCGTGAGGCCGCCCGTGCGCACCTCGAGGCCCTCGTCGAGTGCCTTGCGGATGGTGCGGGCGGAGACCTCGCCGCCGCCCAGCGACTCGACGACCGCCTTCAGCACGGTGTACGCGACGTACGTGGTCTGCACCCCGGCGTCCCCGGGGTCGATCCGGTTGTCGTTGAAGGCCTCCTTCTTGATCACCTCGCGCATCGGCTTCCAGCGGGCGTCGCTCGCCACCGGGTACCAGCCGGTGACGTACGCCCCCTCGTACGGCCCGGCCGCGCCGCCGGCGGCGTCGATCCCCGACTGGTCGACGCTGCCCAGCACGGTCGCCGTGCGCACCTCCGGATAGTCCTCGCGGGCACGCCGGAAGGAGTCCATGAAGGTGTCCGTGCGGTCGCCGAGCGCGGTGACCACGCAGCCCCGCTTGCCGGGCTCGGACGTCGCCCCGCGCAGCGCCCGCTGCGTCTGGTCCCCGTACTCGGTCGCGTCGTCCGGGGCCAGCAGGTCGGCGGAGGCGGCGTGCCCCGAGGACCGCAGACCCGCGTTCAGCAGCACCGGGAGCTGGTCGCCTGCCACGGTGTCGGGCCGGATCAGGGTGACGGGGCCGCACGCCCGGCCGAGCTGATGGCCGAGACCGGCGAGCAGGGAGGGCTGGCCGCCGTTGACCGGATAGGAGAGCGGGTTGGTGAACTCGTCGTCCGTGACGCCGTACCCGCCGATGTAGGGGATGCCGACGGAGCTGATCGGGGCGAGGAACGAGCGGCCGTACTGGCTGTAGGAGCCGACGACCGCGTCGACGTCCGCGTCGACCGCGCGCCGGGCGCACGCGACGGCGCCGACGGTGTCGTTGTGGTCGTTGCAGGTGAGCACCTTCAGCTCGCGTCCGCCCAGGCCGCCGTGGGCGTTCACCCAGCGCGCGTACGCCTTGGCCATGGCGGGCATCCCGGGTTCGTTGGTCGAGGCGGTCCCCTCGGGTGCCCACGTCATGACGGTGACGGGATCGTCCCCGGTGCCCCCCGTGACACCAGGGATGATCCCGCACCCGGTGAGGAGCGACGCACATGCCGCCAGGGCGCCCGCGGACAGCGCGGTGGCCCTGGCGGCGGGGTCGAGGGCGGGGAGGAGCCTGCGGATGAGTCGCCTGCCGGTCATGTGACCGCACCCTTCCTTCACAGACCCAACCCGTGCGTGACCAGTGGCCAACAGAAGGTGACGGACAGGTGAATTACGGGGGCCGGGCGATCCCTGGGAGCGAGGAACGTACGATCGGTGACCGTGCAAGGTACGGAGAACTCTTCCCGTCGCGGGCGTCGCTCATCCACCATGGGCGGCATGCCACTCAACGACATGCCGTGGTGGCGCTGGCGCAGCAATGTGCGCTCCGCGCTGCACATGCTCTCCGACCCGGTCTTCCAGCGGGACGTCTGGCTCGCCGGCGTGGACGGGTACGGGGACGTCACCGACGCCGTGTACCGCCTGGTCGAGGACACCTGGCTGGACAACTGGTCCGCCGAGAAGTACGTCGGGACGATCTTCCGGGACTCGCAGGAGGCGGCGCTCGTCGACAGCGCGGTGCTCCGCGTCCTGCGGATCATGCACCAGGTCGGGCCGGACGCGCCCGTCTCCGCGTACCTCGACCACCAGGCGTGGCCGGAGGCGGTCCGTGCCGCGCGCGACGCCCATCTGCGCATGGCGGCCGGCGACGGCGAGAACCCGGACACCCCGCCCAGCACGCTCGAGGTGCTGCGCATCGTGACGCGGTCCGCCTGACGGACGGCCGTGTGCCGGTCCGGCCCGGTATGGGACCCTGGCGTGCATGAACGAGCAGTCCGTCCGCGCCGACGCGCCCGCCGAGCAGTACGTCCTCACGCTCTCCTGCCCGGACAAGCAGGGGATCGTGCACGCCGTGTCGAGCTACCTCTTCATGACGGGCTGCAACATCGAGGACAGCCAGCAGTTCGGCGACCACGACACCGGACTGTTCTTCATGCGCGTCCACTTCTCGGCCCAGGCCCCGGTCACCGTGGAGAAGCTGCGGGCGAGCTTCGCGGCGATCGGCGACTCCTTCCACATGGACTGGCAGATCCACCGGGCCGAGGACCGGATGCGGGTCGTCCTCATGGTCAGCAGGTTCGGCCACTGCCTGAACGACCTGCTCTTCCGGGCCCGGATCGGCGCGCTGCCCGTCGACATCGCGGCCGTGGTCTCCAACCACACCGACTTCGCCGAGCTCGTGGCGTCGTACAACGTGCCGTTCCACCACATCCCGGTCACCAAGGACACCAAGGCGGAGGCCGAGGCGCGGCTGCTGGAGCTGGTCCGCGCCCAGGACGTCGAACTGGTCGTCCTCGCCCGCTACATGCAGGTCCTCTCGGACGACCTCTGCAAGCAGCTCAACGGCCGCATCATCAACATCCACCACTCGTTCCTGCCGAGCTTCAAGGGCGCGAAGCCGTACCACCAGGCGCACACGCGCGGGGTGAAGCTGATCGGCGCCACCGCGCACTACGTGACCGCCGACCTCGACGAGGGCCCGATCATCGAGCAGGAGGTCGAGCGCGTCGGACACGGCGTGACCCCGGACCAGCTCGTCGCCATCGGCCGGGACGTCGAGTGCCAGGCGCTCGCCCGCGCCGTGAAGTGGCACGCCGAGCGCCGCATCCTGCTCAACGGCCGCCGCACGGTCGTCTTCGCCTAGCCCCCGCTCGCCCGCCCTCGTGCGGCCGGGGCTACATCCGGCTCAGTGACGCCGCCGCGTACAGCACGTCCCTGATCGCCTCGCGGTCGCCGTCCTGACCGGCGGCCGCCTCACGCGGCGACACGTGCCCCGCGGCCAGCCGGCAGAACTCGACGCCGTCCAGCGCGACATGGGCGACCTCGTGCTCGGCGGAGGCGGCCGCCCCCGGCGAGTCGAGCGGGATCAGCCACTCCCCGCCGCCCGAGCCCTCGATCTCCAGCCGCAGGCTCCGCCCCGGCGCGCCGGCCGTGACCAGGTGCCGGGCGCCGTGCGCGGGCGGCCCGGCCAGCCCGGCTCGGCGCCGCCGCGCCAGCGAGGCGGGCAGCATCCGCGCCGCCAGGTCGATCATCCGGTGCAGATGGCGCGGCGCTGGCGGCTCGTACGGGTAGTCGACCGCCTCCGCGATGTCGCCCGCGTGCACCCAGCACTCGAAGGCGCGGTCCAGCAGCGCGTCCCGCAGGGGCAGTTCGAAGTCCCCGTACGGCACCGGGAGTGCCCCGGCGCCCGCGCCGCCCGACCGCGCGCCGCTCTCCCGCGCGAACGACGCCGTCCGCACCAGGAGATGGCTCTGCTCCCGCCACGGCTCGCGGACGGAGCGGGTGGGCGGGACGGCGGCGGCCCGCCAGTACGCCTCCGTGCGACGCCCCGGGGTGCCGTCCCCGGACGTCTCGCGCAGCGGGTCGTCGAGGCCCAGGGCGAGGGCGACCAGGCCGTCGACCGCGAGCAGATGGGCGATGACCCCGGCGACGGTCGTGCGGCGGCTCGCCGGCTCCTCCCCGTCGAACCAGCGCAGCCGTACGGGCGCGTGCCACTCCGCGTCGCCGATGTCCTGCAGCAGCGCGTCGAGGCGGGCGGCCTCCGCGTCGTACGGGGCGGCCCAGCCGGGCACCGGGATGCGCGGCGGACGCCGGTCGAGGCAGCCCTCGAGGACCCGGGTGCGCAGCGCCGGATCGAGGTCGAGGCTCTCCGCCGGGTGCAGCAGGCCGACCGCCTCGCGCAGCCGCAGCGCCTCGTCGGCGCACGGGCCGCAGCCGCCCAGGTGCTCCTCGACCGCGGCCGTCTCCTCGGCGGAGCAGGCGGCGAGCGCCCACGCGCCGAGCAGCGACTTCAGCACGCGGTGCTCCCGTACGAGGGGTGCGGCGGACGGGGGAGCCGGGGGCCCGGGGGCCGGTGCGGCGGTGGCGGACGGCGGGCCGGTGTCGGTCACGGCGCACCCCCGGGCTCGGACGATGTCTCCGGGGAGCCGGTGTCGTGGGCCGTGGACAGCAGCTGGAGTCCGAGGCGGAGCCGGCGGCGGGCCTCCTCGGCGGTGATGCCCAGGTCGGCCGCGGTCTGCCGGTAGTCGCGGCGCTGGAAGTAGGCGCGCTCCAGGGCGGCCCGCAGCGGCGTGGGCATGGACGTGACGATGTAGTCGGCGCGGGCGGCCACCGAGGCGCTGCGCACCTTGCGCTCCAGCTCCTCCGCCGCGCTCGGCCCGGTCCCCTCGGCGCGGGCGAGCGCGGCCGTCTCGGTCTGCCGCAGCCGCCGCACGGCGAGACGGTGCGTCAGCGTGGCGACCCAGGAGCGCAGCGGGCCCTGCCCGGGGTCGTAGGCGCCGGGGTTCTCCCAGACGTAGGCGAAGACCTCGCGGGTGATCCGGTCGGCGGCCCGCTCGTCGTCGAGCACCCGGTGGGCGAGACCGTGCACGAGCGAAGCGAACCGGTCGTAGAGCTCGCCGAGGGCCGCCGCCTCGCCGCGGGTCAGACGCTGCTGCATCCTGCGGTCCCAGCGGGCCGGAGCGTCCTTCGCCGCCATGCGTGCGTGCCCCCTCGCCCCTGTTCGTGTCCAGGCCCGTCCGGGCGCCCGTGGGTGTGCCGTCGTCCAGTCGAATGTAGTGGGCAGTTCGGCCATCGCACGCCCCTTTGCGTCAATGTGCGCCCCCCGGAGGCCCGCGAGTGGTAAGGGAAAGCTTCCCTCCGCAGGTCGCCCACACTGTGCGATTCGGATCAGAACTGCCTACTTCGGACTGAAGTCCCGGTGAATATGACCGAAACACGATCGGAATGGCTCGACAGCGTCACGTCAGCGTCGGAGGTCCGGTGTTTCATGGAAGGGCGGTTGGGAAGGCGCGCACGAGGAAGCGTAGGGTCTGCTTCCGTTTCCGGCGAGCGAGAGGCATGGCGGTGACAACGCTCAAGGTGACCGACGGCGACCAGGGCGAGTGGGCCGTGCTGCGCGTCTCCGGCGAGATGGACCTCATGACGTCGCCGACCGTGCGGCAGCGCGTGCACGACGTGGTGGCCGACGGCCGGCACAGCCTCGTCCTCGACCTCTCGGAAGTCCTCTTCTGCGACTCCAGCGGCGTCGGCGTCCTCATCGCCACCCGCAGGCTCATCCGCTCCTGCCAGGGACGGCTCCGGCTGATACTCCCCGCACGCGGCGCCGAGGACGGTTCCCACGTCAACCGGGTGCTCTCGGCCCTCGGTGTGCGCCGCCTCTTCGACGTCTACCCGGACGTCGGCACGGCCCTCGACGAGGAGTCGCGCCCCCTCTCCGCGTGAACGGCACCCCTTCCGCCCCCGCCGGGTCCTCCCACGTCGTACGCTCCGTGCCAGACGCACCCGACGCAGAGGTAAGGCGGTCCGAAGACACCATGGTCAGCACCGAGTACGAGCGGAGGATCGCCGCCCGGTTCGCGACCTTCGACCAGGACGGCAACGGCTACATCGACCGGGAGGACTTCAACGCCGCGACCAAGGCGGTCCTCACCGAGTTCGGCGTCAGGGCCCGGTCCGACAAGGGCCAGGCCCTGTACATCGGCGCCGAGGCGTTCTGGCAGGGCATGGCCGGCATCGCGGACCGCGACGGCGACCAGCGCATCACCCGGGACGAGTTCGTGGGCGGCGCGGTGAAGCGGCTGCGCGACAACCCCGACCGGTTCGCCGAGATCGCCCGCCCCTTCCTGCACGCGGCCCTCGCCGTCGCGGACACCGACGGGGACGGCGCGGCCACGGTCGACGAGACCGCACGCGTCCTGCGGGCCCTGGGCGCGCCCGGGGAGGTCGCCGCGGCGGCGGCCGCCTCCCTCGACACGGACGCGGACGGCCGCATCGGCGAGAAGGAGGTCGTCGGCGCGTTCGCGCGCTACTTCACCGTCCCGGAGTGACCCGGCCCCAAGTCGCCCGCCACGGAGGCGGGTTGGCCGGGAGGCCGACGCCGTGATGCCCGCCGGAGCCCTCGTTCCGCACGCGGTTCGAGGGCTCCGCGGAGGAGATGTCACGGAACGTGGCACACCGTCATTACAGAGCGTTGATACCGGGTTGTGTCCTACGCGTGACTTGTCACGGACTGGAGTCGGCGTCCGGCTCGGGTACCTTGTGTGGGATGCGAGTGGTTCTGATGCCGAGCCATCCCGGTGCCGCCCCCGAGGCGACTCCGGGCCGGGCGATGTGCGCCGCTCGCGGGGCAGGGCGAACCTCCGCCACTGCCTGTTCGACTCCCCGCGGCGAGCGTCGCACAGTATGCCGTATGCGTACTCCTTCGCGCTGGAATATGCCCGAAGCGCTTGTTGGGGTGACTGTACGTCAACCATGCTGTCCCGTAAGGGGATCACGTTCCGTGATCCTGTGTCTGGCCATGCAGTCGATGGCCACGTTCGTGGCCCTTGTGAGGCGCGAGGCGATGTGTCCGCCGGTTCGGATGGTGTGAGCGGTGCAGGTGCTTCAAGTGCAGCTGGAGATCCGGCCCGACCCCGCAGAGGTGGGGCGAGCCCGCAGATGGGCGCGGTCGAGGCTCGTGGGATGCGGCATAGGAGTCGATGAACCGCTCGCCGAGACGTTGATCCTGCTCGTCTCCGAGCTGGTCACCAACGCCGTGGTCCACACGGGCTGCCCGGCCGTGCTGCGGCTGCTGCTGCCCGGCGGACGGGACGACGCCGCGGACCCGTCCGGCCCGTCCGGCGCCCCGGGTCCCGCGGAGGCCGTCGCCGGCACCGTCCGCCTGGAGGTGGCCGACTCCAGCGCCCGTCCCCCGGCCCCCCGGCACGCGGACGGCGACGAGACCAACGGGCGCGGCCTGGAGCTGGTCGACGGGCTCGCCGACCGCTGGGGCTGGAGCGTCGAGGGCACCGGCAAGAGCATCTGGTGCGAGCTCGACCGCTGCGCCTCCCGGTCCCCGGCACCCGCCCCCGCGCCGGCGACGGCGTACCGGGGCGGGCCGACGGCGTTCGAGGACCTGGCGCGGGCGGCGGTCTGAGGGCACCGGGGCCCACCGGTGCGGGCGGGCCCGGAGTCGATCCGGGCCGCCTCCGCCGCGTCCGCTCCGCGCCCCGTCTCCCGCCCTGCGCCGCGGTGCCGTCCGGCCCGCCCTCCGGTGCGCCGGGGCACCCGCCCGGGTACGCGTGCACGAACCCCCTGCCCCCGCGTTCCGGCCAGAGCCGAATGCGCCGGGTGATGCCTCCATGCGCGCGGCCGCAAAGACGTCAGTAAGCGACAAATCACACGATCGGGTGTTGACGGCGAGTATCCGTTTGATCACGCTGTTGTTCAGCGATTCGCCGTGAGGGGACGGCGAGGGTTCCGGTGACGGGACCCCCGGCGAGTGTGGGTCGCGATTCGGCGTCGGCTCCTCGCCCGGCCGGGGGGGTAGGGCGAGGCGGACGCGCCGGAGCCGGATGGCGGCGCGCGACGCCGCGCCCGGGGCGGGGGTGGGGACCTTCCGTCCGGGCGCAGTCGGCACTGGGGGAGGCGCGCCGCCACCCGACGCCCTCGTCTGTCCACAGCCTGTGGACAGTTTTCCGTCACGCGACGGAACCCTCCTTCGCCGGACCGCCGGACCGCCGGACCGCCGGACCGTCTCCGGCCCGTCGCGCGAGCGGCTCCTCGCGGACGGCCTCCGTCACGCCGCCCGGCCGTCCGCTCCCTCGCCCCTCGTGCGGAACGTCCGCCGGTACACCGTCGGGGTGACCCCGAGAGCGGCCTGCAGATGCTGGCGCATCGACTGGGCCGTGCCGAACCCGGCCTCCCGGGCCACCTGGTCGATCGAGAGGTCGCTGGACTCCAGCAGATGCCGGGCCCGGTCGACGCGCTGCCGGGTGAGCCACTGCCCAGGGCTGACGCCGACCTCCTCACGGAAGCGGCGCGTGAACGTCCGTACGGACATCGACTCCTGGGCGGCCATGTCCCGCAGCTGGACCGGCTCGGCGAGCCGGTCCAGCGCCCAGGCGCGCGCCGCGGCCGTCGTCGCCACCTGCGGTTCCGGCACGGGCCGCTGGATGTACTGCGCCTGCCCGCCGTCCCGGTGCGGCGGCACGACCGTCCACCGGGCGACGTCGTTGGCGACGGCGGTGCCGTGGTCGCGCCGTACGAGGTGCAGGCACAGGTCGATCCCGGCCGCCACGCCGGCGGAGGTCAGCACGTCCCCGTCGTCGACGAACAGCACGTCCGCGTCGACCCTGACAGTCGGGAAGAGCCGCTGGAAGTGCGCGGCGCTGGCCCAGTGCGTGGTCGCGGGGCGGCCGTCGAGGTATCCGGCGGCGGCGAGGACGAAGCCCCCGGTGCAGATCGCGGCCAGCCGGGTGCCGGGCCTGATGTGGGCCAGGGCGGCGGCCAGTTCGCCGGTGAGCACGCCCTCGTCGTACACGGGGCCCAGCTCGTACGAGGCGGGGACGACGACCGTGTCCGCAGTGGCCAGCGCCTCCGGGCCGTTCTCCACGAGGACCGAGAAGTCGGCGTCGGTCGCGACCGGGCCCGGCGGCCGGACCGAGCACGTGACGACCTCGTACAGCCTGCGGCCCTCGGGGCCCCTGGCGCGGTTGAAGATGCGCTGGGGGATGCCGAGTTCGAAGGGGAGCAGGCCGTCCATCGCGAGGACGGCGACGCGGTGCCGGCGAGGGGCGGGGGCAGAGGTCATGGCCTGATCCTAGCGAACACTGTCCTTCCGGCCACTCGTCCGCCGTGACCGCGGGCCCGAAGCTCTAGGCGTGACCCAGACAAGCGACGCCATCGACTCCACCCGGGGCCCGGAGGACTCCGGTCCGGCCACCCGTCGGCCGGACGGCCCCGCCCGCGTCCGCGGCCCCCGTGTCCACCGTGCCTGGTTCGTCGCCGCCGTGACCTTCGTGACGATCATCGGCGCCGCGGCCTTCCGCTCGCTGCCGGGCCTGCTCATCGACCCGTTGCACGAGGAGTTCGCCTGGTCGCGCGGCACGATCGGCGCCGCCGTCTCCCTCAACCTGGCGCTCTACGGGCTGACGGCGCCGTTCGCGGCCGCGCTGATGGACCGCTTCGGCATCCGGCGGGTCGTCGCGGTCGCCCTCCTGGTGATCGCGCTCGGTGCCGGAGCCACCGTCTGGATGACCGCACCCTGGCAGCTCATGCTGTGTTGGGGCCTGCTCGTCGGCCTCGGTTCCGGCTCCATGGCCCTCGCCTTCGCCGCGACGGTCACCAACCGCTGGTTCACCGAGCGGCGGGGCCTGGTCACCGGCATCCTCACGGCGGCGTCCGCCTCCGGGCAGCTGATCTTCCTGCCGCTGCTCTCCTGGATCGTCTCGGAGCACGACTGGCGCCCGGCCGCGGTCACGGTCTCCCTCGCCGCCCTCGCGGTGGTCCCCTTCGTCTGGCTGCTGCTGCGGGACCACCCGGCGGACGTCGGCCTCACGCCGTACGGGGCGACCGAGTACGTCGCCAAGCCCGCGCCGGTGCCGGGCGCGGCCCGGCGGACGGTGCGGGTGCTCCTGTCGGCGGTGCGCACGGGCCCGTTCTGGCTGCTCGCCGGGACGTTCGCGATCTGCGGCGCCTCGACGAACGGACTCGTCCAGACCCACTTCGTGCCGGCCGCCCACGACCACGGGATGCCGATCACGGCGGCGGCCTCGCTCCTCGCGGTCATCGGCGTCTTCGACGTGGTCGGCACGGTCGCCTCGGGCTGGTTCACGGACCGCTTCGACTCCCGCCGGCTGCTCGCCGTGTACTACGCCCTGCGCGGCGTCTCGCTGCTCTTCCTGCCCGTCCTGCTGTACCCGACCGTGCACCCGCCGATGATCTTCTTCATCGTCTTCTACGGACTCGACTGGGTCGCCACCGTCCCGCCCACCCTGGCCCTGTGCCGGGAGCACTACGGGGAGGACAGCGCGATCGTCTTCGGCTGGGTCCTCGCCTCGCACCAGGTCGGCGCCGCCGTCGTCGCCTTCCTCGGCGGCGTCGCCCGGGACGCCTTCGGCTCGTACGACGTGGTCTGGTACGCCTCGGGCGCGCTGTGTGCGGCGGCGGCGCTGATGGCGCTGGTGATCCGCCGCCGCCCGGCGGGGAACCTGACGCCGGTGCCCGCGACGGCCTGACGCGGTGTGGGTGCTACTCGGCCCCGGCGGTGACGCCGGACCCGGCCTCCCCCTGCGCCCCCGTCTTCGCCTTTGCCGCCGTCTTCGCCTTCGACTTCGCCCTCGTCTTCGCGCGCGACCGCGTGACCGCCTTCGCGATCTTCTCGGCGTCGAGGGCGAGTTCGCGGAGCATGCCGCTGATCGGGTTGGTGAAGCCGGTGAAGTACAGGCCGGGCGCGCTCCTGGGGGTGCGGCCGCCGTGGACGACCGGCCGGCCGCGCCCGTCCAGGACGCCGAGGTGACCGACGAGTCCTTCCAGGGCTCGCCGGTAGCCGGTCGCCGCGACGACGGCCTCCGGGGCGACGCGGCTCCCGTCCGCGAGGAGGACCTCACCGCCCTCGAAGCCCTCGACGGCGGCCACGATCTCCACCCGCCCCGTGCGGACCGCCTTGATCAGGCCGACGTCCTGCACCGGGATCGCCCCCTCCCTGACCCGTGAGTAGAGGCCGGTGCCGGGCCGGGGCAGCCCGTGCGCCGACAGGTCGGGGACGCTGACCCTGCCCACCGGCCCCGCGAGCCGGTCGACGAGGCCGACGGGCAGCCGGCGGACCAGGATGCCGGTGTACTGGGCCGCCCACCCGGCGGTGGACCGGCGCAGGATGTGCGGCGCCGTGCGCACCGCGAGCCGCACCCGCGAGGCCCCGCCCTCGACGAGGTCGACGGCGATCTCGGCGCCGGTGTTGCCGATGCCCACGACCAGCACGTCACGGCCCGCGTACGGCCCGGCGTCGCGGTACTCGGCGGCATGCGTCAGCTCACCGGTGTAGGTGTCGCGACCGGGCCAGTCGGGCACGCGGGGCGTGTGGTTGAAGCCGGTGGCGACGACCACGGCGGCGCCGGTCAGCTCCCGGCCGCCGGTGGCGCGCAGCAGCCAGTCGTCGCCGGACCGCTCCACCCGGGACACCTCGACACCGGTGACGACCTCCAGCTCGTGGTGGTCGACGTACTTCTCCAGGTACCGGACCACGTCGTCCCGCGCCACCCACCGCCCGAACGAGCGGGGCATCGGCAGCCCCGGCAGCGAGGACAGCCGTCTCGTGGTGTGCAGCCGCAGCCGGGCGTAGTGCCGCCGCCAGGACGCCCCGACGTGCTCCGACCGCTCCAGCACGACGGCCCGTACGCCCCGGGCGCGCAGGGCGTACGCGGCGGCGAGCCCGCCGGGACCGCCGCCGATGACGTACACGGGGCGGTCTTCGTGGGCCGGCACCGAGCGGCGCGCCGGGGAAGCTGTCGAGTCGACCATGAGCGCGAGCGTAATCACGTCCTCCATTGATGGGTCTCGGTCAAGACCGGAATCGGTTGCGAATCGATCACGGGTGTGAGGGGAGTGGACGGACCCGGTGCGGTGGCCGACCGGTTGTGTGCGGCCGGTGGCGTCCCGGACGGGGTGTGCGGGTGCCGCCGGTGTCCCGCCCGCGCGGGCGCGGGCGGTGTGGCCGCGGCCACCCCTGCCGACAGCACCGGGGCGGGAGGGGATTCAATGGACGGATGTCCGACGCGCAGAAGATGTCCCTCGCCCGTCCCCTTCCCGAGCCCCACGGCCACGGTCTGCGGCTGCGCGCCTGGGACCCGGAGTCCGACGCTCACGTGGCCGCGTGGCTGCGCGGTCTGACCGACCCGGACTTCCAGCGCTGGAACACGCCTCTCGTGGCCGTCCGTGACATCGATGCCGCCCGTGAGTCGCTGCGCTCGCGCGCGGAGAGCGTCGCGAACGGGGAGTCCGCCTCGTTCCGGATCACGGACGCCGAGACCGGTGCCACGCTCGGCCACATCGGCGTCAACGAGATCAACCACGTCATGAGCTACGCCCGCGTCGGCTACTGGGTGCTCCCGGAGGCCCGTGGCCGGCACGTCGCCACCCGCGCCCTCGCCGTCGCGGCCCGGTTCGCCTTCACCGGCCTCGCCCTGCACCGCCTGGAGCTCGGCCACGCCCTCGGCCACGAGGCGTCCTGCCGGGTCGCGGAGCGGTGCGGTTTCCCGTACGAGGGGACGCTGCGGGAGGCGATGTTCGAGGAGGGCCGCCAGGACGCCTTCCGCGACGTGCACCTGCACGCCCGGATCACCTCGGACCCGGAGCCGCGCCTTTCTTAGCTCCTTCGCGGCCCCGCCCGGCCGGCCCCCGCCCCCTACGGCCAGAGCAGCCCGGTGGTCCACCCCTGTTCCGCGCGCCGGTAGGCGAGGCGTACGTGGCGGCGGCGGGCGTCGCCCTGGAAGAACTCCACCTCGTCGGGGCGCAGGCGGTAGAGCGTCCAGCTCGGCGCCGGGGCGTCCGGCTCGCGCCGGGCCCGCTCCCAGGCGGCCTCCGAGGCGTCCGCCAGTTCCCCGGCGGAGCCGAGCCGTTCGCTCTGCCGGCCGACCAGGGCGGCGGCCAGCGCGCCGGTCGAGCGGGCGTGCAGATCGGCCTGCGCCTCCTGCGGCGGCGCCGCCGTGACCGGGCCGCGCAGACGGACCTGGCGCCCCTGGGCGGGCCAGTAGAAGCCGAGGGCCGCCTGCGGGCGGGCGGCGAGCTGGCGGCCCTTGCGGCTGCCCGCGTGCGTCGCGAACGACCAGCCGTCCGCGTCGGCCCCGTGCAGCATCACCGTGCGGACGTCGGGCAGCCCGGCCTCGTCGACCGTCGCCAGCGACATGGTGTGCGGCTCGGTCTGCCCCGCCGCGGCGGCCTCGGCGAGCCACCGCGTGAACAGCTCCAGCGGCTCCGCGGGTGCGGCACCCGGGTCGAACCCGGGCAGCTCCGTGTCCCAGACCCGCAACGTCCTGAGCAGCTCGTGAAGATCGGTTCCCATGCCTGTGAGTATCGCCCCGCGCGGCGCCCCGTACAGCGCCGCGGGCGGCAGCCCACCGGAGTGGACGGCCGCCCGCGTGACAGGACCGACAGGACTGACAGGAAAGGGAGAAGCGAATGCAGGGAGGGTGTGAGGAGAAAGGAGGGAAAGGGGCGCGCTATCGCGTCGGCTTCTTGCCCGTGACGCCCAGATGGACCAACAGGGCGAGACTCGGCCTCAGTTCGGCCTGCTTGACACCCCACGACTGGAAACCCCGCTGGTGCGAGGCCACGGCGGCGAGCATCGCGACGAGGGAACCGGCCATCGCCGCCGGATTCACGTCCTTGTCGACCTTGCCCTTGGCCTGGAGCTCGGCGACCGAGTCCGAAAGGGAGCTGTTCACCGAATTCAGGATCTTCATGCGGAGTTTGTAGAACCGCTTGTCGCCCTCGGCGGCCCCCAGATCCACCACCCGGAGAATGGCGTCGTTGTTGCGCCAGAACTCCAGGAATCCGTCCACGAGTTCCTGCGCGGTCTGCCAGCCCGCCTTGCCGACCCAGGAGCGGCCTTCGAGCAGCTCCGCCAACCCGGCGCCCTCGGCGGCCATTTGCTCCGCGATCTCCAGGACGGCGCCTT
This sequence comes from Streptomyces sp. NPDC008313, assembly GCF_042956125.1. Lineage (NCBI taxonomy): Bacteria > Bacillati > Actinomycetota > Actinomycetes > Kitasatosporales > Streptomycetaceae > Streptomyces > Streptomyces sp. NPDC008313. The sequence continues at coordinate 155,741 of NZ_JBIBFR010000015.1, forward strand.
CGACGTCCGGAAAGTACTGATAGAAGGTCGCGGGTGAAGTGCCCGCCTTCCGGGCGACATCAATGACTTTGACGTCGCGATAGGGCGACGAGCTGAGCATGTCGCTGAGGCAGTCGAGCAGCTTCTGCCTGGTCGCCTGCCCACGTCGTCCGGCCACACGGCCGTCAACGGTACGCACTTGTCCTGTCATGTCGTCAGCTTACCGACGGGTGAGGGGAGCGCGATTCGGCCGACTGCAAATGGGGAACGGCCCCATTGTGCCCGGCGAGGAAGACCCCGTACGCGAGTCTTTCGCGCCGCGAATGCCGCCTTTCGCACCACTGCGGGATCTCCCCGGAAAAGCCCACGCGAAGACCTCGCGTCCGCCCGGCTTTCGCTCGGCGAGCGCGGAGTGCGGAACGCCGTTAGCTTGGCCCCATGGCCGACTCCCCGGCACCCAGCGACCCGACACCCACCGGTCCGTCGACCGGTGACCCGGCACCCACCGGCCCGCCGCCCCCGGGGCCTGCGGCCGCCGCGCCCCCCGCCGCCTACGCGGAGGGCGTCCCCTGCTGGGCCGACGCCCAGCTGCCCGACGTCGAGGCGGGCAAGCGCTTCTACGGCGAACTCTTCGGCTGGACCTTCGACACAGGCGGCGACGGCGGCGACCGCGGCCAGGACCGGGCCGGGGACCGCGGCGAGGACCGGGCCGGCGGGGACGGCGGCGGCATCCATCTGGGCGACCCGTACGGCCCCTACGTACCGGCGTGGAGGGACGGCCGCCCCGTGGCCGGTCTCGCGCCCAAGCGGGACGGCCGGATGCCCACCGTGTGGACGGTGTACTTCGCCGCCCCCGACCCCGCCGCGCTCATCCGCCGGATCACCGCCGCGGGCGGCCAGGTGATCACCCATCCGACGCCGATCGACGGGCTCGGCACGATGGCGCTCGCCGCCGACCCCGAGGGTGCCGTCTTCGGTCTGTGGCAGGGCGGGAGCCATCCCGGCTTCGGCCGCCGGCACGAGCGTTCCGCGTTCTGCTGGGCGGAGCTGTACGCACGGGACACGGCGCTCGTCGACCGCTTCTACGGCGGGCTGTTCCACGACGCCCTGTTCGGCCCGGACGCGACGCCCGACTTCGGCCGGGTCCCGGTGTCCGACCTCTACCCGGCCGAGATGCCGCCCCACTTCCTCGTCCACTTCGGCGTACCGGAATGTGAGACGGCGCTCTCCACGGTCTCCCGGCTCGGCGGCCGCGTACTGGCTCCGCCCTTCGAGGCGTCGTACGGGCGTGTGGCCGTGGTCACGGACAGTCAAGGAGCGTCGTTCGCGGTCATCGAACGGTGAAGTTATCACCTGTTTTGTCCCAGGACACCCCGTTCCGGCCCCTGGTTAGCCACCGGTGCGAAGGAAAGGAAGAATCAGGGTGCGTGCCGCCTGGGCGGGGCGGTGGTGAGACGCTGCACGTGGCCGCGTCCATGCGTGGGCGACGCGGCCCGTACGGGGAGGTGGCAGGCAAGTGGTGGATCAGCTGACGCAGCACGATCCGCGGCGGATCGGGCCGTTCGAGGTGCTGGGGCGGCTGGGTGCCGGCGGCATGGGGCTGGTCTATCTCGCGCGCTCGGCGTCCGGCCGGCGCGTCGCGATCAAGACGGTCAGGACGGAACTCGCCGAGGACCAGCTGTTCCGGGTCCGCTTCACCCGCGAGGTCGAGGCGGCGCGGGCCGTGTCCGGCTTCTACACGGCGGCCGTGGTCGACGCCGACCCGCGCGCGGCCGTGCCGTGGCTCGCGACCGCGTACGTGCCCGCCCCCTCGCTCGAGGAAATAGTGAACGAGTGCGGGCCGCTCCCGGCCCAGGCGGTGCGCTGGCTGGCGGCGGGCGTCGCCGAGGCCCTGCAGTCCATCCACGGCGCCGGTCTCGTCCACCGCGACCTCAAGCCGTCGAACGTCCTCGTCGTCGAGGACGGGCCCCGCGTCATCGACTTCGGCATCGCCTCCGGCGTCTCCAACACCCGGCTGACCATGACGAACGTGGCCGTCGGCACGCCCGCCTACATGTCGCCCGAGCAGGCGAAGGACTCCCGCAGCGTGACCGGCGCGAGCGACGTCTTCTCGCTCGGGTCGATGCTGGTCTTCGCGGCGACGGGGCACGCCCCCTTCCACGGCGCCAACCCGGTCGAGACGGTCTTCATGCTGCTGCGGGAGGGCCCGGACCTGACGGGGCTGCCCGACGAGCTGCGGCCGCTGATCGAGTCGTGCATGCAGATGGAGGCGACCGGCCGTCCCAACCCGGCCGACCTCCAGTCCCAGCTGGCACCCCACCTCTTCGGCTCAGGCTCCGACGACAGCGGTACGGCGTCGGCGTGGCTGCCGGAGCGGGCGGTCGGCCTGATCGAGACACGCCGCGGCGGCCGTCCCGCCCCGAAGCCCGCCCCCGGACCGGGCAGCCACGGCCACGGTCACGCCGGCGGGCACGGCAGCGGCGGAGGACACGCGGCCGCGTTCCCGCCGCAGCCCTCCCGCGCACCCGCCGTCGTCGGCGCGCCCGACTCCGGCCCGGTGCGGCTCGCCGGGGCGCAGGTGCCCATCGGCCCCGGCCCGCGCGTCGCCGACGCCCGCGCCGCCGCCGTGAAGGCGCCTCCCCCCGAGGCCGGCCTGGCCGCCTCCTGGTCCCGGCCCCGGCCGGGCGTCAACGGCGCCGACCAGGCGCCCGCCGTCGCCCCGCCCATCGCGCCCCCGGAGCCCGCGAGCGGCTGGCGGCCCTGGCGGTTCCGCATGTCGAACGACGTGTGGGGGACGCCGGCGGTCGCCGGCGACCTGGTCTACGTCACGTCCTTCGAGGTCCACGCGCTGGACGTGGCGACCGGCCGGCGCCGCTTCAAGACGCGGGACGTCGCCTGGTCGATGGCGGTCGCCGACGGCCGTATCCACGCCTCCGACGGCCCCACCCTCTTCGCCCTCGAAGCCCGCGAGGGCGGCGACCTGTGGCGGCTGTCCACGGACGCCTGGGTGTACTCCCTCAAGGCTGACCGGGGCACCGTCGTCACCGGCACCCGCGGCGGCGGCGTCCAGGCGTGGGAGGCGGCCAACGGCCAGAAGCTGTGGGAGATCACCGGCGCGCAGACCGACTTCGAGTCCGCCGAGGCGGGCCCGGCCGTCCACGACGGCACGGTGTACGTGTGGAAGGACGCCCGGCTGCGCGCCCTGGAGGCCCGCACCGGCGAGGAGCGCTGGTCGTACCCCATCGGCGACGCGGCGTCCTGCGGCGGCGTCCCGGTCCGCCTGACCCCGGGTCCCGACGGCCACGTGTACGTCTCCGCGGGCACCCGCGTGCTCGCCGTGGACGTGGCGACCGGGCACGTGCGCTGGCACTTCGAGGCCCCGGCGGTCTTCCTGTGCCCGCCCGCCTTCGTCCCGGGCCCGGCGGTCACCGGCGGCGGCGTCTACCTCGCCGACTACCTCGGCACGGTCTACGCCCTCGACGCGACCGACGGCCGCGACCGCTGGCGCATCGCCACGGAGGCCCGCGCCTCGATCGAGCCGGTCCTGGTCGCCGCGGGCCACGTCCACGTGGGCAGCGGCAAGGGGCTCTACACGCTCGACGCGGTCACCGGCACCCCGAAGTGGCGCTTCCAGGCGGGCGGCGACATCGTGGGCGCGCCCGCGGTCGCCGAGGGCCGCATCCACTTCGGCTCCACGGACCACCTGCTCTACACGCTGAAGGCCGACGACGGCCGCCTCCGCTGGAAGCTCGCCACCGGCGGCGAGATCACCGGGGCGCCCGTCGTCACCGACGGCGTGGTGTACGCGTGCAGCAAGGACCGCTGCGTGTACGCGCTGGACGCGGAGAAGGGCACGGGAACGGCCCGCACGAACTGAGCGGGCCGCGTTCCCTCCGGTCGTCGCCGGCCGGTCAGCGCTGGTCGTCCCTGGGCGGGGCCTCGCGCGTCGGCTGGGGCTCCCGGTGCCAGGCGGGGCCTGATGCGTCCTCGTCCTGGGCGGACGGCCGCCGACCGGGCTCACGGGCGGGCGGAGCCGGCGGGCGCCGCCGGGCCTCCGGCCCCGGCCGGTCCGGAACGGGCGGCCGGCCCGAGGTCGCCCGCGGTCCCCGCGGCTGCGTCTGCCCGGGCTGAGCGCCTGCCTGCTCGCCGCCCTGGGCCGGCCGGTCCAGCGGGGGCCCGGAGTATCCGTTGCGCTCCCAGTCGCCCTGCGGCTCCCAGGCGTCCTGCCGGGGCTGCCCGGACGGCTCGTCCTCCCGGCCCCGGCCTCGGTGCCAGGCTTCCGCCCCGGGCTCCGGCTCCGTCCCCCGCCCCTGCTGTTCGCGGGGGTGCGGCTGCCCGTACGGGCTCTCGGACGAGGTGGGCGGCAGGGGCGCGGTATGCCCGGCCTCGTACCCTCCCTCGCCCTCGTAACCCCGCGCTCCCGGTACTCCCTGTGCCTCGGCCTGCCGTTGCGGATAGTCCTCGCGATCCTCGAGCCGCTGTCCCCGCCCGGGCCCGCGTGCGCCCATCATGGCGGCGGAGATCAGCATCAGCGCGCCACCGCCGAGTGCCGCGGCGGTGCCGATGCCCAGACCGGTGCCGTTCACGTTGGCGGTCAGCCCGCCCTCGGCCTGCCCGACGCGGATCATCCACAGGACGGCGAAGGCGAGGGTGATCAGTCCACCCAGCACGAGCAGCAGCCGCGACCGCAGCAGGACGCCGATGACCGCGAGGGCCGCGGCCACGAGGAACGGCAGGAACAGCGAGGCGAACAACTCGGCGCGCGCGTTGGTGACTCCGCCGCCCGAGAAGAGTTCACCGAGGCGGTAGAACCGCCCGTGACGGCCGTCGTACCAGGCACGGAAGGGGCTCCAGACGGCGGCCGCCGCTCCGATGAGCGCAAGTACGGCCGCGACCACTTTGCGGACCATAGGTGGCCTCCTCACAGCTCTCGATCACGACGCTACGCCGGGTGGGGGAGCCCTGCCACGCGACGAGGCGACGCGTGGCACGGCCGCTCTCCCCGAGACTCCACGGACGTGACCCGGAACGGCTCGGCGCGCGGGCGTCAGGGAGAACCGGGGCTCTTCGCGGGTATGCCCAGCGTCTGCGCGGACTCGACGAGCCGTTTGTCGTAGGCCACGAAGGCGATGAGAGCCTGCCCCAGCCCCCTCGCGGCGGCGAGGTGAAGCGCGTCGAGGGAGCGCAGACGCGTACCGGGGCACAATTGCCCGGCGCGGTCGAAGAGCGTCGCCGGAGTACGGATGAGCGCGCTTTCGTCCAGCCAGTCCTCGGCCTCCGCGAAAGTCTCCGGGGTCGCGCCGCTCGCATGCAGGGCTCGTCGGACCTCGGTACGGGTGAGATCGCAGGTCAGCACCGTGGCCGAACCTTCGGTCGACAGCCATGCCTTGAGGGCCGCCGTCTCCTGCTCGGGCTTGAAGAGCTTGAGAGCGGCGGAAGTGTCCAGGTAGATGAAGCGCATCAGCGGTCCGCGTCCTCGTCTCGCAGTTCGGCCAGTGCCTGGCTCGGCGAACTCTCCCCAGGGGCCGGCGGTGTCGTCTTGATGCGCGCGGTCTGGGCTGCGGTACGGGCTCGGGAAAGCTCCGTGAGGTCGATCAGGCCGTCGGCGACGGCCTGATTGATCGCTTCCTCGGCGGGGTCCGGGGGGACTATCCGGGCGACGGTTCGTCCATGACGGGTGACGGTGATCGTCTCACCGTGCTCAAGCCGCTTGATGACTGCGGCGGCGTTGCGTTGCAGATCACGCACAGTGATCTTGACCTCGCGCTCGTCACTCTCCATGTCGCACATGTTAGACGCATGTGCGACATGGGTTCAACGCATGCGACATCTGGCTCTTCCGTGCGCCAGCGTCAGCCGGTGAGAGAACCGCGAAGCGGAGCGGGGCGACGGGTCAACGCCTCACGTCCGCGACGAACACGGCCCAGGCGTCAGCCCGCACCACCAGCACGGGCCCACCGGGCACCTTGGAGTCCCGGACGGGCACGACGCCGGGGAGACCGGCGGCGACCTCGACGCAGTCGCCGCCGTCGCCGTTGCTGTGGCTGCTCTTGCGCCAGAGGGCGGCGCCGGGGAAGTCGGCGGCTACCTCGACGCAGTTGCCGCCACTGCCGTTGCTGTAGCTGCTCTTCCGCCAGTGGGCGGAGGTCAAGTCAAAGGCGCTGCTTGCCATTTCGATAGTCCTCAGCCGCTTCCTCGATCATGGCGAGGGACGCCTCCGGCGGCAGAGCGGCGGCCCTGAGCCGATCGTACGACCTTCGGTAGTCCTTCACGAGGGCCGGATCGTCGATGGTGTCACCGGTGTGCAGGGACTCCGTGTATACCAGTGGCGGCGCGTCAGTGAGGGTCATGACCATCGCGGTGCCGAGCATGAAGGGATGCGCCCCGCAATTCCACGGAAGCACCTGTGGAGTGATCCGGTGCCGCCGGGCCAGCGCGGCGATGTGGCCGAGCTGTTCGGCCATCGCCTCCGGCGAGAGGATCGGGTGACGTAGCAGCGACTCGTGCAGGATCACCCAGTACTCGGGCTTCGTGTGGTCCTCGTCGAAGAGGTGGGCCCGTGCGAGGCGGGCGGTCACCTTGGCGTCGGTCTTCTCCTGCGGTTCGAGGGGGTGCGTGGCCCGGACGACGGCTTCCGCGTACGCCCCGGTCTGCAGCAGCCCGGGGATGAGGGTCGGGCACCACTCCTCGATGACCTCGGCGTGCTTCTCCGCCTCCAGCACCTTCTCGAAGTACCAGGCGTGCCCGGCCCGTCGGGCCTTGCGGACCTCCTCGCAGCGGCGTCCGAAGAAGCCGTCGGTCTTCAGCACCCGGTCCACGTGTTCCGCGAGGTCGCGCGGCATCCGGCGCTCGCCGCGCTCGATCTCGCTGAGGTGGCTCTGTCCGTAGAAGCTGCCCTCGACGAGCTGCAGCAGCGTCAGCCCCGCCTCCTCCCGCTTCCAGCGGAGCTCCTTGCCGTAGAAGCAGGGGACGCTCTCCGAGCCGTCGATGTCCTTGCGCCGCACCATCGCGTACCGCCGATTCCACACGTGCCGGGGCCAGTTCCACAGTCCGGGGCCGGGAGCCCGAACCCCTTCTACGGTAGGCCGACCGGCGCCACTCTGTGACTGATTCGACACGGAGCGCACCCGAACGTGAGGTGCGTGGACGAAAGGCGCCCCTCATGCCCCCAGCGATCCCCCCCACCCCTCGCCGCCCGCCCCCTGGACGTCGAGGTGCTGGCCGTCCCGGAAGCCGTGGCCGAGCTGCGGGATGCCGTACGGGCGCACCTCGGTGAGCCGTGCCCGGAAGTGCGGCTCTGCGTAAGTGGGTTGGTCGGCAACGTCATCCGGCACGTCGGCGACGGGACCCCCGTTCGCGTACGGGTGGAGCGGGGTGCGGACGGCCGGACCCGGGTCGAGGTCACGGACCCCGACCCCCGCGTCCTGCCCGTCCTTCTGGACGCCGCCCCCGACGACGAGTCCGGGCGGGGCCTGATGCTCCTGGACGCGGTGACGCTGCGGTGGGGTGTGGTGCAGGGGAGCGCCTCGAAGACCGTCTGGTGCGAGGTGGGTGAGGCGTGAGGCGCCTGCTCACGCTGCTGCTCACGGCCGCGCTGCCCGGCACCGGCCGCCGCCGCGCCGCCCGCCCCCGGCACCGGGCGCCCCGCCCGCACCGGCTCGCCCCGCCACCGGGACCGCCGCCCCGCCCCCGCAGCCCGTACGCCCGCGAGGCCGCCGCGAACTTCCGGGTCGACGTCACCCACGTACCGCTCACTCGCCCCTACCTGCCCGCCCCACCCCCGGAACCGCCCCGCAGTGTCCAGAGCCACGAACCGTGCGGTTCGGCTAAACTTAGTCCAGTGCTTAGTCCACTCTGAGAAAACACTCAGCACCGTGAGGTCGTGATGGAAGCAGCTCGGCAGTACAACGTTCATGAGGCCAAAACGCACTTCTCCCGCATCCTGGAGCAGGTTGCGACGGGCGAGGAAGTCGTGATCAGCAAGGCGGGCGAGCCGGTCGCCAAGGTGGTGCCACTGCGGCCCAAGGTGAAGCGGACCGGACGTGGGTCGCTGCGGGGGCGGATTCACATCCCGGACGACTTCGACGAGCTGCCCGACGACATCGCCGACGCCTTCGGGATGCGCTGATGAGGCTCTTGCTGGATACCCATGTGGTCCTGTGGTGGCTCGACGACTCCCCGGAGCTGTCCGGTGAGGTGAAGGACCTCCTCGACACCGAGCCCGGTGTCCATGTGAGCGCGGTGTCCGCGTGGGAGATCGCCATCAAGCAGTCCCTGGGAAAGCTCGCCGGTCCCGAGGACCTGGCCGAACGGGTGCGGGACAGCCAGTTCACCGGTCTGCCCGTCACGGCCGGGCACGGTGTCCGGGCGGGGCGCCTGCCCGGACACCATCGGGATCCCTTCGACCGGATACTGATCGCGCAGGCCCAGACCGAGGGCATGACGTTGCTGACGAGGGACAAGTGGATCCCGGCGTACGACGTGCCCGTCATGCCCGTGTGAGGTGGGCTGCCGTGATCGGCGCGCCTCGGGCGTCGCGTCGCTCGCGCTGCCGGGCACGGCGACGGGACCGAGCGGTCGGCTCGGCCCCGTCGTGAGGTGCCGCGTCAGACAGTGTTGGTGTCCGCAGGGGTGGTGACGCTGCCCTGGGGGCTGGTGGGCATGCTGTTGTCCGCCAGGGCCGGGGTCGTCGCGGCGGTGGCGGCGCCGAGTACGAGGGCCAGCGTGGCGAGGATCTTCTTGGCTCGGGTCATTACGGCTCCTGTCGGGGGAGGGGACTTCCGAACGGCAATGCGTGACACCGGTAGACGCATCGGACAGGCCTCGGCCGCGGCGGCTCCCCCTCCGCGCCGCCGCGGCCGATCCCCGTCGGGATGCGGGTCTACTTGCCGCCGAGGTCCAGCGCCGGCGGGGCGGGCATGGCGTTGTCCATGGTCTTGATGGTGTCCTTGGCGGGCTCACCGGGCATGGCGTTGTCCAGCGCGGGTGGCGCGGGCATGGCGTTGTCCAGGGTGGTGACCTCGTCCGTGGTCGGCGGGGTGGGCATGGCGTTGTCCTGCGCCGTGGCCTCGGGGTGCTGCTTCTCGCTGCTCATGGCTCGATCTCCTCTGATTGCGTGACGAGTGAGGAACGCCCGCCCAGAAGCTCCCCCGAGGGCCGCTGGACGGGCGTTCGGAGCCGCACAGTAACCGGTCGGGCTCCTGGTCAGACCGCCTGCCCCCCGACGCGACGGTGTGACAGGTAAGAGAGTGCCGTGTCGAGATAAACGAATGCTGAACGTCCGCGGCCGCTTGGCGGCAGAGAGTCGTTCAGGCTGCCGTGGCGGGTGCGAGCAGTGCGCGTACCTTGTCCGCCTCGACGGAGCCGCTCTGCTCGTAGAGGCCGAGTGCGTCGCGCCAGCAGGCCCTGGCCCGGTCCGCCTGGCTGAGCACGGCGAGGGCCTGCCCCAGAAGCGTAAGGACGTTGCCTCGCATTCGATCACCACCGATGCAGCCCAGCGCCAGAGCTTGCTCGGCGTGTTGCGCGGCTTGTCCGGGGCGATGGGCCGCCAGGTGGACCTCCGCGATCCGGAAGTTGGTCACTCCCTCCCAGAGCCGTTGCCTGTGGTCGCTGAAGATGCGCTGGGCATCGGAGAACTGTTCCAGGGCCTCGGAATGGCGACCGGCACTGGTCAGAGCCACGCCCACCGCGAAGTGACCGTTGGCGAGCCGTACCGTCCGGCCGAACTCCGCGTGTGCGGCGGCGCCCCGCTGGGCGAACTCGACCGCCTTCGTGACGTTGCCCATCCCCAGGTAGGCGCGGGAGAGATTGCACAGGGTGGTCGCCTCGAAGGGGCGGTTGCCCGCGGCACGCAGACCCTCGATGGCCTGGTCGAAGAAGGGCTTGCTGTCCGCGTACCGTCCCTGGTGGAGGCAGATGAGGCCTCGGTTGTTGGCGACCCAGCTGGTGGCGGTGTCGTCTCCCGCAGTCTCCGCCAGTTTCATCGCAAGCCTCGCCTCCTCCTCCGCCTGGGCGATGCGGCCGGAGACCAGGAGGACATCGGTGAGCGTCGTGCGGGCCCTGCCCTCGGCGTGGACGTCGCCGGAGGCCCGTGCGGCGTCGCACATCGCCCGTGCGGTCGTCTCGTACTGGTGGGAGTTGGCGCCGGACTCGGTGAGGTCCTTCGCCGCCCAGAGAAGGTCGACCGCGCGGCGCAGCCGGCCCGTGTCGGCGGACTGGCGCACACATGCCAGCAGCGGCGCGGCCTCGTTGTACAGCCAGTCCAGGGCCGCCGCCCCCTCGGTGAAGCGCAGGCCCGCGTACTCGGTCGGTTCCAGGTGGTCCACCAGGCGGTCGCCAGGACGCTCTGTCGCGTACACCCCCGCCGCCGTGGCCAGGTAGAAATCCAGCAGGCGGGACATCGCCGCGTCGCGTTCGGTGGGCGGTTGTTCGTCGCGTTCCGCGCATGCACGCGCGTAGAGGCGGACCAGGTCGTGGTAGCGGTAGCGGCCCGGGGCGGCGGATTCGAGGAGGGACGTGTCGACCAGGGACTCCAGGAGGTCCTCGGTGTCGTCGGGCGGCAGGTCCAGTACGGCGGCCGCCGCGGCCAGGGACATGTCCGGGCCGTCGGCCAGGCCGAGGAGGCGGAAGGCGCGGGCCTGGGCCGGCTCCAGCTGGCCGTAGCCGAGCTCGAACGTGGCCTTGACGGCGAGGTCGCCCGCCTGGAGTTCGTCGAGGCGGCGGCGCTCGTCGGCGAGCTTCGCGGCGAGCACGGAGACCGTCCAGGTGCGCCGCGCCGCGAGGCGGGACGCCGCGATGCGGATGGCGAGGGGGAGGAAGCCGCACGCGGCGACGACGTCGAGGGCCGCCTTGCGCTCGGAGGCGACGCGTTCCTCACCGACGATCCTCGTGAAGAGCTGGAGGGCCTCCTCGGGGGACATCACGTCCAGGTCGACGAGGTGCGCCCCGGCCAGGTCCACCATCCGTACCCGCGAGGTGACCAGCGCCGCGCACCCCTCCATGCCGGGGAGCAGCGGCCGCACCTGCGCGGCGTCACGGGCGTTGTCCAGGAGGACCAGGACGCGGCGCCCGTCCAGGGTGGAGCGGTACAGCGCGGCCCGCTCCTCCAGGGAGTCGGGGATCGCGGAGTCCGCCGTGCCGAGGGCGCGGAGGAAGGCGCCGAGCACCGTCTCCGGCTCGGCGGCCCGCGAGCCCGCGCCCTGGAGGTCGACGTACAGCTGCCCGTCGGGGAATGCGCCGCGCGCCTGGTGGGCGACGTGCACGGCGAGGGTCGTCTTGCCGACGCCGCCGATGCCGGCGAGCGCGGAGACGGCCATGACCCGGCCCTCGTCGGAGGAGGCGGCGGCCAGCACCTCGCTCAGCTCCTGCACGAAGGCGCCGCGACCGGTGAAGTCGCTGACGGTCGCGGGGAGTTGCGCGGGGCGCAAGGGCGTGGCGGCGGGCTCGTCGGCCGGGGCGGACGGTTCGGCCAGCCCCGGGTCGGCCTGGAGGATCCGCTGCTGGAGCTCCTGGAGGCCGGGGCGCGGGTCGACGCCGAGCTCGTCGGCGAGCAGCCGCCGCGTGTCCGCGAACACGGCCAGTGCTTCCGCCTGACGGCCGGACCGGTAGAGGGCGAGCATCAGCAGCTCGCGCAGACGCTCCCGCAGGGGGTGCGCCGCGGTGAGCGCGGTCAGCTCGGAGACGGCCTCCGCGTGGCAGCCCTGCTCCAGGTCCATCTCCAGGCGCGATTCCAGGAGTTGCAGCCGCCACTCGTCGAGCCGGGTGCGCTGTGTGTCGGCGTAGGGGCCGGGGATGCCGGCCAGCGGTTCCCCGGCCCACAGGCTCAGCGCCTTGCGGAGCAGGGCGCGCGCGTGCGCCAGGTCCCCGCTGCTCTTCGCCTTCTCGGCGTCCGCCGCCAGCTCCTGCGCGAGGGCGAGGTCGAGGGCTCCCTCGCCCGGCGTACGGATCGCGTAGCCGCCGGACTCGCTGATCAGGACACCGGGGTTGAGCACCTTCCGCAGCCGGGACGCGTACGTGCGGACCGCCGCCAGCGCCTGCGAGGGAGGTTCGGCGCCCCACAGGGCGTCGATCAGCTCACCGGCCGTGGCGGTGCGGCCCTCGCGCAGCAACAGCGCCGCCAGCAGAGCGCGTTGCTGCGGGGACCCGGTGGGAAGAGGCTCCGCCCCACGCCAGGCGCGCACCGGGCCGAGCACACTGAAGCGCAGAGCCACCGATTCCTCGGGGCCCTGCTGCTCCGGTACTCGCGGTACACCGTCCATCGCTGTCCCCCTGCCGAACCGTCAGTGCAACGAGCCCAGTTTGCCTTGTTCATGGCGGATGCGTCAGCCGTGGGAGACGCCGATCACAGGCAGTCGCCCCGACTCTCCGCAACGTCTCACAAGGTCCTCACACGGTCACCGCAGGACGGGCCCGCCGATTCGGGCTTGACCTCGGGTGCCGAACACGCGTTGTCTGAGGTCATGTCTGATCTTCGTATCGAGGCCGTGGAGGGCGAAGACGCCCTCAGGGACTGGCAGTACGTCCACAACACCATCATCCCGACCCACGTCCTGTCCCTCGACGACGTACGCGAGCGCGTCGGGCGCAACCACCTGGAGGTGGCGTACGCGGACGGTGTCCTCGTGGGCTGCTCGACCGTGCGGCCGCCCCAGGACGACGAGACGGCCACGGCCACCGTGATCGCCCGGGTTCTCCCCGGCCACCGGGGCCGGGGCTTCGGCGCCGCGATCCACGAGCGCGGACTGGAACGGGCGCGCGAACTGGGCGCCCGGACCGTCGAGACGGTCGCCTGGGCGGCCAACGAGGACGGGCTCCGGTTCGCCGAGAAGCACGGGTACGCCGAGTTCGAGCGGTATCTGCTGCCGGGGGACGACGTGTACTGGATCGAGCTGCGGCGGACGCGGGGCGAGTGAGGCGCGGATGCCGGGCGAGTGAGACGCGGGTGGCCGGCCCGCCCGGCGGTGCTTCCCGGGTCACCCGGGTCACCCGGTTCACCCGGGTCACCCGGTTCACCCGGGTCACCCGGGTCGCCCGGGTCCCCTCGCGCGCGACTGTCCGACCGGTCGGTATGGACTCCGCGGGCTCTTCCCGGTAGGAAGGTGGTGGTCCCGGCAGGCAGCGGGACCACCACCCCCACCGAGAGGCGGCTCATGCGGATCGCCACCACGATCTTCCTCACCGACGGGACGATCGCCCCGACGCGGCTCGCCCGCGAGCTGGAGCAGCGCGGATTCGCCGGGCTGTACCTGCCCGAGCACACCCACATCCCCGTCGAACGGACGACCCCGTACCCGGCGGGCGGTGAGCTGCCCCCGGAGTACGGCCGGACGCTGGACCCCTTCGTCGCCCTCGGCCAGGCCGCCGCGGTCACCGAGCGGCTCGGCCTCGGCACCGGGATCACGCTGGTCGCCCAGCACGACCCGATCGACCTGGCGAAGCAGGTCGCCACCCTCGACCACCTCTCCGGGGGCCGCTTCACGCTCGGTCTCGGCTTCGGCTGGAACGTGGAGGAGGCCGACGACCACGGCGTCCAGTGGCGGACCCGGCGTGAGCTGGGCCGGGACCGGATGGCGTTGATGCGGGCGCTGTGGAGCGAGGAACCGACCGCCTACGAGGGCGAGTTCGGGTCCGTACGGGCCAGCCACGCGCATCCCAAGCCGGTGCAGAAGCCGCGCGGGCCGGTCGTCGGCCCCCGCACGCTGATCGGCGGCGGTGCGGGCCCGAAGCTGTTCTCGCACATCGCCGAGTACGCGGACGGCTGGCTGCCGATCGGCGGGCGCGGTCTGACGGAGTCGCTGCCCGTCCTGCGTACCGCGTGGGCGGAGGCGGGCCGCGACGCGTCCGCGCTCCAGGTCGTCCCGTACGCCGTCGTGCCGAGCCCCGGCAAGCTCGCCCACTACGCGGACCTCGGTGTCGAGGAGGTCGTGCTCCAGCTGCCGCCGGGCGGGGAGTCCGAGGTGCTGCGGGCGCTCGACGCGTACGGGCGGTACGTGTAGCGGGCGCCGTCGGCGGGAGTCCGGGGGGCGGTGACCAGCCGGGTGGCCGGTACGTCCCGCGTTTTGCCTGATCACCGCAAACGTATGCTCGAAGGATGACGACTTCCGCGACCTCCGGAACCGGGCCGACGGCGAACTCCACGCGGCGCGCGCTGAGACGGGCGAGGGACGGCGTCGCCCTCGACGTCACCGAGGCGGCGGTGCTGCTCCAGGCGCGCGGCGAGGACCTCGACGACCTCGCCGCGTCCGCCGCCCGGGTCCGTGACGCCGGGCTGGAGGCGGCGGGCCGCGCCGGCGTCATCACGTACAGCAAGAGCGTCTTCGTGCCGCTCACGCGGCTGTGCCGCGACACCTGCCACTACTGCACGTTCGTCACCGTCCCCGGCAAGCTGCGCCGGGCCGGGCACGGGATGTTCATGTCCCCCGACGAGGTGCTGGACATCGCCCGCAAGGGCGCCGCGCTCGGCTGCAAGGAAGCGCTGATCACCCTCGGCGACAAGCCGGAGGACCGCTGGCCCGAGGCCCGTGAGTGGCTGGACGCGCACGGCTACGACGACACGATCGCCTACGTACGGGCCATCTCGATCCGCATCCTGGAGGAGACCGGACTCCTCCCGCACCTCAACCCCGGTGTGATGACCTGGACGGACTTCCAGCGCCTCAAGCCGGTCGCGCCCTCGATGGGCATGATGCTGGAGACCACCGCCACCCGCCTGTGGTCCGAGCCCGGCGGCCCCCATCACGGCTCCCCCGACAAGGAGCCCGCCGTACGGCTGCGTGTGCTGGAGGACGCCGGCCGCTCCTCCGTGCCCTTCACCTCCGGCCTCCTCATCGGCATCGGCGAGACGTACGAGGAGCGCGCCGAGTCCCTCTTCGCCCTCCGCAAGGTGTCGCGGGCCTACCACGGCATCCAGGAGCTGATCATCCAGAACTTCCGCGCCAAGCCGGACACGGCGATGCGCGGGATGCCGGACGCCGAGCTGGACGAACTGGTCGCCACGGTCGCCGTGGCCCGGCACATCATGGGCCCCAGCGCCTGCCTCCAGGCCCCGCCGAACCTGGTCGACAGCGAGTACGGGCGGCTCATCGGGGCCGGCGTCGACGACTGGGGCGGCGTCTCCCCGCTCACCATCGACCACGTGAACCCGGAGCGGCCCTGGCCGAGGATCGAGCAGCTGGCCCAGGAGTCCGCCGCGGCCGGCTTCGAGCTGCGCGAACGGCTCTGCGTGTACCCGGAGTTCGTGCGGCGCGGCGAGCCCTGGCTGGACCCGCGGCTGCTCCCGCACGTCACCGCGCTGGCCGACCCGCGCACGGGTCTCGCCCGCGAGGACGCCGTCGTCGAGGGGCACCCCTGGCAGGAACCGGACGAGGCGTTCACGTCCTCGGGGCGTACGGACCTGCACGCGTCGATCGACACCGAGGGCCGCACCGGCGACCGCCGCGAGGACTTCGACCACGTCTACGGCGACTGGGAGGCGCTGCGCGAGGCGGCGGCACCCGGCATGGTGCCGTCCCGCATCGACACGGACGTACGGGCGGCGCTGACGACCGCCGCCGACGACCCGGCCCGGCTCACCGACGACGAGGCCCTGGCCCTGCTGCACGCGGACGGCCCGGCGCTGGACGCCCTGTGCCGCGTCGCCGACGACGTGCGCAAGTCGGCGGTCGGCGACGACGTCACCTACATCGTCACGCGGAACATCAACTTCACGAACGTCTGCTACACCGGCTGCCGTTTCTGCGCCTTCGCCCAGCGCCGCACCGACGCCGACGCGTACACGCTCTCCCTGGACCAGGTCGCCGACCGGGCCCAGCAGGCGTGGGACGTCGGCGCGGTCGAGGTCTGCATGCAGGGCGGCATCCACCCGGACCTGCCCGGCACGGCGTACTTCGACATCGCGAGGGCGGTCAAGGCCCGCGTCCCCGGCATGCACGTGCACGCCTTCTCCCCGATGGAGGTCGTCAACGGCGCGACGCGCACCGGGATGTCGGTCCGCGAGTGGCTGACCGCAGCCAAGGAGGCGGGCCTCGACTCGATCCCCGGCACGGCCGCCGAGATCCTCGACGACGAGGTCCGCTGGGTCCTGACCAAGGGAAAACTGCCCACGGCCACCTGGATCGAGGTCGTCGAGACCGCCCACGAACTGGGCATCCGCTCCTCGTCCACGATGATGTACGGCCACGTCGACCAGCCCCGCCACTGGCTCGGCCACTTCCGGACGCTGGCCGGCATCCAGCAGCGCACCGGCGGCTTCACCGAGTTCGTCACCCTCCCGTTCATCCACACCAACGCCCCCGTCTACCTGGCCGGCATCGCCCGCCCCGGCCCCACCACCCGCGACAACCGCGCGGTCGTCGCCATGGCCCGCCTCCTCCTCCACCCGCACATCCCCAACATCCAGACCAGCTGGGTGAAGCTGGGCGCGGAGGGCGCGGCGGAGATGCTCCGCTCCGGCGCCAACGACCTCGGCGGCACCCTGATGGAGGAGACCATCTCCCGCATGGCGGGCTCGTCGTACGGCTCCTACAAGTCCGTCGAGGACCTGATCGCGGTCGCCGAAGCCGCCGGCCGCCCCGCCAGACCCCGCACCACCCTCTACGGCGAGGTCCCGGAGGAACGCCGCCGAGCGGCGGCGGCCTCGGACGGCCACCTGCCGGAACTGCTGCCGGTGCTCGACTGAGACGGATCCCGCACGCACGGCTCCCGCACGCGCACGGATCCCGCACCCTCTACCGACCGTTCCTGTTCGATTACAGTGCTGACCGGTGTCGGCCGGTGCGGCCGGTGTGAGCGAGCGGCGGGCGGGAGGTGGGGGTCGTGGGTGCCACGGGCGGGGCCGTGTGGGGCCGGGCCGAGCAGCAGGATTTCCGGAGCCGGGTGCGCGGGACCCTGCTGGGGGCCGCCGTCGGGGACGCGCTGGGGGCGCCGGTCGACGGGCTGGGTCTGGAGGAGGTCCGGGAGGCGCACGGGCCGCAGGGGCTCACCGATCTCGCCTTCGGGCACGGCAGGCGCGGCGCCGTCTCCCACCTCACGCAGCTCACCCTGTTCACCGTCGACGGGCTCATCCGCGCCCAGGTCCGCCGGGACACCGGCGCCTGGCACCCGCCCACCGATCTGCACCGGGCCTACCGCCGCTGGGCCGCGACCCAGAGCGACTGGGGGCCCGACGAGCGCCGCAAGGACGACGGCTGGCTGGCCCGCGAGGAGTGGCTGTACGCCCGCCGCGACCCGGCCCGGTCCTGCCTCCTCGGCCTCGGCGACGAGACCATGGGCACGCTCGACGCCCCGAAGAACCCCGGCGAACTCGGCCCCGAGGCCGTCGCGCGCTCCGCGCCCTTCGGGCTGCTCGTCGGCTGGGAGCCCCAGCTCGTCGTGCAGCTCGCCGTCGAGTGCGCCGCGCAGACCCACGGGCACCCCACGGCGTACCTGTCGGCGGGCGCGTACGCGGTCATCGTGCACGCGCTGGCCCGGGGCGAGAGCCTCGACGCGGCCGTGCAGCGGGCCCTCGCCCTGCTCGCCGAACGGCCGGGCAGGGAGCCCGTGACGGACGCGCTGCAGCACGCCCTGGGCGCCGTCCGGCAGGGGATACCGAGCCCCGGCCGGGTGGAGGAACTCGCCGGTGGGGGTACGGCGGAGGGGCTGCTCGCGGTCGCCGTGTACTGCGCGCTCGTCGGCGAGGACGTCCGCCAGGGACTGTGCCTCGCGGTGAACCACGGTGGCCCCTCGGCCGCGGCGGGCGCCCTGACCGGTGCGCTGCTCGGTGCCCTGCACGGCGAGACGGCCCTCCCGCCGGCCTGGCTGGCCGAACTGGAGGGCCGTCCCACGGTGCTGGTCCTGGCGGACGACTTCGCGATGGAGATGACCCAGGGTCCGTCCCTGCACGGCCCGGGGAGCTCGTCCCCGGGCTGGCTGGCCCGCTATCCGCGGGGCTGACCTCGGCCCCCGTCCGGCATTCGCGTTCGAGGCTTCGGCGAGCCCCTGGTCCCCTGGTCCGCTAGTCCTGCAGTCCTTCAGTCCTTCACCGGCGCCCGGACCGCCCCGTCCGCCGCACCCGCCGGTGAGGGAATCGCCGCCGCGCCCGCTCCGTCGCCGTCCCCGTCCGTGTTGATCATCTCGATCACCGCGTCCCGCTCCGGCGTGTCCTCCGGCTTCACCAGACCGATGACGACGTACAGGACGAGCGAGATCACCATCGGCACCGCCACCTGGTACTCCAGCTTGACGTCCGTCCGCTGCGAGAAGTCCAGGTTGTAGTTGACCAGGAAGAACGCCAGCAGGCCGCACGCCCAGCTGCCGAGCGCCGCCGTCGGCCCCGACTTACGGAACGGCCGCAGCAGCCCCAGGATGAACGGGATCGCGATCGGTCCCATCAGACCGGCGACCCACTTGATGACGACGGTGATGATGTCCTTGAACGTGGGGGAGTTGACCTGCGTCGCCACCGCCATGGACAGGCCGAGGAAGGCGACGGTCGTGACGCGTCCGGCGATCAGCCCGGCCCGGTTGTCCCACGCCCGCGCCGCCTTCGACAGCACCGGCGCCACGTCACGGGTGAAGACGGCGGCGATCGCGTTCGCGTCCGAGGAGCACATGGCCATCGTGTGCGAGAAGAAGCCGACGACGACCAGACCCAGCAGCCCGTGCGGCAGCAGCTGTTCCGTCATCAGGCCGTACGCGTCGGAGCCGTCCGGCTTCTGGGCGTCGACCAGCAGCGGCGCCAGCCACATCGGGATGAAGAGGATCAGCGGCCAGACGAACCACAGCGCCGCCGAGAGCATCGCGGAACGGGTCGCCTGCCTGGCGCTGCCGGTGGCCATGTAGCGCTGCGCCTGGTTCCACATGCCGCCGTTGTACTCGAACAGCTTGATGAACAGGTACGCGATGAAGAACACGGTGAGGTACGGCCCCGCGAACCCGTCGCCGTGGCCCTCCAGCTTGGGCGAGTCCAGCGCCTTGGACAGTCCGCCCTGGTCGGAGATCTTGTTCAGCGCGATGATCAGCATCGACAGGCCGGCCAGCAACTGGATGACGAACTGGCCGAGTTCGGTGAGCGCGTCGGCCCACAGCCCGCCGATCGTGCAGTAGACCGCGGTGATGCCGCCGGTGATGAGGATGCCCTGGGTCAGCGTGACCCCGGTGAAGACGCTGAGCAGCGTGGCGATGGCGGCCCACTTGGCGCCGACGTCCACGATCTTCAGCAGCATGCCCGACCAGGCGAGCGCCTGCTGGGTCGGCACGTTGTAGCGGTCCTTCAGGTACTCCAGGGGCGAGGCGACGTGCAGCCGCGACCTCAGCCGGTTGAGCCGCGGCGCGAACGCCTTGGCGCCGATCGCCACGCCGATGGCGATGGGCAGTGCCCAGGTGACGTACGAGGTGATGCCGTAGGTGTACGCGATGCCGGCGTAGCCGGTGAACATCACCGCGCTGTAGCCCGACATGTGGTGCGAGATGCCGGACAGCCACCAGGGCATCTTGCCGCCCGCGGTGAAGAAGTCGCTGACGTCGTCGACGCGTTTGTGGGACCAGACACCGATCGCCGTCATCACGCCGAAGTACGCGACCAGGACGGCCCAGTCGAGACCGTTCATGTGCCCCCTCCAGGGGTCCGCCTTGTGAACCTGCAGATACCGGACGGCACTTCGCCAGTACGTGCATGGGCGGCGCCCCCGTGCGGGAGCGGGGACTTCGGGGATTGAACCGCTGGTCCGACCGGCCGGTCAAGACCTCCGGCGGTCACAAATATGAACGCAGATCAGTAAGCCGAACGATTTTGCGTTCTCTTGACCCGTTGCCCGGTTGTCGTGCTCGTGACGCGGAACCCACGATGAGCGGGCACTTCGCCAGACCGGCACACACAGGAGAGCGCACGAGAGGGCGCGTGAACAGAGGGGTCGTACGGGATGCGGGTCCCGCACGGCCCGGGACGGAGGGTCGACGGCCACGCGGGGACGCGGCCGGACTCCGTCCTCGACGACCGGCTCGTCAGAGGAGCCGTCGGGCGGTTGTCAGAGAGGGGAACACGGGAGTGGACGCGGACACGAGAGTGCCCCCTCGGCCAGGACGGCGGGCCGGTCGAGAGGGCTCTGTCGGTAGCGGTGCGTCCGAGCCGGGCTGACGCTGTGGCCGGCGCGACGCATCAGGCGAGGTCGAAGGCTCCCCGGCCGACCTCGGTCACGAACGCGTTCCACGAGTCGGCGGGGAACGCCAGCGTGGGGCCCTGCGGCACCTTGGAGTCCCGTACGGCCAGATCCGCGGCGAGCGGTGACCTGACCTCGACACACGCGCCGTTGCCCGTGGAGTACGAGGACTTGGTCCAGGTGTCCGTGGCGCCTTGCTGAATTGCCATTTTTGCTCCGGTAGCCAGTCGTTGAGTTACTGTCACCGCACCGCGGGGTCCATCTGGAACCAGCTGTTCGGTTCGCGCCACCGCTGTTGCTCGATGGCGTGATCGACGCTACTCGCCAACATCGCCCGGTGAGGGAGGCGTTCACTCGACCGGGTGGCATTTACCTATGAGGTATTCCCCCATGTGCGACCCGGGTATATCGTGCGCTCTTTTCCCTCTTCCGGCCCCTTCACGGCCATCGCCGCCTCAGAGGGCGTACTCCTTCGCGATTTTCGTGATGAACTGCAGGGACTGCTCCACGTTCAGCGCCTGGGCCCGCAGATGCTCGTACATCACGCTGTACTTCTGCACGTCCGCGGCCTTCTCCAGATAGAGGTCGCTGGTGACACCCTCGATGTAGACGACGCTGGAATCGGCCGCGTCGGGGAACTCCAGGATCGCGTACTGCCCGTTGAGCCCGGGGTGCGCGCCCATCTCGAAGGGGATCACCTGCACGGTGACGTGCGGCAGCTGGGACTGCTCGACCAGGTGCTCCAACTGCTCCCGCATCAGGGAGCGGTTGCCGACGACCCGGCGCAGCGCGGCCTCGTCGAGGACCGTCCAGAGGCGCAGCGGGTTCTCCGGGGCGGAGATGCGCTCCTGCCTGCGCAGCCTGACCTGAACGCGCTTGTCGATGTCACCGGCGGCGGTCTCGGGCAGCGCGCCGGCGATCAGGGCCTCCGCGTACGGCCGGGTCTGCAGGAGGCCGGGGACGACCTGCGGGTCGTACACGCGCAGTGAGGCGGCGTCGGTCTCCAGCCCGATGTAGACGCTGTACGGGATGTCGCCGAAGGAGTGCCACCAGCCCTGCTGCCGGGAGTCCTTGGCCATCTGCATCAGCGAGTCGACGATCCGGTGGTCCTCGACCTCGTACACGCCGCAGAGGTCGCGGACATCGCGCTGACTGATGCTGCGGCGGCCGTTCTCCAGACGACTGATCTTCGACTGGGAGACGAGCAGCCTTTCGGCGACCTCTTCGGCTGTCATGCCCTTGAGTTCGCGGAGCCGGCGCAGCTCCTGGCCGAGCCGACGGCGCCGGACGGTGGGATTGACATTGGACGCCACGGGACGTGCACCTCCGGCTGCGTGCTCTACTTTGCGTATCTGCTGTTGAGCAGACTGCCACCAAGGTGCTTTCTACCGCTGGGAAACCGCGGATATGCGAAGCCGGTGAAGAACGCGCGGCCGCGCGGGGCGGTGGCGCCGTCCCGTCGTCCTGACGTACGGCCCCACCGCCCCGCGCGGATCAGCGGCTCCCGGACCGGTTGTCGGTGACTGCGGTGCGGCGGTGTGCTGTAAGTGCGCTGCGGTGCTGGCTGGTTCGTCCCGCGGGCGCGTCATGTGCGCCGCGCGCCGCGGTGATGTGTGCGGATACCGGCTCAGTGGGCCACGACGCGCGCCATGGATCCGTGGCGCGGCTGCATCGGCACCCCTGGGGCCCCTCGGGCGGGTTCAGGTGTGGACCTGACCCCGGCGGTGGCCGGACGGCCCACCGGTGCCGCATTGCGGCGTGGCTGTGCTCCCGCGCCGTTCTGGACGTCCATGACCGCGTGCGCCACGAGGCCGCCCATGGGGTCGTGCCTGATCAGGTCCCGGAGCCGGGAGCGTGATGAACGCCCCTCGTTCCCCGGGTAGAGGTGCTTGCCGAGTCCGACCGCGTGGGCCAGTGCGGCGAGCGCCGCGGTCCGCGGGTCCGGCGGTACGCCGGTGCGGATCGCGTTGTCCAGCCGGGACCTGATCTCCCGGCTGATGGCCGTGTCCGTCGCCTGGTAGCGAGTCGTCGGCAGCACCCCGCACATCTGGCCGGCCACGGCATGGACCATGCCGCACCTCTCCAGATGCGAGAGATAGGTCTGACGCAGCCCGAGTCGGGGCCCGCCAATCCAGTTCACAGCGCGTACAGGGGCTCCGCGTCGGCGCAGCAGCTCCAACGCACAGTCCAGTGTCGGATCTCCAGTCGGCCGTGGCACCACCACGGCGATACGATCCCCGTCTGGGGCTATCCGTCCGGCCAGCGCCAGCTCCACTAGCTGTGCTCCGGCCAGACCGAGGTCGAGCGACTGCGGCTGCGCAGTGGTACCCGTGGTCGGGTCCAGTGCCAGCAGCAGAAGCTCCTCCGGAATTGTTCTGCGGCTCCTGCCCATCCATGCCTCCCCGCGTGGATGAATGACAGGGTGACCCCTCTCACATTGGTCTGTCGAGGGTGCGTGACCTGTTTGTAGTGGAACCAGTAGGTATGTCGTTCTCGTCTAGCGGGGCGGGTAAGCCCACACACAGGACACTGGTACATGGTTCGGACAGCCTGTGTCCGGGCGGCGGTTCATGGTTCGGTTGGGCGCACGGAGCACGTGTGAACAAGGAGGAGGCATCGGTGGCGGGCGAGTCCCCCGACAGGTCGAAGCAGCACGAGTCGTCGGCAGAACCGACGTCGGGGAGTCCGGCCGTGGTTCCCGGGCCGGCGAAACCGGTCACGGATCCGCGCCTGGCGGTGGCCAGGGAACCCGCGGCGACGGTCCGGGTGGACCAGGCGACGGCGGTGTTCTCCACCCGGTCGGTGAAGACCGCGGGCGAGTCCGGTTCCCAGGACGCCGGTGAGTCCGGCTCCGCGGATGCCGGTGAGTCCGGTTCCCCGGCCGCGGGTGGGTCCGGTGCCGAGTCGGGCCGGGAGTCCGGCGGCGGCCCGGAGGCGGCCGACGACTCCGGTGAGCCGAACGCGTCCGGCGGGGAGCGTGACGCCCGCCTGCGGGCCGCGGTCGCCGCGTGGGTGTCGAGCGCGGACGCGCGGACCGCGGACGGGAAGACGTCCGGGGGCGCGGAGGACGGCGCCGTGAGCGGCGCGGAGGACGTGGACGGCGCGGCGGACGACGGCGAGCGCGCCGCGTCCGGCGGGGCCGGAAGCGAGGACTCCGCCGCGGGCGACTCCGGCGACCGGCCCGCGGCCGGTGCGCCGAGCGCGGACGCCGAGGAGGCCGATGCCGACGCGGACGACGCCGACGCCGACGCCGACGCGGTGCCGGGTGCGGTGGACGACGCCGACGACGACACCGACGCCGACGGCGACGGCGCCCGGGAGACCGACGCGGCCTCCCGCGGCACCGACGGTTCGGACACGGCCGAGCGGCCGGCCGCCGCCCCGACGACGCGGGTTTCCGGCGCGCTTGACGCGGACGGGACCGGTGCGGCCCCCGACGCCGACACTGCCTCGGGACCCGACGCCGACGATGCCCCGGTCTCCGACGCTGCCCCGGCCTCGGTCCCCGCCGACGGTCCGGTCTCCGGTGCGAAGGAGCGGGGCGCGGGTCAGGACTCGCGGGACGACGCCGACGCAGATCCCGACGCCGACGCCGACGCAGAGGCCGACTCCGTCTCCGACGCCGGGAAGGTGACCGCCGGCACGTCCGGCTCGGCCGGGCGTGCGGGGTCCGAGGACGCCGACGCCCCGGAGAAGCCCTCCGAGCGGTCCGGCGGGGCCGGGAGCGCGGCCTCCGCGTCCGCCCCCGAGAAGCCGGCCGCCGAGAAGCCGGCCGCCGAGAAGCCGGGCCCCGGCAAGAGCGACGGCGACAGCGACGGCGACAGCGACGGCGACGGTGACGGTGACGCGGGCGAGGACGCCGCCGAGCCCGTCGACCAGCCCACCGCCGTCTTCAAGGCGCCCCGGCCGCCGGCCGTGGACCAGCCGACCACCATGCTCAAGCTGGGCGGCGCCGCCAAGCCCAGGACGCAGCCCGAGCCGAAGGCCGATCCCGAGCCGCAGCCGAAGCCGAAGGCCGACCCCGAGCCCCGGCGCGAGTCCGG
Organism: Streptomyces sp. NPDC008313; assembly: GCF_042956125.1. NCBI lineage: Bacteria > Bacillati > Actinomycetota > Actinomycetes > Kitasatosporales > Streptomycetaceae > Streptomyces > Streptomyces sp. NPDC008313. The sequence goes on from NZ_JBIBFR010000015.1 coordinate 179,895, forward strand.
GCGGCCCGCGCCCGGCGGCGACGCCGACCCGGAGTCGCCCGCCGAGCGCACCAGCAAGTTCGTCGCGCTGAAGCCGCTCACCGACGCCCCGCCCGTCAGACCCGCCGACCGGACCGCCGCCGTTCCGCAGGTCGGACCCGAGCGGACGACGCAGCAGCCGCTGCCTCCGAAGCCGCCGCTGGATCTGCTGGCCGAGCTGACGAACACGCCGCCGCCTCCGGAGACCCCGGTGCGCACGGCGGTGCGGCGGGTCAAGATCTGGACCCCGCTGGTCCTCCTCCTCGCCGTGATCTTTGCGGTCGCACAGGCCGTGCGCCCGCTCCCGGCGGCCGCTCTCGGCCTCAGCGCCGACAGCACGTACACCTTCGAGGGCGGCACGCTCGACCTGCCCTGGCCCGGTCAGGGGCAGTCCGCGATCGAGGTCGAGGGCGTAGGCGTCATCGGCACCGAGGGCAAGCAGACCCCCACCCCCACGGCGAGCGTCGCCAAGATCATGACGGCGTACGTCATCCTCCAGGAGCACCCGCTCAAGGGTGACGAGGGCGGCGAGAAGATCACCGTCGACCAGCAGGCCGAGGACGAGTCGAAGAACGAGGACGAGTCGACGGCGGCCGTGACCAAGGGCCAGAAGTTCACCGAGCGCCAGGTGCTGCAGATGCTGATGATCCCGTCCGGGAACAACGCGGCGCGGCTGCTGGCCCGGTGGGACTCCTCGCCCGACGCGTTCCTGGCGAAGATGAACGCCGCGGCGAAGAAGCTCGGCATGACACAGACGAAGTACACCGACCCGAGCGGTCTCAAGAAGTCGACCGTCAGCACGGCCACCGACCAGATCAAGCTGGCCAAGGCCGTGATGCAGAACGAGGTGTTCCGCAGCATCGTCGGGATGGCCAAGGCCGACATCCCCGGTCTCGACAAGCCCATCTACAACAACAACGACCTGCTGGTGCAGCAGGTCGGTGTGATCGGTCTCAAGACCGGTTCGTCGACCCCCGCGGGCGGCAACCTCGTGTGGGCGGCGACCAAGACCGTGGACGGCAAGCAGCAGACGATCTACGGCGCGGTCATGCACCAGGACGCCGGCACGGGCCGCGTCTGGGACAGCCTCCACCTGGCGATCACCAACAGCCAGAAGCTGATCGACAAGGTCCAGAAGAGCCTGACCTCCGCCACCGTGGTGAAGAAGGGCGACGTCGTCGGCTACGTGGACGACCAGCTCGGCGGCAAGACCCCGGTCGTCGCCACCAAGAACATGAAGGCGGTCGGCTGGCCCGGACTGAAGACGAAGATCTCGATCGGCACGGGCGGCAAGACGGTCCCGCACTCGGCCAAGGCCGGCACGGTCGTCGGTGAGCTGACGGTGGGCGACGGGTCGGACCACGCGGTCACGGTGCCCGTGGCGCTCCGGTCGGACCTCGCCGAGCCCGGCTTCGGCGCCAAGCTGACCCGCGTCGCCTGACCGGGACGGCATCGGACGGCACGGCACCGCACCCCGTCGGGGGAGGGCCCACCCGGGCGCCCCTCGGCGGGGTGCGTGCTAGCGTCCGAGACCGGGGCAGGTCGCGGCCGCGCGTCCCGGCAGAGAACGGAAGAACGGGACACGGGGAGTACCTTCAAGTGGCCACAGCGGAGCCGACACACGCCGACGACGCCGACCCGGGTCCAGGGTCCGGCCCGCGAATACCGCTGCCCGCGGACACCCCCGGCACCGGCGGAGGCGACGACCGGACGGCCAGGAGCCCCGGGACACCCGACGCGCCCGATGCCCCCGAGACCGACGACCGGGGCGCCGAGCCGCACGGTGACGGGACCCCGGGCGCCGACGCCGACGACCGCGACGCCGGGCCGCACGAGGGCGGGGTACCCGACGCCGAACCCGACGTCGAACCCGGCACCGCACCCGAACCCGACGCCGACGACACCCCTGGCGAAGCCGCGCCCCCGGCCGCTTCGCCACCCCTGATCCGTTTCCTCCGCCACCCCGTCACGATCGCGACCGTCCTGGCCGGCGTGCTCCACGTGGTGTGGTTCTTCACGTTCGCCAACAGCGGCGGCGACCTCGCCGCGCAGGACGCGTGGGCCGAGTTCGTCGGGCGGCACCCCGACTCCGCGTACAACCTCGCCTGGTACGGCGGGATGCACCCGGTGTCGTACAGCGTGGTGTCGCCGTACCTGATGTCGGTCCTCGGCGTCCGTACGACGATGATGATCGCGGGGACGGTCTCGGCCGCGCTGCTGACGATGATCCTCATCCGCAGCCGCGCCGTACGGAACCCCCTGCCGGCCGCCCTCGCCGGCGTCTTCGCCCTGCTGTGCAACGCGGCCTCGGGCCGGGTGACGTTCGGGCTCGGACTGGTGTTCGCGCTCGGGGCGACCGCCGTCGTCTTCTGCTGGCCCTACCGCTGGCGTTACAAGCGCTGGGCCAAGGCCCTGTGCGCCGCGCCGCTCGCCGCCGCCGCGACGGCCGCCTCGCCGGTGGCCGGACTCTTCGTGGGTCTGGTGGCGGTCGCGCTGTTCCTGCAGAAGCGGCGACCGGGGGCGTACGCGCTCGGCATCGCCCCGGCGATCGTGGTCGGCCTGTCCGCCTGGCTGTTCCCCTTCTCCGGCACCCAGCCCATGTCGTTCGGCTCGGCCTCGCTGCCCCTGCTGTACTCCGTGTTCGTCTTCGCGCTGGTCCCCAGGACGTGGAAGACGGTACGGATCACGTCGGCCGTGTACGGGCTGTCCGTCTTCCTGGTCTGGCTGATCAACTCGCAGATCGGCTCCAACATCACCCGGCTGCCGATGCTCTTCGCGGGCGTCGCGCTGCTCGCCGCGCTGCCGTTCACCGTGCCGCGCACCCGCAAGTGGTACGCGGTGATCATCACCTTCGCCGGACTCTGCGGCTGGATCGGCTACAAGTCGGTCGACGACATCGTGCACACGACACCCGAGGCGTCCTGGGCGCGGGAGCTCGCGCCGCTCGTCAACCAGCTCCAGGTCGTCGGCGCCGAGAAGGGCCGCGTCGAGGTGGTCCCGGCCCGCTCCCACCGCGAGGCCTCGGCGCTCGCCCCCTACGTGAACCTGGCCCGTGGCTGGCTGCGCCAGGCCGACATGGAGCGCAACCCCCTCTTCTACGACGACACCCTGAACTCCGCGAACTACCACGAATGGCTGCAGCGCTGGGCCGTCCACTACGTCGTGCTGCCCAAGGGCGAGCCCGACGGGGACGGCGGCCAGCGGGAGCGGCAGCTGATCCTGCGGGGGATGCCGTATCTGAAGCAGGTGTGGGGCGACGCGAACTGGCAGCTGTTCGCGGTCACCGACCCGGTGCCGCTCGCCGACCCGCCCGCCGTCGTCGACCGCGCCGAACAGGGCGAGCTGACGATCGAGGTCAAGAAGGCGGGCCGGGTCCTCATCCGTATCCCGTACTCCCCGTGGCTCGGCCTCGTCGACGCCGACGGCGAGAGCGTGAAGCCGCCGCAGGAGACCGAGGAGTCCAAGCACCGCGCGGAGGGCACCGCGAAGACGTTCGAGAACGTCAGCGGCTGCCTGATGGAGACGGAGGAGGACACGAAGGGCGACAAGTGGACGGAGCTGCTGGCCCCGGCCCCCGGCGTCTACCGCCTCGCGGCCCCCTACCAGCTCCCGCGCGGCACCCCGTGCCCGGAGGAACTGCGCTGAGAGGCGGCGCCCCGTGCCCGGAGGGGCGGCGCTGAGACGCGCGGCGCCCGCGCACTGAGGGGCCGCGCCGGGACGCGGTCCCTCCGGACGGCCCGGTCATCTCAGGCGGTGGCCGTCACGGGGAACGCCACGTCGCACACCGGGTCCTCGGGGCCCGCCGCGTCCCAGTCGGCGAAGTACACCTCGCGGCAGGGGCCCGCGCACGCGAGGCCCTGTTCCGCGATCCACGCCTCCACCGCCTCGAACGCGGTCATGATCTGCGGGTAGGCGACCTGCGCCTTGGTGAGGCGGGTACGGGCGAGCCGGTGGGCGGGCTCGACGCGGACCGTCGTCTCCCAGACCCGCCCGTGCTCCGCCGCCCACACCCGCGCCGCCGCCTCGTCGGCGACGGGCACGCACGACTCGGCGGGCCCGTCGCTCTCCTGGGACACCTCGGAGTGGTAGACGACGAACGGGGACCCGGCCGCCCCGCCGCAGGCTCCCGCCGCCTCCTCCAGGCGCCCGAGCGACGCCCCGATCCACGCCGGCAGCTCGTCCACCAGGGTGTGCCGCGCCTGCGCGAGCACCACCTGCTCCGGCACGTCCACCGTCTCGATCACGTACTTCCCGTACATCTCGGTCTTCCTTCCCGACAGACGGCCACGGAGGTACGCGGCGAGCGTCCGCTGCCCGGCGATCCGCTCCTCGACACCGGCCCAGTAGGCGGCGAGGTGCCCGGCGGCCCGCTCGCCGTCCTGCTCCGCGGTCTCGACGACCTCGGCGATCCGGGCGAGGGGCATGTCGAGCCGGCGCAGCAGCGCGACCGTGCGGGCACGCTCCACCTGGCCGACGCGGTAGTAGCGGTAGCCGCTGGCCTCGTCGACGTACGCGGGCGCCAGCAGCCCCAGCCGGTCGTACAGCCGCAGGGCCTTCGCCGAGAGCCGCGCGCGGGCCGCGAACGCGCCGATGGTGAGCAGGTCCCGCTGCCGTGCGGGGCACGGCTTCGCCTTCTCGGGCAGATCCACAGTTCGTCCTCCGTGTCCGGGCGCCTTCCGCCCGGTGACAGGGACGGTGGTCCTTGCCCCGGGGGGAAGGTCAACCCGGACCCGGCGGGGGCGGGGCGGGGCGGAATCGGGGCGGGGGCGGGTCAGGCGGGAAGCGTCTTCTCCAGGGCCGCCACGAGCTCCGCCGACTCGGGCTCCGTCTGCGGCGAGAAGCGGGCCACGACGTCGCCGTCCGGGCCGATCAGGAACTTCTCGAAGTTCCAGCGGATGTCGCCGCTGTGCCCCTCGCCGTCCGCGGTGTCCACCAGGCGCCGGTACAGCTCGTGCCGGCCCTCGCCGTTCACCTCGGCCTTCTCGGTCATCGGGAAGGTCACGCCGTACGTCGCCGAGCAGAACTCCGCGATCTCCTCGGACGAGCCGGGCTCCTGGCCCATGAACTGGTTGCAGGGCACCCCGAGGACGGTGAAGCCGCGCTCCGCGTACCGCTCGTGCAGCCGCTCCAGACCGGCGTACTGCGGGGTCAGCCCGCACTTGGAGGCCACGTTCACGATGAGGACGGCCTTGCCCTTGTACCGGGTGAGGTCCGCGGAACCGCCCTGGAGGGCGGCGATCTCGATGTCGAGGACGGAGGCGCTGGTGGGGTCGGTGTTGCCGGTAGTCGTCATGACCGGATGCTAACTCCGGCGGGCGGACGCCCGGCGGCGCCCGGTGGTGCCCGGTGGTTTCCGGAGAAGGCCCGTTCGCCCCGGTCCGGGCTCGCCGACGAGTCCGGCTCGCGTCTGAGCATGGCTCGCCACCGAGTCCGGCCGCGTCTCAGTCCCGCTGGGCCCCGACCAGGACCTCGCCGGCGGGTGTCCGGTAGTACAGCACCGACCGTCCGGCGCGGCGGCGCGCCACCAGCCGGGCGTCGAGCAGCACCCGCAGATGACGGCCCACGGAGCCGAGCGCCTGCCCGGTCAGGGCGACCAGCTGGGTCGTGCTCATGGGGGAGTCGAGGAGGACGAGGACCCCGGCCCGGGCGGGGCCGAGCAGCGCCCCCAGGCTCTCCGGCACGGCAGGGCGCGGCCCGGGGCCGGCGAGCGCGCCCGAGCACGGATAGACGACGGCGTAACGGTGCGGCTCGTCCCACGACACCCAGCCGTGCCCCTGCGGGGTGATCGGCACGAAGAACAGCTCGGCGCCGGAGATCTCGCGCGGCGGGTACGCGCGCCGGTTGACCTGGAGCCGGTTGTCGCCGAGCCAGCGCGTGCCCGGCCGCAGCGCGTCGAGCGCCGCCGCCCAGCCTCCCTGGCTCAACTGCGCGGTCCGGGCGACGACATCGGCCTCCAGGACGCGCCGGCGCCGGTCCCAGTAGGGCCGTACGGTCTCGGTCCAGAGGTGGGTGAGCAGCTCGGCGGCGCGTGCGGGGAGGTCGTCGCGGTGCAGCGCGGCGGGCAGCGGGCCGCGCAGGGACCGGGCGAGATGGGCGCGGGCCGCGGCCGGCGGGACCGCCCCGACCCGCTGGACCTCGTCGTGGAAGTCGGCGCCCTCGCCCCTCGGCGTGGGCGTGAGGAAGTCGGCGATCCACTCCCGGCCGAGCCCGGAGCGTACGAGCAGCGCGGTGACGGGGTCGTCGGCGAGGTGCTGCCGGTAGGCGGGCAGGTGGGCGTCGAGCCAGTCGCGCTCGCCGGGGTGCGTGGCGGTGGCGGCGTGCAGCATCTTCAGCGCGCCGAAGGTCTCCGCGAGCGGGGAGATGACGAAACGGCTGCCCGCGAGCGTGTCGGCGTTCACCTGCCACCAGCCCATGAGCCCCTCCCGGCCGTCGTTTCGCGCGTGCGCGAAACAATAACGGTGCCCTCGCGGGCCGTTCGAGACTCCGCGTATGCCTCCTGACTCGTCCGACGCCGCCGCCACCGCACCCGCGCGCGGCTACTCCGCGCTCTTCCGCACGCGGGAGTTCACCCCGCTGTTCGTCGCCGCCGCCTTCCAGGCGATGGCGTCCACCGTGGCGGGTCTCGCCCTCGGGACCCTCGTCTACCGGGCCACCGAGTCCCCGCTCCTGTCCGCCCTGAGCATGTTCGGCCCGTCCTTGGTGCAGATGGTGGGCGCGGCCACGCTGCTCTCGGCGGCGGACCGGCTCCCGCCGCGCGCGACGATCGCGGGCATCGCCTCCGTCTTCGGCGTGGGCACGGCGTTCCTCGCGCTGCCCGGGCTGCCCGTGTGGGCGGTGTTCGCGGTCATCCTCGGCCTCGGACTGGTCAACTCCCTTGGCGGAGGCGTCCGCTGGGGCCTGCTCAACGAGATCCTGTCGAAGGACGGCTACCTCCTCGGCCGCTCGGTCTTCAACATGCTGAGCGGCGTCGCGCAGGTCACCGGCTTCGCGGCCGGCGGCGTCCTGGTGGCCCTGCTGTCCCCGCGCGTCACCCTGCTCAGCGCCGCCGCCCTCTACCTCGCGGGAGCGGCCGCCGTCCGCCTCGGACTGAGCCGCCGGGCACCCCGCGTGTCCGGCCGCCCCTCGATCGCGCAGACCTGGCGCACCAACGCCCGGCTGTGGGCGTACGCCCCGCGCCGGAACGTCTACCTGCTCCTGTGGATCCCCAACGGCCTGATCGTCGGCTGCGAGTCCCTCTTCGTCTCGTACGCCCCGGACCGCGCGGGCCTGCTCTTCGCGAGCGCGGCGTTCGGGATGTTCGTCGGGGACGTGACGGCGGGCCGCTTCCTGCCGCCGGCGCTGCGGCCCCGGCTGGGCGGCCCGTTCCTGGTGCTGCTGGCCGGACCGTACCTGCTGTTCTTCCTCCACCCGGGGGCCGGTGCGGCGGCGGCCTGCGCGGCCGTGGCCTCGGTCGGTTTCGGCGCGAGCCTGATCCAGCAGGAGCGCCTGATGTCGCTCACCCCGGACGAGCTGAGCGGCCACGCCCTGGGGCTGCACTCCTCGGGCATGCTCACGATGCAGGGCGTGAGCGCGGCCCTCGCGGGCACGCTGGCGCAACTCACCTCGGCGGGAACGGCGATGACGCTGATGGCGGCCGCCTCCCTCACCGTGACGGCCGCTGTGTCGGCGGCGGACCGCGGGCGGCGGCGGAACGCGCAGCGCGAGGGGACGGCCGGGAGCGGGGCCGCGGACGCCATCGCCGCGGACGTCACCGCCGCGGACGTCACCGCTGCGGGCGGCTCGTCGGGCGGCTCCGGGTCGGGCGGCTCCGCGCGCCGGCCGCCGGCCGACCGGTCATGAGGTGGCTCGGGTGCGGCGAGCGGTCATGAGGTGGCTCGGGTGCGGCGAGCGTTTGTCCGTCGCGGTCCCTTCGGGGCCAGGGGGCGCGGCACCACGGTGTCCAGGATCTCCTGGACCCGCTCGGCGATGTCCGCCCGGTCGTTGAGCACCCAGGAGATGTGCTGGGCGCCGAAGAACGCGGAGACCAGCACCCGTGCGGTGACGTCCGGGTCGGTCTCGGCGGGCAACTGACCCTCGTCCAGGGCCTGCTGGAACCAGGCGACCAGCGACTCGGTGTATCCCAGGTACGGCATGGGCAGGTCGGCGCCGATGAGGGAGCGCTCGATCTGCAGCCGGGCGCCCGCCTGCACCATGATGTCGTCGCGGAAGGCGACCGCCGTACGCACCAGCAGCTCCGCCACCGCGTCCAGCGGCGACAGTTCCGCCTCCTGCACCTCCAGCCCGATCACCCCGAGAAGGTGGTAGAACTCCTCGGCCACGGCCTGGGCGAGCGCCTCCTTGTTGGCGAAGTGGAAGTAGACGGCCCCCTTGGTCACTCCGGCGAGTTCCGCCACGTCCAGGACGGTGACGGCGGGGAACCCCCTGGTCGCGAACGCCTCGGCCGCCGCGTCGAGCACCTGGCCACGGGTGCGCACGGCGCGCTCCTGCTTGAGGCCGGTGTCCTTGTGGCGGGGGGCGTCGTACCGGGTGGGCCGCGGGGGCCGGGACGTCCGGGAGCTGCTTTCCGCCATGGTGTCCATCCTTGCTGTGCCTTGTTGGGCTTCCTTGAAATATACCTTCGGGAATGTATTGTAAGTCGCGGCTCGATGAGCACAAGCGTCGTGCCGATGTTGCCGTCTGCGTGAATACATTCACTGGGGGTCCAGACCATGCATCAGCCTGCCACCATGCCTTCCGCCGCTTCCGGCGCCGTGCCCGCCGTGCCGCTCCCGGCGGGCATGACGGTGCCCCGGCTCGGTGACAACGGCCGTTCCCGCCAGGCGGGCGGGGCCGCACCGGCGGACCGCTCCCGGCTCAGCTTCCTGCAGCCCGTACCGCGGCACATGGTCCACCGTGCCGCGATAGCCGAGGTGTTCCTGACCGACGCCGTCCGCACGGGCGAGCACAGCTTCCTGGTCGCCGCCCAGTGGCCGCGCGACCATGCCCTCTACTCGCCGGGCAGCGACGGCGCCAGCGATCCGCTGCTGTTCATGGAGACGATCCGGCAGTCGCTCGTCTATCTGGCGCACGCCTTCTACGGGGTCCCGCTCACTCACCGCTTCATCGGCTTCGGTTCGGAGTTCGAGATAACCGACCCGGCCCCGCTGCGCATCGGCGGCGAACCGGTCCCGGTCGTCCTCGAGGCGCAGTGGCTGTAGGTCGGCAACCGTCCGCCGAACCGCTTCGGCATGCGGCTCGAAGTCGTCCTCACCGTCGGCGGCCGGACCTGCGGGCGGGGGGCCCTGCACGTCGTCGCCGTCGACGACAAGCGGTACGCGATGCTGCGCGGCCGTGGCGCGCGCCCGGCCGGCGCGGCGGTGACCGGGCCCGCCCCGCGCACCGTGGAGCGCGTGCACCCCTCGGCGGTGGGCAGGCTGCGCACCAAGGACAGCGTCCTCGTCCGCGAACGGGCCGACAAGCCCTGGCAGTTGCTCGTCGACGTCGGCCACCCGATCTTCTTCGACCACCCCAGCGACCACGTCCCGCTCATGGTCACCCTCGAAGGTGTGCGCCAGCTCGGGCACCTGCTGCTGCACCCCGCGGGCGGCGGCCGCCGGGGCGCGCACTCGCTGCTCGCCATGGAGACCGACTGCCAGGCGTTCGGTGAACTGGACGTCCCGATCGACCTCGTCGTGCGTGAGCGCGGAGCGGTCTCCGGCACCGGCGTCCAGCGTCTGACCATCGACGCCGTCCAGGACGGCAAGGTGCTCACGGCCTGCCGCTCGGTCTGGGGGCCGGGCCCGGAACGGGTCTCCGCGACTCCCGGGTCCTCCACGACCGCCGGATTCCCCGGGGCCGCCGAGGGCTTCGGCCACCGGGTCGTCTTCCCCCGCACGGCCTGACCGCCGCACCCGGCCCTGTCCGTCGACCGCACGGGCCGGGCCTTGTCCGTCGTCCGGGCGGACAGGGCGTCGTCCGCCGTCCGTACGGCGGGCATGGCGTCGGCGGCTCACCCCGCGTCGGCCGCTCACCCCGCGTCGCCCGGGAGCGCGTCCCACAGGTCGCGCACGCGGTCGGCGAGGCCCCGCCGCTCCAGATCGGGGGCGGTGTAGTAGGCGCCCACCAGGATCACGGTGGCCAGATCGGCGAGCGGCGCGGCCGGCGACCGGAGGGGCCGCGGATCCCCGGCCCGGGCGTCCCCCGTCAACTCGGCCGCCATGCGGTGCAGTTCCCGCAGCGGCGCCGGAGGCTCGGGTGCCGTGTGCGCCTCGTCCATCACGAGACGGAGCGCGCCGTTGACCCGTACGTCCGACTCCACCCGCTCGGCCAGCGCGCAGGACAGGGCGCGCAGCCGGTCGCGCGTCGGGGCGCCCTCGGCCGGAAGGCGTGCGGCGAGCGTCCTGGTCACCTGCTCCAGCACCTCCTCCAGGTGCCCGGTGAGGGCCTGGGCGAGGTGTTCCTTGGAGGCGAAGTGGCCGTAGAGGGCTCCCTTGGTGAGTCCCGTGCGGTCCGCGACGTGCTGGAGGTTGGCGCGCGGATAGCCGTGCCGGGCGAACTCGGCCGCGGCCGCGTCCAGGACCAGTTCGTGGGTGCGGCGGGAGCGCGCCTGCTTGGCCATCGCATGTCCTTTCCGGAGGAGGCAGCGGCCGGTGGGCCAAAGAATACCTTCTTGAACGCACTTTTTCTGCAGACGGGACGGCGCGGGTACCGCCCGGCGCCGCCGCACATCGGACAGGGGAGCAGCTGATGAGCAACACCGGTACGGGCATGGACCGTTATACGGGGACCCGCCTCGACGTCGGCGCGGCCGCCGGGACCGCGGCGGCGCACGCCCGGGCGGCCGACACGGGGCGCAGACTGGCGGACGAGGTGGTCGACGCGCTGACCGGCAGCGGGCTGCCCGGGTACTTCGTCCCGGCGCGCTGGGGCGGGGCGGAGGGCGGATTCGCCGGCCTGCTCGACGCCGTCGCGGCCATCGCGGAGGGCGGCTGCGCCTCGGCCGCCTGGGTCGGCATGCTCTGGGCCGCTCACGGCCGCTTCGCCGCCCATCTGCCCGAGGAGGGGCAGGCGCGGCTGTGGGCCGACGGGGCCGGTGCGGCCGGGGTGCGGCTCGCCGCCGCGCTCGCGCCGCCCGCCGGAGGGGCCGAGCCCTGCGCGGGCGGCCACCGTCTGCACGGCACCTGGCACTGCGTCAGCGGCGTCGAGTTCGCCGACTGGGTTCTGGTGGCGGCGCCCGAGCCGTACGAGGACGGCAGGCGCGTACGGGTGTGTGCCGTTCCGGCGCGCGAGGTGACCGTGGAGGACACCTGGGACAGCACCGGGCTGCGCGGCACGGGCAGTAACACGGTGGTGATCCAGGACGCCTTTGTCCCGCACCACCTCTCCTTCCTCCTGGTCGACATGCTGCGCGGCGGCGAGGTCACGGGTGGCGCCCGCTGCCACACCGCTCCCGCTGGACTGGCCGGCGGGATCCTCTTCTGCGCACCGGCGCTGGGCGCGGCGCGCCGTGCGCTGCGGGTGTGGTCCGCCTGGGCAGCCGCGAAGGGCACCGGCAGCGGGCGTCCGAACCACGACAGCGCGGCCGTCCGGGACACGCTGGCCACCGCATCGGCCCGGATCGACGCGGCCGGACTGCTGCTGACGCGCGCCGCGCACCGTGCGGACACCGAGCCCGTCACGGAACTGCTGGTGGCGGAGAACCAGCGGGACGCGGCGGTCGCGGCCGAGCTCCTCGCGGAGTGCGTGGACCGGCTGTTCCGTACCGGCGGCGCCCACGTCCGGGACGCCGGCGGCGAACTCCAGCGGCTCTGGCGGGACGTCCACACCGTCGCCTCCCATGGAGTCCTGCGGCTGGAGCCGGTCGCCGCCGCCTACGCCTCGGCGGCATTCGGCGACGGGGCCCCGGGTGCCTCGGGCGTCCCGCGTGTCCCGGATGCCCCGGACACGCGGGCGAGCGCGGCCTCCCGTTCCAGGTAGAAGCCGATCTTCCAGTCCAGGTAGCGCAGGGTGGACTCGAACTCCTCGGCCCTCGCGCGCAGCAGTGCGCGATGGGCTTCCAGCAGCTCCCTGCGGGCCCCGATGGTGGCGTCCCCGGCCCGGTACAACTCGACGTAGTGGTTCATGTCCGCCGGCACCATCCCGGTGCTGCGCAGATGGTTGAGGAACTCCAGCCAGCGCAGGTGCAGGGGACTGTAGGCGTGCTCGCCCCAGGGGTCCTCCTCGGCGCTCTCGATCAGCCCCTGGTCCTCGTACCAGCGCAGCGTCCGCGCGTCGAGGCCGCTGATGCGGACGACCTCGTCCAGGGAGTACGTCTTCGCGTACGCGGCGGTGGAGGCCGACGCGGGGGCGGGGGCGGCGGTGGAGGCCGGGGCGGCTCCCTCTGCGGGGGCCGTGGCCGGGGTGGTTGCGCCCGTGGAGGCCGTCGCCGGGTGCGAGGCGGTCGCGGGCCTGGGCGTGGTGGCGGCCTGGCGGCGGGTGGTCGTGATCGGCGGCGGGGTGGAGACCGGTGCGGACATCGTCGGGTCCCTTCGGTGGCTTCGGTGACGTCGGTTTCCCTGAACTGGTGCGTGGCTCCATCATGGCCCCTTTAGATTCCTTCGTGAAGGTATTTTATCTGTCTTTTGCCGGAGGGCCGCTGCCCAGTGCGGCCCCCGGCATGCGAGGCCTCCGGCACGCGAGGGCCCCGGCGCGCGAGGGCCCCGGTCCGGGGTCGGTCCCGGCCGGGGCCTCGGCGTGGTGGGCGCAAGGCCCCAACGGGCCCTACTTGTCACCCCGGCTGGTGAGGCGCGGCAGCAGCATCGCGGTGGCCGCCGCCGTGACGAGCAGCATCACGATCCCGATCAGGAAGCTGGTGTTCATACCGCGCTGGAAGTGCGACGTGTCGGCGATCAGCGCGCCGAACGCCGCGACCGCGAGGCAACTGCCGACCTGGCGGCCGGTGTTGAGGACGGCCGCCGCGGTACCGGCACGCTCGCCGTCGACGTTCTCGAGGATCGCCGCGGTCAGCGACGGCACGGCGAGTCCGCCGCCCAGGCCGATCGGGACGAGCAGCAGGACCGGGATCAGCAGCGAGGTGTGCGGGGTGACCGTGAGCATCAGCAGCGAACCGCCGACCATGATCAGCTGACCGATGGCCATCGGCACCCTGGCCCCCTTGCGGGCCGCCAGCTTCACACCGGCCATGTTGACCACGGAGATCAGCGCGCACATCGGGATGAACATCGCACCGGCCTCGACCGGGGACGCCCCGCGCACCTGCTGGAAGTACATGCCGAGCAGGAAGATGGCACCGTAGAACACCGCGTTGATGGTGAAGCCGGCCGCCAGGCAGACCAGCACCGTACGGGACTTGAAGACGCTGAGCGGGACCATCGGCTGCTTGCTGCGCGACTGCGTGACCACGAAGAGGGCAGCCGCCGCGGCCGCCGCCAGCAGCGTGCCGAGCACACCCGTGCTGGCCCAGCCCTCACGCCCGCCCTCGATCACGGCGTACGTCAGTCCGGCCAGCGTGACGACCACGGACAGCTGCCCGAGCAGGTCGACGGGGGCCGCGCGACGGGCCGAGGGGGCGATGCGGGTCAGCAGGGCGAGGCCGATCGCGCCCACGGGCAGGTTCAGGTAGAACACGGCACGCCAGCTCAGCCCGCTGGTGAGCATCCCGCCGATCACGGGACCCACGGCGACCGCGACCGAGCCGGCCGCCGTCCAGATGGCGATGGCCCGCGCCCGCTTGCCGGGGTCGGTGTACGTCTGCCGGATCAGCGCCAGGGAGGCCGGGACCATCAGCGCCGCCGCGCCGCCCTGCACCATCCGCGCGCCGATCAGCGTGCCCAGGTTGGGCGCGAGGCCGCAGGCGAGCGAGGCGACCGTGAACAACGCGAGACCCCAGGCGTACGCCCGGCTGGCACCGATCCGGTCCGAGAACGTTCCCGCGGACAGCATGAACGCCGCGAACATCAGGGTGTAGCCGTCGACGATCCACTGCAGGTCGGCCATGGAGCCGCTGAGGCTGTGCGAGATGGCCGGGAGGGCGACGTTGACGACCGAGCCGTCGAGGGAGATGACGAAGAAGGCGAGCAGCGCGGCCGCGAGGACGGTGGTGGTGGACGAGCCGCGGGGGGCGGCCGGTTCGCCGGCCGGCACGACCGGCGCCCGGTCGGTGCGCGCGGCCCGGGTCAGGATGGCCATGGGAGTTCTCCTTGTACGAGGACGAGATGAGGGCGGGGGAGGGGCGGTGAGGCGAGGGGTGGCGGTCGTCCGCCGGGCGGGCGGGTCAGCGCGCCGCCTTGGGGCGGTGGCGGGAGGTGGCTGGCGGTCAGGCGGCGTCGGCCGGTGCCGCCCGGCGGCGGCTCAGCTCGGCGAACTGCGGGTCGGTGCCGATGACCCCGCCCTCGCCCCAGCGGTTCTGCGGGACCTCGCTGATGTAGACGGTGATCTTGTCGAGGGGTGCGCCGATCACCCGGTGCACCGTCGCCGTCAGCTCCTCGATGAGCTCCTTGCACTTCTCGTCGGTCTGGTTGGGCCACGTGGTCATGGAGAGGATGGGCACGGCGGAACTCCTTGTGAGTCGGTGAGTAGGTGAGTCGGTGAGTCAGGGCTTTTGGGCGCGCTGAAGGGCGTGAGGGCCCTACGGGGGTGCGGGCGCCGCGAAGTACGGGGAGGGGAAGGCGGAGGGAGCGCGGGGGCGGCGGTGGATCTGGCCTACAGGCCGGCCGAGGCTCCGCCGTCGAGGGTGATCGCCGCGCCCGCGATGTGCCGGGCGGCGGGGGAGAGCAGGAAGGCCACCAGCCGGGCCACGTCGGCGGGTGCGGCCAGCGTGCCGAGCGGGGTCTGCGCGGCCACCTGTGCGGTGACCTCCTCGGCGGTGACTCCGGACCGGTCGCCGAGTGCCTTGGCGATCTCGCCCCACAGCGGCGTGTCCACCGCGCCCGGGTCGACGACGTTGACCCGGACACCGGATCGGCCGAGTTCCTTGGAGACGGCCTTCGCGAAGGCCGCCAGGGCGGCGTTGACCGCGCCGCTCACCGGGAAGAGCGGGTCGGGGTCCTTCCGGAAGACGCCGCTGACCAGGACGATCGCACCACGCCTGGCGTCGGTCATGGGCCCGGCGACGGCGCGGGTGAGCCGGACGGCGCCCATCAGCTTGGCGTTGAAGGCGGTCTGCCACACGTCGTCGGAGGTCTCGCGCAACGGGGCCAGGGGGCCGTCTCCCGCGGTGTGGACCAGGGCGTCGACACGGCCCAGGCGGGCGACCAGCTCGGAGACGGTGGTGTCGACCGAGTGCGTGTCGTTGATGTCCGTCTCGTAGGCCAGGAGGCGGCCGGCGCCGCCGGTCAGGGCGTCGACCTCCCGCCGTACCCGCTCCAGACGGGCCGCGTCGCGGCCGAGCAGCACCACGGTGGCGTCGGACCGGGCGAGTTCCTCGACGACGGCCGCACCCATACCGCCGGTGGCGCCGCTCACCACGACGACGGGGGTCTCGCGGTCAGGAGCTGTGGCGGGGGCATTGGTGTCCACGATGGCCTCGCTTTCCCGGGCGGGGCCCGGTCGGTGGCGGATGCGGGGTGCGGGGTGAGATGCGCGGGGGTGCGGGTTCGGGACGGAAGGTGAACGCGCGGTCGGGCGGCGGTACTTGGGCGCACAGGGCTGCGGGCCGCTGGATCGCTCCGGTGGTCGGGGGAGCGGGTCCGGCCTGGTGATGAAAAAGGTAGCGGGATCGGGAAGCGGTCGCAACCATCTAGTTGGTTTTTAGCTCCGTCCGGCGGTGGTCGTCGCACGTAACGGCACGTCAGGCGGTCAATGAGCCCAGCAAAAAAGGGAGTTCGGACTCGCCGAACTCCCTTGTGCGGGCCGTCTCCGGGTCGCTTCCGGGCCGGACCTTGCCCCTCCGGGCCGCAGCCAGGCCGCCTCCGGGCCGGGCCCTGCCCCTCCGGGCCTCAGACGCTGCCCTCGAGGACGTTGTCGATGACCGAATGCCCGTGGGCGACGATGCTGGCGCGGAGCAGCGCCCAGCCGGCCTCCGAGTCGCCGTCCGGCCCCAGCATCAGGCGGCGCTGCTGGGGCACGATGAACGGCCAGGAGGCCAGGCCGATCAGCGCGATGAGCACCCGGGCCGCCGCCGTCGGGTCGTCGATGCCGAGCGCGATGCTGAGCGCGGCCGTCTTGTGGACGTAGTACGTCTCGCGCTCCTTCTCGTCCGGGATGGGCCGGTCGCGGTAGTGCAGCCCCTCCCAGGCCAGCAGCCGCACCAGGTCGCCGGAGGCGCGGTGGTAGTCGAAGACCTCGCCCACGTAGGCGCGCAGGCCGTTCTCCGTGGTGGGGATGGGGACGGCCTGCGACATGTGCTGGTACACGCGGGTCATGACGGCCGAGAACAGGGATTCCTTGTTGCCGAAGTAGGCGTACAGGCGCTGCTTGTTCACGCCGGAGCGTTCGGCGATGCGGTCCACGCGGGCGCCGGCCAGCCCGTGCTCGGAGAACTCGGTCTGGGCGGCGTCCAGAAGCTTGACGCGGGTCTGCTGTCCCTTGGGTGTCTCAGCCATGAGGAGAGCCTAGTCCAAGGGAAACCAACTGGATAGTTTAGAAAAACCAACTAGATGGTTGCGCAAGCGCGGTCACGTCCTCTACGTTCTTCACATCGGCCCCGCCGCCCCGGAAATCCGGTGCAGGGCCAGGAAGTTGAGCTGTGCCTGCTCCTCCCGTCCCGCGGTCCCGCCCCCTCTGAGTGCGAGCCGCCCCACCAAGGAGATCCCATGTCAGCCACCACCCGGACCCTGCTGATCGTCGGTGACCGTTTTGTCGGCTTCGCCTCGCAGGACGACGTCCTCACGGTCACCCAGTTCATCGAGGACATGCGGCTGGGGGTGTACTCCTGGGACACCCGCCCGATCCGGGTCCGTGCCGGACAGGGCATCACCGCCGACGAGTGGCAGCAGGTGTACGACCAGGCCCTGCTGCTCGGACTCGCGGAGCGGCTGGAGTTCCACTACGAGGCGCCGGCTCTCGCGGAGCGCGGCGAGGCGCACAAGCACCGAAGCTGCAACACCCTGATAGCCGACCTCCGACGGGACGGCGACAGCCTCTTCTCGGCGAACCTGCGCGTGCACAACGACAACGAGCTGCTCATCGACCACCAGACCGGTGAGCACGTCCAGGGCATGGTCGCCGTCGAGGCCGCACGGCAGATGTTCCTCGCGGTCAGCGAGCGCTACCACGCCTCCCGGTACCTCGACCGGAAGTACTACTACGTCATCGAGTCGATGAACACGGGCTTCGAGAATTTCCTCTTCCCGGTCGACGCCACGATCGAGTACCGCACCGTCAGCGCCGACACCGACAACCCGGACCGGCTCACGTTCACCGCCGAGATCGGCATCCACCAGGCCGGCCGCCGTGCCTCGGTCACCACCGTCTCGTACACCGCCTTCGACGCCCACGTCATCGAGGCGAAGGAACACCGCCGGGCGCGCTTCGCCGTCGAGTACGCGGCGGAGCGGGCGGCCGTCACCACGGCCGCCCCGGAGACGGCGGCGGCCGGGAGCCCGGTGCTCGTCGGCGCCTGACGTCAGCATTCAGCACTCATCACGCATCACCTCACGACCCAGCCACTCAACTCGTCATCCAAGGAGTCCGACATGTCCGCCGCCCTCATCACCGCCACCGAGATCGACGTCAAGCCCGAGCAGGGCGACGCCGTCGCCGAGGCCTGGCAGAAGCACAACGACGCCTCCGGCTTCGCGGGCCGCATCCTCTACCGCGGTCTGGAGAGCAACTCCGTCCTGGAGCTCGCCCCGCTGGACGGCTTCGAGCGGATGGAGGAGCTGCGCGCCGACTGGTGGAAGCTCTGGGAGGCCGTCGGCCCGATGGGCGAGGGCGACTTCCGCCGCCAGTTCCTCCAGTTCGTCGAGGCCCCCAAGCCGGCCGCCGGCGCCCTGCCCGACACCCGGTACGTGCAGATGCGCCACGTCGAGGTCGTGCCGCGCGTCTACCGGCAGTACCGCGCCTGGCGCGAGGAGACCATCTTCGACGTGGTCCGCACCTCGGACGAGGTCGAGAGCTTCCAGGCGTTCCACTCGCTGGCCAGCACGGAGCCCGGCGTGATGTTCGTGTCCGGCTTCAACGCCGACCCCGCGAAGTACATGGAGGCCTTCACCTCCCCGCGCTACCAGCAGATCGTCCGCGAGGCGGGCGACACGTACATCACCGGAGGCGACCACGGTCTCTACACCCGCATCTACGAGCGCGTCACCGCCGCCTGACCGCCCTCGCACCCCTCTCTCCCCCCCCGCACCTCGCAGCCTCACCCCACCCCCCCTCCTACCTCAGGGCATCCCTCCCACCAGTCCAACCAGGGCGTCGGCCGCCTCCTCCCCCATCGGCCCCGCCCGCCCCGCGGCCGGCCGCGGGACCCCCCTGGCGTCCCGTGGCCGGCCGTCCGTTCCGGCGAAGGAGCAAAGGAGCACCGACCATGACCGTCACATCCGTGGCCACCGAGGCCCCGAAAGCCACCGCACCCCCCGCCCCCGCGGCCGTGATCTCCTCCGCCGAGGTCACCGCACCCCCCGCCGCCCCGGCCGTCGTGACGCGGACGTACGACTTGAGCGTCACGACACAGGGGCCCCTGTACCCGCCGAGCGAGATCGTCGACGAGAACGGTGACTTCGTCGTCATCGGGCGGATCAACCGGCCCGGCCCCGTCGGCACCACCGTCTCGGAGTGGGGGAGCGCTCTGGTCTCCCCGGACAGCCCGCTGCCGCCGCTGGGCCAGAACCTGCCGTACGACATCGTCCGCGAACTCGACTGCGCCGACCCGTCCTCCGTCGACGCCGACACCCAACTGCACACGCTGCCGCTGCCGTTGCCGTGCAACAACTACCCGATGCTCTTCGCGCCGGAACAGCGCCCCGACGCCCACGACGTCCGGCGCCCGAGCTATCCGCTGCACGGCGCCCCGATCCCGGACCTGCGTGAGGAGGACGGCCCGAAGGTCCGCGAACCGATCACGCTCGGGCAGTGGGTCAAGGCGCGGGCGCAGCTGGAGGTCCATGTGCCGGCCCACCGGCGCGGCGCGGACTTCTCGTTCGCCTTCACGGGGCTGATCCCCGACAGCCTCTACACGGTCATGTCACTGCGCGAGCACGACCTCGACCCGGAGAACCCGACGCGCCCCGGCCCGCTCGGCGTGCCCAACGCCTTCATCAGCGACAGCAACGGGATGGCGCACTACCGCGCGACGCTGCCGAACCCGTTCCCCGCCCCCGGGTCGCCCGGCGCCAACCGCGTGATCAACGTGGTCGTGCTGTGGATGAGCTACCAGCAGAACTACGGAGGCGCCATCGGCCACTTCGGCCTCGGCGGGGACATCCACGCCCAGCTGAAGCTGAAGGGGGCGAGCTTCCAGGAGTTCACCACGATCCCGGCCCGCTGACGGACGACCTCTCGTCCGCGGTACCGGCCGTCACCCGAAGCACCCCGAAGCCCAGAGGAGAGACGAGACATGAGCAACGCGCAGCCCTCGCAGCCCGTGCGGCCCACGCAGCCCATCGGCATCATCAGCACGGGTTCGTACCTGCCCGCGACCGTCGTCGACAACGACGAGGTCGGCGCCGCGGCGGGCGTGACCGCGGAGTGGATCGAACGCAAGACCGGCATACGACGCCGCCACCGGGCCGCGCCCCACGAGGCCACCTCCGACCTCGCCGCCGAGGCGGCGCGCAGAGCGATCGAGCAGGCCGGGCTGACCCCCGACCGGATCTCCTACGTGGTGGTCGCCACCTCGACCCCCGACCACCCCCAGCCGGCCACGGCCGCCATCGTCCAGCACCTGATCGGCGCGCACCGGGCCGCCGCCTTCGACGTCAACTCCGTGTGCAGTGGCTTCATGTTCGCGATGACGGCGGCCGAACGGATGCTCCACGGCGAAACGCCCGACGCGGGCGCGGCGCCGGGGGAGCAGGGCCCGTACGCCCTGGTCGTCGGCGCGGACGTCTACTCGCGCATCGTGGACCACACCGACCGCAAGACGGCGATCCTGTTCGGCGACGGAGCGGGTGCCGTGGTGCTGGGCCCGGTGCCGTCCCGGGTCGGCTCCCTCACCACCAGCCTGGTCACACGCGGCGACCAGCACGGCCTGATCAGCGTCCCTGCGGGCGGCAGCAGGCGCCCGGCGTCGGCGCGGACCCTGGAGGAGGGCGGCCACTACTTCACGATGGACGGCCGGGGCGTACGGGGATTCGTGCACGACAACCTGCCCGGGGCGATCCGGGGGCTGCTCGCCAAGGCGGGGGTGGACGGGCGCGAGGTCCGCCACTTCGTCCCGCACCAGGCCAACGGCGTGATGCTCGCCGAGGTCCGGCCCGACCTCGGCATGGACGCGGCCCGTATGCACCTGGCGCTGGCCCACCACGGCAACACGGGCGCCGCGTCCGTGCCGATCACGCTGGACCTGGCCCACCGGCGCGGGATGTTCGCGGAGGGCGACGTGACGGTGCTGTCGGCCTTCGGCGGCGGCATGTCCGTGGGCTCGGCGCTGCTGCGCTGGGCACCGACCCGGTACGCGCGGCCGGCCCGGACGCGGACGGACGTCGGGACCGAGGCCCGCATCCCGCACGGGGCCACGCGCGAACCGGCGCTGGCGGGCTCCCGATAGCGGGGGCGACACGGCCGCCCGACGGCCCACGAAGCGCCCACCGCATCAGCCGGCACCCCGCCCGACGACCGATACGAAGCCCGACGACCGATACGAAGCCCGACGACCGATACGAAGTCCGACGACCCGTACGACGCCCACCTCGCGACGAAGAGAGCCCCCCGTTCACGCCCGAAGGAGCCCACGTCATGACCACCGCATCCCTGACCGCCGCATCCCTGACCACCGCACCCCTCACCACCGCATCCCTGACGGCCACCGCACCGATGACCACAGCGCCCGCGCCCACCTCGTCGCCGACGACCGGACCGATACCCGCCTCCCCGTCCCCCAGGCTCTACGTCCTGGCGAGCGGCACCCTGGCCTCGGTCCAGCGCGACGGCCGCTGGTACCTGATCGACACGGGACCCGGCGCGAAGGCGCCCGTCCTCCGCCTGGCGGGAGACACCGACGACGAGGGGCTGGAGCCGCACATCTGCCGGAGCATCGACTGACCCCCGTACGCGCGCTGAGGGACGACGGCCCGAAAAGGACCGCCGTCCCTCAGCGCGTATCGCGTACCGCCTCAGCCAAGAGGCAGGGCGCAGTCTCCGGCGCAGGCCCCGGCGGACTCGTCGTGGTCGAGGGACCGGCCCATGGACCAGCAGGCCAGAGCGCAGCCGGAACGCCCGTCCGCGTCCGCCGGCCGGCGCAGACGCCGGGCCAGGTAGTCCCGTACGGCGGGGTCGTCCCCCACTCCCCGCGGGTGACCGACGCAGTCGAGCATCGGGAAGTCCGAGGGGTGGTCGCCGTAGGCGAAGCAGTCACGCGGACTGACCCCGGGGTACCGGGAGAGCAGGCGCAGCACGGCCGACCGCTTGCCCTCGCCGATCACCGGCTCGGGTACGTCACCGGTGTAGCGGCCGTCCTCGACGACGGGGGAGGTGCACAGGACGTGCGTGGCGCCGACCTGCTCGGCGATCGGGTCCAGGCAGGGCGCGAACGACCCGGAGACGAGGACGATCTCCGCTCCGGCGGCGCGGTGCCGGGCGAGTTCGGCGACGGTGGAGGGGACGAAGAAGTCCCGGTGGTCGGCCGCGCTGAGCGCGAACCACTCCCGCCCGAGCGCCGTCATCGCGGCGGCGCTCTCGCCCGCGTAGCTCCGGTAGTAGGCGCGGTTGACGCTCGCCCGCGACTCCCCGGCGGCGGACCGCCGTCGCAGCTCCCCGGCGATCCGCTCGTACTCCTCGGCCCCTTCGGCCCCGTGGCGGCGCACGAGCTGGAACCGCAGGAAGGTGAACATGCTCTTGCAGCTGATCAGCGTCTCGTCGACGTCACAGAAGACGAGATAGGCGGGCCGGCTCTCCGCCGCGCGCGCACCGCCCGGGTCCACCCGGATCTCACTGGTGGCAACACTCATGGTCGTACGTCCTCCCCGTTCGCGAATAAAATTCGTTCGCGAAGGTATCACTCCGGTGGAAGGCCCACCAGAAGCCACGACAGGGTCCGATGCATCTCCGCCACGTGCCGACCGGCACCGTGTGCGTCCCTTCGCGGGACCAGGACCTGCGGACCAGGTCGATCGGCCGATGGTCGCGCGAGAGCCGTACACCTAGGCTGCCGAGCAGGAATCGGCAGCTCAGAAAGAGGTCACGATGCCCGTCGACGGTCGTAGTCACATCCGCATCGCCCGGCCTTCCCGGGACCTGGCGGTGGCCGAGCGGTTCTGGGTGCGCGGGCTGGGACTCGGTGTGGTGTGGCGGGCCGAGGGCGGGCCGGAACCCGGTGAGCACGACCTGCTGATGGTGGGCTGGCCGGACGCCGACTGGCATGTGGAGCTGGTCCACGAGCCCGCCCGGCCCGTCGAGCCCCGGCCCACCGAGGAGGACCTGCTGGTGATCTACGTCGACGGCTCGGTGCCCGATGACCTGGTGACCCGTCTGGAGGAGCACGGAGGCAAGCGGGTGCCGTCGCCGAACCCGTACTGGAACCGGTGGGGCGTCACGATCGAGGACCCGGACGGCTACCGGCTCGTGCTCTGTGAGCGGGCCTGGTCGAACGTGTAGCGGCGGGTGCTGACCGGGTGCGCTGTCCCGCGCTAGCGGTGCAGCCTTCTTCGCACCCACAGAAGCCCGATCACGCCGCCCAACGCGGCCATGTACGCGGTCAAGAGGTCGTCGTTCACCAGGAGGCCGGGCATCGCGACGACGGCCACGATCAGGAGCCAGCCACATCCGGCCACGGCAAGGTCCGCTGCATCAGGGCGACGTCGGCCGTCTCGCACCCGTTCCCCGTTTCGTCGGCTACGCCCGGTCGATACGACACGTGCGGGTCGAGTGAGGTGCGGGTGGCTCGTCACACCTTCTCGACGCGCACGGAGCAGCCCGCGAGGAGCTGATCCATGTCGTCGGTGTCGCAGGTGAAGAGGGTCGTCTGGGCGCCCTGGGTTGCTTCCCGCCCGGCCACAGCCGCCAGAACGGCGTCGATGGCGTACTTGTGTCCGTGCAGGCCGGCTTTCCTCAGCATGTCGCGTGCCACGGCGACCACCTGGTCGTCCGTGTGCACGACACGGATCCGGGAGAGCGTCTAGTTCCACAGCGCCTGCCTCGACGTGTCGCGCGGGTCCCATGCCTCCAAGGTGGTGAGGGCCGAGGTGACGATCGGGATGTCCAGCCCCGGGGCTGTCTTGATCAGCGCGGCCATCTCCCGATCCCCCCGGACCGCTTTGGACAGGGCCTCGGAGTCGAACACGAAGACGCGCTGCCGTGGCCGGGGCGACTTCGCTCGGACGGTGCGGCTCACGCGGCCTCGCCCGAGGACGGCTGCTGCCCGTCGTGCCAGCCGTCGATGGCGGCGATGCGATCCAGCGCCGCCTGCTGCTCGTCGTCCGTCACGGCGCCGTGCTCTTCCTCGAGGCGGTCGGACAACTCGCGCAGTCGGTCCATCGATAGGGTGCGTCCCCATGACGCGGACTTGGATCACTCCCGTACTGCTGCTGTTCTGCGGCGCGGCCGTTGCGACCGGGCAGGTCGTCAGCGGGAACCCCGGCGAAGCGGCGGCACTGCTGCTGCTGTTCGTGCTGCTCGCGGGCGTGAACTCCCCTCTGGTCTTCCCGAGGTCGGTCGGTGCCGAGGAGGCGCGACGCCGTAGCGCGGCCGACGGCCGTCCCGTCGTCTACTGGCGGCCGGGCTGCGTGTACTGCCTGCGACTGCGCTTCCGGCTGGGCCGCGGCGCCCGCGGGCTGCACTGGGTCGACATCTGGCGTGACCCGGCCGGTGCGGCAGCGGTGAGGGCGGTCAACGACGGCGATGAGACCGTGCCGACCGTCTTCGTAGAGGGTCGGCCGCACACCAACCCCGATCCCGCATGGGTACGCGAGCAGCTCTCGCCTCCGGCGTGAGACGGGTGCGGCGTACCCCTTGTGCCCCGGCAGGACCCGAGCCCGCGTGAGTCGCTGCCGGTGCCAGCCGTTGGTCCTGCGACACCCGCTCGAGGGGTTCGATCACGCCCCGTGGCGCTCCCTTCGGCGCCCGGCCCGATGAAGCCGCGCTCCTCCTGGGCTCAGCAGGAGCAGACGGGCGGAGCCCGTGTCCGCGAGCAGTCGTGCGGTCTGCGGGGACGGGTGGTGCAGCCGCAGGGACGCGTGGGTCTCGTCGGCGTGACGTGACACGTCGAGGAAGACGTGCAGGCCGCTGGTGTCGCAGCGGTCCACGGTGGTCAGATCGACGTCGATGGTGGTGATGCCGTCATGCAGGCACCGTTCCAGAGCGGCGCGCACCTGGGGCGTGGTGGCCGGGTCGATCTCACCGGCCAGGGTGATCAGTGCCCGCCTGCGCCGGTCGTGCCGGTAGATGTTCAGCCGCGGAAGAGTCATGACGCCTCGGTTCGGGTGCTCCAATGCCCAGATGCCTGGGTTCAGGTGCGCGGATTCTCAGGTGTCTCGGTCCACGGGTTTCGGCCGCACCTCGCCCGGCCCGGGGCCCGGGTGCACGTCCCGGGCATGAGTCGCCGCGGACCGGGCCGACGGTTCCGAGGCGCGGCCGGGCGGCCGCGCGGAGGCCTGGATGATCACCCGTGGTGCTTGGTACGGCTGCGGCACGGAGCGGACGCGGTGGCCGGGCCGGGGAGCGCTGTACCGGTACGCGGCGATCCTGTCGGCGTGCTGGAGGTCGAGCCGGTGGATCACGTACACCGCCGCCGCGACGAGGACCAGGAAGGCGGCGGCCATCAGGAGGGCGTTCATGGTGGCCACCTCACACAGCGATGATGAGCCGGCCGGCCGGTGCCGGCGGACCGGACTGTCCGGGAACGGTGGCGGACACCGCCGAGGCGCCGCCCTCGTACTCCCATGCCTCCAGCGGTCCCTGTGGCCGGTCGACGTCGGAGACACCGGGTCGGTCCGCCTCCGCGGCGATCAGCGCGCTCGCGGTCAGGGCTGGGTCGGCGGGGTCGGACGCGGCTGCCATCAGCCGGGCCGCCGACTCCGTCCCGGTTCCGGGCGGGACGACGAGCAGATCGAAGCGCCCGGTGCCGTAGGAGAGCAGCAGCAGCTTGTGCGGATCGATCTCCGGGGTGAACCAGCCGACTCTGACGACGTGCCCGTGCACGGGAACCTGGCGGGGGATGACCGGCCAGTGCTCCGGGTTGACGGCGATGCGTGTGACGCGGCCCCAGAGGGGGTCCAATACGTCGGTGAGCGCCGGCAGTTCGCTCAGCAGATTCCGGGACCGGGGCCACCAGGCTCCGTCCAGGAGTCCCCGGGAGGCGCCGTCGGTCTTCAGCGCGAGGCGCGCAGCCGGCGCCGCGACGGGCTCGGCGTGCTGCGGCAGGGTTGGGAGCAAGGTCGCCGACATGATGCGGACCCGTCTCGGGCCGCCTCTGCGGCGGCCCGGGTTTCATCTTTCGCCGGGAACGACCCGGCGTGGAAGCCGGTGTGCGAGATGCCCTCGGTACGGTCCACGCTACTCCGTGTTTCCCTACGGCGTGGAGCGGCGGCCAAAGGGAGTGGGGCACCCGTGGGGTCGGCGCGGTACACGACGACATCCGGGCGGCGGCTCCCGGCGGTGGCTCCCGGCGGTGGCTCCCGGCGGTGGTTCCGGGCGGCGGCTCAGGGCGGCGGCTGGGTGCGGGACGTCCTGACGTCGGACGCCCTGACGTCGGACGTCGGACGTCGGACGTCGAAGTCCGTACCGGCGTTCCGCGTTCCGCGTTCGGCGTTCCGCGTTCGGCGTTCCACCCGAGCCCGGGGCGGTTTCCAGGGCGCTCCGGGCCGGTACCGGTCGCTCCGGGCCGGTACCGGTCGCTCCGGGCCGGTACCGGTCGTTCCGCGGTCATGGGTCCGTCGAACGGGGCTGGGTCTCCGGGATCCGTGAGGTGAAGAACATCGCGAGGAGAGCGGTGAAGGCGAGGATGGCGAGCGCGGCGCGCAGACCGTCGATCCTGGCGTCGGCGTTCGCGTCGAGTGCCGCTCGCGTCACCTCCGTGCTCGCGCCCGCTTCGTCGAGGGCGGACTTGAGCTGGGCGTCCGACAAGAACGGGACGCCGCTCTGGAGTTCGACGGCCGCCTGGTTCTTGACCTCCGCCGGGATTGCCGGATCCTGGTCCACGCTGGTGAGGAAGGAGGTCGTCAGGGCGGCGATCATGATCGACCCGGCGAGTGCCGTACCGATCGAGGCGCCGAGGTTGGTGACGGCGTTCTGTACGCCGCCCACCTCCGCGCTCTGTGCTTCGGGCACCGCGGACACGGTGACCGACCCGAGCTGGGAGGCCAGCGCGCCCATGCCGAGTCCGATCAGCAGGAGGGGGAGGGTGACGATCTCGGCGCCGGCGTCCGCGTCGAGCGCGGCCATCAGGGTCACCGCGCCCGCGAGCAGTGCGAGGGTCCCGAGTCTCACCACCCGCCGCGGTGAGACGTCCGGGAGAAAGCGGGGGATCAGGATGGCGGCCGCCAGCAGGGTCAGCGAGAGCGGCAGGATGCGGGCGCCGGTCGTGAGCGCGGACAGGCCCAGGGCGACCGACAGATACAGCGGTACGACGAAGAAGACGCCCATCTGAACGAGATACTGGAAGAAGAACATCGTCAGTCCGCCGGTGAGCTGCTTGTTGTGCAGCATGCCCGGTTCGACGAGGGGCTCCCTGCGCCGCTCCACCACGCGGGCCTCCCAGCGGAGGAAGAGCCAGATCAGAAGCAGACCGGCCAGCATCAGCCACACGACCAGCGACACCCCGAGCCACGAGGGCGCGTCGGGCTTCGGCTGGAACCAGCCCCATTCGTCCGAGCGGAGCACGCCGTAGACGAAGATCCCGAGCCCGAGGGCGGACAGCACGGCGCCGACGAGATCGACGCGCGGGCGTTCGCCGACCGGCGCGTCGGCGATGCGGCCGGCGAGCATCAGGATGCCGAGCACGATCACGACCTCGCCGGCGAAGACCCACCGCCAGGAGAAGTACGTCGTGGCGACACCGCCGATGAGCGGCCCGACCGCGATCGCCACGGCCCCTGCGGCCGCGACGAGACCGTAGGCGGCGGGACGGCGTTCGGCGGCGAAGTTGCTCGCCACGAGCGCCACGATCGCGGGCAGGATGAGGGCCGCGCCGATCCCCTCGAGGAACGACCAGCCGAGCAGCAGCACGGGCAGGTTCGGCGCGAGCGCCGTGGTGAGGGAGCCGCAGCCGTAGATGACGCAGCCGATCATGAACGCGCGCTTGCGGCCGATCAGCGCCCCGGTCTTGCCGCCGGGGATCATGAACATCGCCATCACGAGGGTGTAGGCCGTGATGGCGCCTTGCACGCCCGTCACCGTCGTGCCCACGTCTTCGGCCACCGTCGCGATCGAGACGTTCATGACCGAACTGTCGAGCGCCATCAGAAACTGACCGGCCGCGAGCGCCAGCAGGACGATGCGCGCCGTTGCCGCACTCTCAGCGGTTCCTGATCCGGGTGCCATGCGCGCATGGTCCCAGCCGCCCCGGAGGGCGATCCTCGACCCGCCCCGGAGGTCAGCCGGTTGGCGGACCGAGGCCGGCGGGTCGCTTCGGGTGGGAGTCGTCATGCCGTGGGAGGGGCGTTCCCCGGCTCCCGTCCCGTCCGCCGTCGACCCGCACCGTGGAGCGGGCGTGGTTCATGGCGGACGCCCTTCTACGCGCAGCCCGGCGGTTCGTCCTTGGCCGGTACGAATTGCATCGTGGGCATCCCGGCGGCATCGAAGTCGGCAGTGTCCGGCCCGATCAGGGTCATGTAGCCGGCGAGTACCTGGCTGTCCTGCGCGGGCTCGCCCTTGACTTGCTCGACACCGGGGAAAACGGTGTCGAGAACCCACCAAAGGCCGCCGAACTTGGCCCACTTGATCCCACAGTGCGTAGAGAGGTCGTAGGGATACGGCTTGTGCTGCCTGGGCTTGGGCGGCCCTTCCTGCCACGCGTCCATCGTGGCGGTGCGGGCGGGCAGCGTGGGGCCTTTGTACCCCTCGTCGCCCGGGTCGTCGGACGAGTGCGAGCAGCCGGAGAGCAACAGCCCGGCGCTCAGAGCGCTCAGGAGCAGGATGGCGGCTTGGCGCGATACCTTCATGCATCTTCGACGCCGCGGACATGTGTTTCGTTCGATCCGCGATCAGGGGACGTTCCGCCGCTCGTACCCTCCGAGGCGGCTGCCGTTCCCCGTCCTGTCGGGCACGCGATGGGTGAGCTCCGCCCTGTGTCGGACCGCCCGCTCCCGCATCGCTCACGCGCCGCCGACTGCTGAGCCGCGCGTGGGTCAGATCTGGCCGAGGTCGATCTCCACCGCGAAGGGTGCCGCTGCCTTGAGGACGCCGGTGAACACATCTCCGTCCCGGTAGGTTCTCGTCGCGGGGTCGAGAACGTAGGTGTACACGAGAGGAACGCCTGTCGCGGCCTGCTCGATCCGCCAGTAGAAGCCGATGCCTGCCTTGGCGTACTGGTCGACCTTCACGATCCGGTCGGTGGTCTCCGAACCTGGCGACACCACCTCCGCGACCAGCAGCACGTGCTCAGGGCGGGTCGGGGTGATGTCGATCGTGTCCGCGCGGTACACGACGACGTCCGGGCGGCGATTGGTGAGCGGGACGTCCTGAAGCCGGACGTCGAAGTCCGTGTCGGCGTTCCACTCCGGGCCCGCGGCGGCGTCCAGGGCGTTCGCCAGAATCCGGGCGAGCCGGTTGTGCCGTTTGGACGCACTCGGACTCACGACGACCATCCCGTCCACGATCTCGATGCCGGCACACTGCTCCTCGGACCAGGACTCGTACTCCTCCACCGTGATCTGCTCATGCATCCACGCCGGGGCCACCATCTCGGCCGTCATGAAACACCTCCCGGGCACTGTGCCGCGGGCCCGATCCCGCTGGATTCAGCGTACTGTCTGCCGTCCGTCCGTCCGGCTGATGTCGCCCACGCCCCACTCTGTCCGCTGGGATCGACTGGCGAGCCCGCGACAAGTGATCAGCCGGCACGGTGGACACGTCACCAGGGGATCAGAGCCAGACCAGCGATACCGCCGACCTCGTGGCCACACCGGTGAGCGCCGCACCGCCCAGCGCGGTGAACCGTCACGGAAGGACACGATCCATGCCGCTGCCCCGGCCCGTCGATGTCAGCCGTCGATGTCAGCCGGAGCGCGGAACGATGCTCACCGCCCGGTAGTCGTATCCGTCCTGCTTGAAGCCGGGTGCTTCCCAGATGAGATCGACCTCTTGCCCTGCCGACAGCGTGCGGAAGCCGGGCGCCTGTATGTCGGAGTAATGGCCGAAGCACCCTCCGGGGGTCTCGGGCGAGTCGAGGACGCCCCACCCCTCCTCGTCGCGCCACTCACGCACGGTCGCGGTCACGACCGAGGCGACCTTACGGCTCCCTCTGCGGCGGCCCATCGGCCCCTCCTTTCACTGGCACCTGCGAAGTCACCGGCGGCTTCACACTGGAGCCGTTGCCGGCCGCCCGTAGAGGGCATCCCGTGTTCACGCGCGTGGCCAGGTCGGCACGTAAGGCGGTGAGTTCGGTGATGCGGGCGTCGATGACCCGGATCTTCTCCTCGAAGAGCGCGGAGAGCCCTACCGCGGTGTCCGGTGCCTCGCGCAGCTTCTCGCCGTTCCGCGCGATCTCCGCCAGGGAGAACCCGAGTGCTTGCGCGGTGCGAATGTATTGAAGCCAGGTCACCGTCTCGGGCGGGAAGTCGCGATACCCGTTGGGCAACCGCCGACCTGCAACGAGGCCGACCTTCTCGTAGAACCGGATCGTCTCTCTTGTCATGCCTGCCTGCGCGGCAAGCTCACCGATGCGCATGCCCCCCCATCGGATGCCGGGCTTGACCTTGGAGCGTACTTCACTGTTTAGCGTGAGGCATCGCTGCCACGAGCCCTCTAGGGCCTGTCTGATGTCGTGATCTCTCTATTGGCGGTTCCGGCCTTGGCGGGCCGGAACCTTCGGTAGAACAGTGCCCGTGACTCGAGCGCAA
>NZ_JBIBFR010000016.1:0-186600 GCF_042956125.1 Streptomyces sp. NPDC008313
AACAGGACCCTCGACAAGTCCCATCGTTGCAGGTCAGGAGCACTCTCCGCTTATTTGATCAAGCCTCGGACACCCCATCTCGTGAAAGCGCGAGGCTAGGGCTCCATGACGCCGGTTGCGCATCATGAACTCGACGTTCGGGGTTAGTAGGTCCTCGGGGGTAGTGATCTCGGTCATTGGGTTACTTCCTCGGGAGTGGTGGTTATCAGGAACCGGGACGGAGAATCCCAGTAACGATGCGGGCGGCTAGTTCCTCGCCCTCGGCGCGCTGCATGAACTCGGCATGACTCTTACGCGCTGCGGCCAATTGCTCGGTGAGGCTGGAATTCGGCTCAAGGGCTAGGTCGTCCTGCCAGCGCTCGCCCAATTCCTGACGCTTGCGCCGTTCGACGTCTGCCTTTTCCTCGGCCCGGTATGCCTCTAGCTCGCGCTGCTCCGCTTCCTTGCGTGCGGCGCGTTCCTCGTAAACGTCGGCATAGCTCACAGCGGAGGAACCGGCCCGACGCTCGCTTAGTAGCCGGTCGGCATTCTCGGTCGAACCCTGCTGCATTCGCGCGCTGTTCAGGCGGGAGTTTGAACCCGCCCCCGGCGTGGTCATGTCGTGTGCGGTCATCGGGTGATTCCTTCCGGATACGAGAAAGGGCCCCCTTACGCGCCGGGTCTCTGCATAGACCACAGCGGGCAAGGGGGCCCGAACGGCGAGGAGTACGCCGCTATATGCGCGCGTGACTTCAACTCACCGAAGAATGAGGAGGATTGCGGATGCAGCCGCAGGCGGGGAATCGGGGCTCATCACCCCTTAACGTTGAGGGGTGATCCGACGGCCGGGCCGATCGCAGGAGAAACGACCGGCCACGTGCCGAAGGGGAAGCCACCCAACTCCCGTGACGGCAGGTCTCCCCGCCGCTACTACCAAGAGAGTGAGTTGGTAAAGGGAATGGGTCGGAATTCTCGGGATAACGACTGCCGACCGGCATTCCGTTACCGAGTTGAGACAATGCCGACTGGAGGCCATTTCGGCACTACAGCGGGGATGACGCAGTGACGCTAGTGACGCACCCTCACAGACACTTTCTCTCTATGGGTTGTCTCTCTCCAAATACTTTCTTCAACCTAGCGTCACTTGCGTCACTAGCGTCATAACCCCAGGTCAGACGGGGTGACGCACGATGACACAAGGCGGTGACGATGACACATCATGCGTCACCGCCACCCCTCCCGCTGTCTCGCCTGCGGCGATTCCTAGGAATTCCGCCTACGTCATGCGTCACCGGCCATCAGGCAGCGTCACTAGCGTCATGCTGTGTCACGCCTGCGTCATTCGCTGAAGATGCCGGGACCGGTGAATGCGTCACTCGACAGTCGCACCCCGCGCAGTCCTCGGGCCTTGGCATTGCGGAACGGCTCTAGGGAACTGTCCCGCTCCCGCAGTGCCAGCGTGAGAGTGCGCGAGGAACGGAACGGCGGGATTCCCTGATCCTCGGCCCAATTCCGGTACGCCTCCCAAATGTCGGCCGTCTGCGTCTGCGCTGTCGGGTCGGCCACCAGGACGCCGGGGAAGAATCCGGCTAGCGGGTCGGAATCCTCGCGGTAGTCCGCTGTCGCCTCGGCCACAGACGGAGTCTCCCCGAGGCCGTACGCGTGCCACTCCATAGCGCCGCGAACGGCCCAAGCAAGGATGCCGGGGAACTCGGCCCGTAGCGTTTCCTCAAGCGAGTAATCCCGTTCGTGCGCCTCGAACTTGCGCTCAAACGGCAGCAGCTTGACGCGTCGCCACGTGCCGTAATCCTGCTCCCGAATCTCCGGCCGGTAGTTCGTGGCAAGGAGAATGAGCGCCTGCGGCTTGAACGAATACGGGTCGCGGTACTTGGGGTTTACGTTGATCTCCTCCCCGCCGGTCGCATTCTTGATTGCCGCGCTGTCCAGGGTCGCGCCCCGGTTGATCTCACTTGCCAGCGCGAGCCGGGCCCCGCGCAATAGCTCGGCGTCTGCCCCACCGCGCTTAGTGCCGTTGCCGGTGAACATGTCGAAAGGCACCGTTGCCGAGTGGTCCGCGAACAGCAGCCGAAGCGTGTTCAGGAATACCGACTTGCCGTTAGAACCCTCGCCGTAGAGGACCGCGAACACCTGCTCCCGCGTGTGGCCGGTAATGCCATAGCCGATCAGCCGCTGTACGTACGCCGGTAGTTCGGGGTCACCGGGGAACACTTCCGCGAGGAATCGCAGCCAGCGCGGACACGTGGCCTCGGGGTCATAGTCGATGCCGACAGCGCGGGTGATCATGTCGCCGGGCCGTCCCTCGCTGACAGCACCGGTGCGGAGATCAACAACGCCATTCCGGCACGCGAGCAAATCGGGGTTGGCGTCCCAGCGCTGGCCCTCCACCAGGACGCCGGGCAACGTCTTGAGCATTGCCACAACGGCGTCACGCCGGGCGCGGGAACCGAGGTTGCGATACTCGAAAGTGCTTAGCCGGTCACGGATCTTGTTGCGGAAATTGCGAATGAATTCCTGCGCTGCCTGCTCCACCATGAGGCCGTTGGGGTGCCACTTCCACGCGTGCCCGCCCTCGGGGAACAGTGCCCAACCGGTGGACCGGTCATAGCGCACGTTGCGCCCGAGGTGATCGAACAGCGCACGCGCTAGGTCGTCGTCGCTGTCTCCGTCGATTGTGTCGGCCGCCGCATTCTGTGACGCGAGCGCGGCGAAAGCCTGCGCAATCTCGGGCGATAGGTTCTTTAGAAAATCGGCGTCAATGCTCATCGGGTGGCCTCCATCGGGACTAGGTTGTACGACCCGCCGGGGCCGGTCTTGCAGTGGGCTACGCGGTGCCCATATGCGGGGTTGTCGGGGTCACCGGCACCGTGTCTGTGCAGCGAGCCGCAGATAGGGCACGAGAGCACGAATTCGCCGGGACTCATGTTGGGGTTAGTCGGCGGGATGAATCGAGCGGGAACGTCGATTAGGTCGGCGCTCCCGCTGGGTAGTCGTCGGGTCATTTCGGGTGGCTCCTGGGGTGAGCACCCCTTAACGTCAAGGGGTGGTTAGCGGGTGGTGCCGTAGGTCTTGCGCTGGTAGTAGGCGCGGCTACGGCATGAGCGGCTGCAATAGATGGGGCGGCGGCCGGTCCCGTGATACGGCGGGAGCGGTGCACCACAGTTGCACTTTGAGTGCATGGCGGATCTCCTTTGGATTAATCCAAAACGGGCCAAAGAAAAAGCACCCTCGGCGGGTGCCTTCACAGCAAAGAGAGTGAGCCGGTAAAGACTCTTAGGGAGGGACAGCGAGCGCGGTTAAGTCATAGGACGTCGTGACCTAGCGCCGCCCGCTGTCCCTCGTAGTACAGAGAGCGAGTTGGTAAACCGCACAAGGGTCGGAACGGGCATTGCCGACAAGGCCGTTACCAATCCGTTATATGGAGTGCCGGCGAGTCCATTATCACTCTCCGTAATGCTTTGATTACAGCTTTGCCCTATGGCTCTCTGACGGCCTATCCGGGGTCTCGACAGGGACCGGGCCAGCGAGCGGGAGAACGGCGCTCACGCGGCCGTCTGCGGCTTTCTCGGGCCCGTTGTCGGCAACCGGGGTTCACCCCCTCGGCGCTGGCCGGTCGGCATAGCCGCTGTGCGGCCGTCTGCGGACATGAAAGAACCCCGGCGGGTAGTTCTCCCACCGGGGTTCTCAGCGTGTCTCAGCGAGCCTTACGGGCCGTCAGTCCTCCGTCTCGTCCTCGGCCGTCGGCCGGTTGAATTCCAGGACGATTCGTGGGGCCACGTCGTACCCGCCGCGCACTCGGCCAGCGTGCGGGGTGTCCGTCGCGTTGACCGTGATGCGCCGGACGAACAACTCAACGAACCTGCGCCGGTCGGCCAGTTCGGCCGTCGCCCACCATGATCCCTTGCCCAACGGGTCTCCGTTGTCGGCCCCCTCCAGCCAAGCGGACAGCGGGAGTTCGATCGTTTCCGGGTCGGCCAGTTCCTCAAGCCGCGTATCGGCCGCACGGATGCGAGCCTCAATACGCGCTTTCTTTTCCTTGAACCGGTCGCGCCCCATCTTTCCGTCGTAGAGACCGGCGTCTAGGTCGTCGTAAAGGTCGCTCAGTGCGTTGTTCGCGTCGGCCCGCTCGGTCACCACCTCGGTTCGCTCGGCGGCCGTCTCGGGGTTCTCGATGCCACGGGAGAATACCCGCGTTGCCTCGGCCACGATCTCCAATTCGTCGTCCGTCGCTGCTCCGCTTTCCACGCTGGCAATCACAGCGAAGATGCGCCGGGCCACGTGGTCGTCAAGGTGGCTTTGCATCACCCGGTTGAGTCCCGAGTGTTCGCCATTACTGGCCACGGTCGTTCCCCGAGTGCAGCGGTAAATGGGCTTGGCCCCGCTGTTCTGTGCCGACTGCGGGCGGCCACACTCACACGTGAGGACAGCCTTACGGGGAGCGCTGCGGAGACCGGAAAGGAGAGACGTACCGCGCGCCACCCCTTCACCCTGCCCACGGCCCAACAGCCAATCGCGGATGACGAACCATTGCGCCGGGGGAATGATCGGGTCACAGACTGTTTCGGGGCGGCCGTCCTCATCCCGAATGATCCGGTATCCCTCAAGCGTGTTGGTCTTGGTGCCGTCCTCCCGCAGCTTGTAAATCGGGTCGGCCCGCATACCGGCAATCGCGGGGTTAAGGAGAATCCATTTCAGCGTGCGAACCTGCCAGGTGGAGTTCTTCCGTTCCTTCCCCTTGCGCTGTCCTCGGGTCGGAATGCGCCGGGCGTTCATGTCGTCGCACAGCGCGGAAAGGGTGCCGGGGTTCCGCTGGCCAGGCTTGCGCGTGATCGGGTCGTTCATGTGCTTGAGGATCAGCGCGCCGACTCGGCGGAGGTTCGCGGCCTCGGCCTTGTTGTGGACGAGACGCATAAGCGGCATCTTGCCTTCGATGTACGACTCAGCGTCAAGGCCGTACGGCGTCTGTCCGCCAAGCCAGGAACCCCGCGCCCGCTGTGCCGCCTTTACGTCGCGGACTTTCTTGGACTTGGTCTCTGATTCCTTGTTCACAGCGTCGGCGCGCATCATGAGTTGCATGAGCTGCCACGTGTCGCCGTTCGGGGGGAACACCCCGTCCTCAAGGCTGACAATCGTGATGCCGTAGTTCTGGAGTTCCAGAACCAATTGGATGGCTTGCCGAACTTCCTGCCGGGAAAAGCGGGAGAGGTCGTAAACGATGAGCATGTTGAATGCGCCAGCGCGGGCGGCCTTCAACATGTCTTCGAATCCGGGGCGTTCGGCGTCCGGGTCCCAACCGGAAATGCCAATGTCCTCGTAGTGCCGGACGAACCGCGCGTTGAGTTCAGCGGCCCGTGCTTCATTGGCTGCGCGCTGAGTGAGCGGAGATGCCTCGGTCTTGTTGGCTTTCGCCGAGGACTGCCGTACGTAGCTGACGGCCACGGCCTCAAGCGCCGGACGCTCGGGCAGGAAGCTAGCCGGGATACCGGCCGGTGTGGTGGTGCCCACGCCTCTACTCCTAGGGGTCTCGTAGTGGACCCCTCGGGGCCGCTACCTAGGAGCGAGCGAGTCTGTGAAGACCGTGGTACCTAAGCGGCAACCCCGAACGCGTTGCCGAGGACGACGAAGGCGGTCTTGCGGCCCACGCCCGGCAGCTTGACGAGGTCCTCGAGACGGCCGGGGACCTCGCCCCCGAAGTCGTCCCTGAGGGCCTTGGACAGCCCTATGACGGCCTTGGTCTTGGCCCGGAAGAACCCGGTCGGCCGCAGGATCTCCTCGACCTCCTCCGGGTTGGCGGCGGCGAGGTCCTCGGGAGTCGGGTACCTGGCGAAGAGGGCCGGTGTCGTCTGGTTCACCCTCAGGTCGGTCGTCTGGGCCGACAGCACGGTGGCGAGCACCAGCTGGAACGCGTTCTCGAAGTCCAGCTCGGGGTGTGCGTACGGGTACACCTCGGCGAGCTCGCGGTTGATCCGCCGGGCGCGGCGGACGAGCGCGGTACGGGACTCGGCCTTGGCCGCTCCCGCCACCGTGGCCACTCCCGCCGCCTTGGCCGCCTTCGCCGCCTTGGCGGGCGCCTTGGCCGCGGTCCCCTTCTTCGCACTGCCGGCCGCTGCGGCCGCCTTGGTGGCCTTCGCCGCGGCCTCCTTCACCGGCTTCTTCACCGGCGCCTTGGCCGACGGCTCCCCTGCAGCCGACTTTGCCCCTTTTGTCGCTTTCCTGCTTCCACTGGGATCCTGTTCGCCCACAGCGGAATCACGACGTACAACCACCCGTACAGCCCCCTTGGCCTGTGCTCTCACCGGCTATTTGGACACCCGGCCAGCCTAAAGCCCGCCACCGACATCCGCCGTGGACCCGGAGGATCAGCCCCCAATTGGCCCCCTGCCACACTGCTCGGGACAACCGTGCGGCAGACTTGTGACTGATCACACTGTTTGGACCGCCCGGCAAAATGGGGAACACGGTCCCCTGGATGTACGGGGGAACAAGATCCCCTGAGCAGGTCGAATAGGAGAGAACTCGTGGACGACGTTCTGCGGCGCGCCCCGCTCTTCGCGGCGCTCGATGACGAGCAGGCCGCGGACCTCCGCGCCTCCATGAGTGAGGTGACCCTCGCGCGCGGCGACGCGCTGTTCCACGAGGGCGACCCGGGTGACCGCCTCTACGTGGTCACCGAGGGCAAGGTCAAGCTGCACCGCACATCGCCCGACGGCCGGGAGAACATGCTCGCCGTCCTGGGCCCCGGTGAGCTCATCGGCGAACTGTCGCTGTTCGACCCCGGCCCGCGGACGGCCACGGCCACCGCGCTGACCGAGGTGAAGCTGCTCGGCCTCGGCCACGGCGACCTCCAGCCCTGGCTGAACGTGCGCCCCGAGGTGGCCGCCGCGCTGCTGCGCGCCGTCGCCCGGCGCCTGCGCAAGACCAACGACCAGATGTCCGACCTGGTGTTCTCGGACGTCCCCGGCCGTGTCGCCCGTGCGCTGCTGGACCTCTCCCGCCGCTTCGGCGTGCAGTCGGAGGAGGGCATCCACGTGGTGCACGACCTCACCCAGGAGGAGCTGGCCCAGCTGGTCGGCGCCTCCCGCGAGACGGTCAACAAGGCGCTCGCCGACTTCGCCGGCCGCGGCTGGCTCCGCCTGGAGGCCCGCGCCGTCATCCTGCTGGACGTGGAGCGCCTCGCGAAGCGCTCGCGCTGACCCTGCCGCCTGCCGCCTGCCGGCCCACCGGAACATCGCCGCGTACGAACGCCTGTACGTGAGCCGCTGAGGCCCCGTCTCTCCCGAGGCGGGGCCTCAGCGCGTCCCGGGGCCTCCAGGTCTCCGGCGCCGGCCCGGCATGATCCGAACGAGAGGGCCTAGATGAGTCCGTGCTCGCCGAGGTAGTCCAGCTGCGCCCGCACCGACAGCTCGGCCGCCGGCCACAGGGAGCGGTCCACGTCGGCGTACACGTGGGCGACGACCTCCTGCGGCGACCGGTGTCCGTCCTCGACCGCCGTCTCGACCTGGGCGAGCCGGCTGGCCCGGTGGGCGAGGTAGAACTCGACGACCCCCTGGGCGTCCTCCAGGACGGGGCCGTGCCCCGGCAGCACCGTGTGCACGCCGTCGTCGACCGTCAGGGAGCGCAGCCGGCGCAGGGAGTCGAGATAGTCGCCCAGGCGCCCGTCCGGATGCGCCACCATCGTCGTGCCGCGTCCCAGGACCGTGTCCCCGGTCAGGACCGCCCCGTCGGCCGGGAGGTGGAAGCACAGCGAGTCGGAGGTGTGGCCGGGTGTCGGGACGACGCGCAGTTC
Source organism: Streptomyces sp. NPDC008313 (assembly GCF_042956125.1). Classification (NCBI taxonomy): domain Bacteria; kingdom Bacillati; phylum Actinomycetota; class Actinomycetes; order Kitasatosporales; family Streptomycetaceae; genus Streptomyces; species Streptomyces sp. NPDC008313. Next base: position 7,784 of record NZ_JBIBFR010000016.1, read on the forward strand.
GAGGCCGCCGACGGTGATGACGTCCCCGTGCGCCAGTCCCTCGTCGCCCAGCCGCAGCGCCGGGTCGAGCGCCCGTACGCCGGTCCCGGTCAGCTCGGCGAAGCGTGCGGCGCCCTCCGCGTGATCGGCGTGCCCGTGCGTCAGCAGGGTCAGCGCGACCCGCTTCCCCGCCCTCTCGGCCGTCTCCACGACCCTGCTCAGATGCCCGTCGTCGAGGGGGCCGGGGTCGACCACGACCGCGAGGCCGGAGTCCGGCTCGGCGAGGATCCAGGTGTTCGTGCCGTCCAGGGTCATCGCGGACGCGTTCGGCGCCAGTACGTTGACGGCCCGTGCGGTGGCGGGGCCGCTCAGCACGCTGCCCCGCGGCCGGCCCGGGAGCACGCTCGCGTTCGTCATGAGGAGTCTCCACCGCTCGGGATGTGCTTGGTGAACTCGTCGTGGCCGGGCCAGGAGAGGACCAGCTCGCCGTCCTCCAGCCGTGCCTCGGCGATCACCGGGGTCAGGTCGCGGGCGGGCGCGGCGGCGAGGGCGTCGGCGGCCGCGGCGTACGGGACGAGCTGCCGGAGGGTCGCGATGGTGGGCGGCATCATCAGCAGCTCGCCCTTGTCGTACCCCTCCGCCGCGTCGGTGGGGCTGATCCAGACGGTGCGGTCGGCCTCCGTGGAGGCGTTGCGGGTGCGCTGGCCCTCCGGGAGGGCGGCCACGAAGAACCAGGTGTCGTAGCGGCGGGGCTCGAACTCCGGGGTGATCCAGCGCGTCCAGGCCCCGAGCAGGTCGGAGCGCAGGACGAGACCGCGGCGGTCGAGGAACTCCGCGAAGGACAGGTCACGGGCGACCAGCGCCGCGCGGTCCGCCTCCCAGTCCTCGCCCGTCGTGTCGCCGACCACGGTGCCGGGGGTGGGCCCGGCGAGGAGGACACCGGCCTCCTCGTACGTCTCGCGCACGGCGGCGCAGACGATGGCCTGGGCGGACGTCTCGTCGACGCCCAGCCGGCCGGCCCACCACGCGCGCGTGGGGCCCGCCCAGCGGACGTGACGGTCGTCGTCACGCGGGTCGACGCCGCCGCCCGGATACGCGTACGCGCCCCCGGCGAAGGCCATGGAGGCGCGTCTGCGCAGCATGTGGACGACGGGCGCGCCGTCGGTGTCCTTGAGCAGCATGACGGTGGCCGCCCGCCTGGGGGCGACCGGCGAGAGCGTGCCGTCCGCGAGCGCGCGGATCCGCTCGGGCCACTCCGGTGGGTACCACTGCCCATTAGCCATGGGCGGAGGCTATCCCGTAGTGCGCTGATGTTCGAGAGGCGACAATGGGCTGCTCCGGGCGGGTGCCCGGAGCAGAACGACCGACGAGGACGACCGACAAGGACGACCGACGAGGGCGGTCCAAGAGGACCATCGGCGGACCCGGCGGGTCAGCCGTCCGTCAGCTCCACCTGGATCTCGACCTCGACCGGCGCGTCCAGCGGCAGGACCGCCACACCGACGGCGCTGCGGGCGTGCACGCCCTTGTCGCCGAAGACCTCGCCCAGCAGTTCGCTGGCACCGTTCAGGACGCCGGGCTGGCCGGTGAAGTCCGTGGCCGAGGCCACGAAGCCGACGACCTTCACGACACGCGCGACGCGGTCCAGGTCGCCCACGACCGACTTCACGGCGGCGAGCGCGTTCAGCGCGCACGTACGGGCCAGGTCCTTGGCCTCCTCGGCCGTGACCTCGGCGCCCACCTTGCCGGTGAGCGGCAGCCCGCCCTCCACCATGGGGAGCTGGCCGGCGGTGTACACGTACGCGCCGGACCGCACGGCGGGCTGGTAGGCGGCGAGCGGCGGGACCACCTCGGGCAGCTTCAGGCCCAGTTCCCGCAGCCGGGACTCGACCGCGCTCATGACTGCCTCTCCCGCTTCAGGTAGGCCACGAGCTGCTCGGGGTTGGGCCCGGGCACCACCTGGACGAGCTCCCAGCCGTCCTCGCCCCAGGTGTCCAGAATCTGCTTCGTGGCGTGGACGAGCAGAGGAACGGTTGCGTATTCCCACTTGGTCATGTGGCCGACTGTAGCCGCTGTTATCCACAGCCTCCCGCGTAGCCCGGGCGCGGACTGGTTAGGCTCGAATACGTGAGCAGGCTCCAGGTCGTCAGCGGCAAGGGCGGTACCGGCAAGACCACGGTGGCCGCCGCCCTCGCGCTCGCCCTGGCCACGGAGGGCAATCGCGCCCTCCTGGTCGAGGTCGAGGGCAGACAGGGCATCGCGCAGCTCTTCGAGACAGAGGCGCTGCCCTACGAGGAGCGGAAGATCGCCGTCGCTCCGGGGGGCGGGGAGGTGTATGCCCTGGCCATCGATCCCGAACTGGCTCTCCTCGACTATCTCCAGATGTTCTACAAACTGGGGGGAGCCGGACGCGCGCTGAAGAAGCTCGGCGCGATCGACTTCGCCACCACCGTCGCGCCCGGTCTCAGGGACGTGCTCCTGACCGGAAAGGCGTGTGAGGCGGTGCGCAGAAAGGACAAGAGCGGACGTTTCGCCTACGACCACGTGGTGATGGACGCCCCGCCCACCGGCCGCATCACGCGCTTCCTCAACGTGAACGACGAGGTGGCCGGGCTGGCGAAGATCGGCCCGATACACAATCAGGCGCAGGCGGTCATGCGGGTCCTCAAGTCCGCCGAGACGGCCGTGCACCTGGTCACCCTCCTGGAGGAGATGCCGGTCCAGGAGACCGCCGACGGCATCGCGGAGCTGCGCGCGGCCCGGCTGCCCGTCGGCCGGGTCATCGTGAACATGGTGCGGCCCGCCCTCCTCGACGACGCCGGCCTGGAGCTCACGGCCGCCGCCCCGCGTGCCGCCATCGCCAAGTCGCTGTCCACGGCGGGACTCGGCGGCGCCCGCCGCGGCGGGAACGCCGAGCGGCTGGTCGGCCCCCTTCTGGAACAGGCCGCGGAGTACGGGGAGCGCCACACCCTGGAGCGTGAGCAGCGGGCCCAGCTCACCGAGCTCGGCCTGCCGCTGCACGAACTCCCGCTGCTCGCCGAGGGCATGGACCTGGCGGGACTGTACGAACTGGCCAAGGAACTGCGTCAGCAAGGGATCTCATGAGTTCGGACCCGGCCCGCACCCCGAGGAACTCCGCCCGCGCACCCGGATCCGAGTCCTCCACCGGAGGTCACGCGTCCCCGCCCTCCGGCGGCGATCACGGCACCGGCCGCGCCCGGGGGTCCGGCGACACCCGGGGGTCCGTCCGGGCCCGGGAGTCGGCGCGTGCCCTCCGTGCCGCACGGCTCCTGGACGTCGACCCGCTGCTCGACGACCCCGGTACCCGCATCGTGGTGTGCTGCGGTTCGGGCGGTGTCGGCAAGACGACCACGGCTGCGGCCCTCGGGCTGCGCGCCGCCGAGCGCGGCCGCAAGGTCGTCGTCCTCACCATCGACCCGGCCCGCAGGCTCGCCCAGTCGATGGGCATCGACTCCCTCGACAACACTCCGCGCCGGGTGAAGGGCGTGGAGGGCGACGGCGAACTGCACGCCATGATGCTCGACATGAAGCGCACCTTCGACGAGATCGTCGAGGCGCACGCGGATCCCGACCGGGCGGCCGCGATCCTGGGCAACCCCTTCTACCAGTCACTCTCGGCGGGCTTCGCGGGCACGCAGGAGTACATGGCGATGGAGAAGCTCGGGCAGCTGCGCGCGCGGGACGACTGGGACCTCATCGTCGTCGACACTCCCCCCTCACGCTCGGCGCTGGACTTCCTGGACGCCCCCAAGCGGCTCGGCTCCTTCCTCGACGGCAAGCTGATCCGGGTCCTGATGGCTCCCGCCAAGGTCGGAGGCCGGGCGGGCATGAAGTTCCTGAACGTCGGGATGTCGATGATGACGGGCGCCCTGGGCAAGCTGCTCGGCGGCCAGCTGCTCAAGGACGTGCAGACGTTCGTGGCCGCCATGGACACCATGTTCGGCGGCTTCCGCACCCGTGCCGACGCCACGTACAAGCTGCTCCAGGCGCCCGGCACGGCGTTCCTGGTGGTGGCGGCCCCGGAGCGGGACGCGCTGCGGGAGGCCGCGTACTTCGTGGAGCGGCTGGCCGCCGAGGACATGCCGCTCGCCGGTCTGGTCCTCAACCGCGTCCACGGCAGCGGCGCGGCCCAGCTGTCCGCGGAGCGGGCGCTCGCCGCGGCGGAGAGCCTCGACCTCGCGGCGGCGGAGCGTCTCGACCTCGCCGCGGCCGAGGACGCGGCCGTCTCCGCCACTGAGGAAGCGGCCGTCGCCGCTGGTGACGGCGGGGACGCGGCGGCTGGGGAAAATCTTGCAGCCACCCGCATTGTGGATCATATGGACGGGAAAGCTGGACTTCGTAACTCCCCCGAAACGCAAGGAAGTTCAGACCCTCTCCCATCGACACGGCGCACCTCTCCCACCGACTCGCCGGCAGGCTCCCCCACCGGCGTCCCGGGCAGGGACGGGACCGTCGACCAGCTGACCGCGCGCCTGCTGAGGCTGCACGCCGAGCGGATGAGGCTGCTCTCGCGCGAGCAGCGCACGCGTGACCGTTTCACCGCACGCCATCCCGACGTGGCGGTGGCCGAGGTGGCCGCGCTGCCCGGCGACGTGCACGATCTCGCGGGGCTGCGGAACATCGGCGACCGGCTCGCGGACAACCGGACGGAGCTGCCCGAGACCGACGTCAGGACCGAGGCCGAGGCCTAGGCACACCGGAGGCGAGGCCTAGGCACACCGAAGGCGAAGACTCAGGCACGTACCCGACACCTGGCAGCCACCCCGCTGCCGGGCGTCGATGGTTCCCGCACGGCCCTGGCCGGCCCTCCTGGGTCCGGCGGGGCTCACGGGCCTCGCGTGGATCACGGGCCTCGCGGGCCTCGTGTGGATCACGGCTCTCGTGGGGCTCAGCCCACCGCCGCGTAGTTCTCGAACACCTCTTCCTCGTCCAGAGGGAGCAGTCCCGCGCCGCGCTCGTACTCCGTGCGCGCGGTCTCCAGGAGGCGACGCCACGACGTGACGGTGGGCCTCCTGCGCAGCAGGGCGCGGCGCTCGCGCTCCGTCATTCCGCCCCACACGCCGAACTCGACACGGTTGTCGAGCGCGTCGGCGAGGCACTCCGTGCGCACCGGGCAGCCGGTGCACACCGCCTTGGCCCTGTTCTGCGCTGCTCCTTGAACGAACAGTTCATCCGGATCGGTAGTGCGGCAGGCCGCCTGCGCACTCCAGTCGGTTACCCAGCCCATACCGGCGCCGTCCTCTCCCGAATCGAGGCTCCCCCACGGCGGCAGCGGCATATTCACCGCCGCCAGTTGAGGACGTTACGGAAGGTGGGCACAGCGCAACACCCCCTTCGGGCCCAATCTTGAATGGCCCGAACGGACTATGCGTCAGCGGCAGGTCACCCGGGGGAGTGATCGAACGACATGCGTGAGGATTCCGGCGAACCGGGACGGTTCGGTGCAGTCACAACGGGCGCCAGGTGACGCATGAGGCGATTCGGACACGCGTCCAACAGAAAGTCGGGGAACTTCCGGAACGATTCGGGGGCACCGGACGTATTGATACGTGACCGCGCTGCTGTGACAGTTGAGAGCAGCTTAGGCCAAGGCATATACGTGTGTCCGGCGAATGAGAACGTAGGCTGCCCTCATGCCAAAGAAGCCCTCCGGCGGTGGCCTGTCGCCCATGCAGCAGGCTGCCAAGTTCCTCGGTGTCAGCGTGCTCGCGGGAGCCGTCATGGCGGGAATCGCGCTGCCAGCGGCGGGCGCGCTCGGCCTGGCGGCCAAGGGATCGGTCGAGGGGTTCGACGAGATCCCGGCCAATCTCAAGCGCCCCCCGCTGAGCCAGCGCACCACGATCCTGGACAGCGAGGGCGGGCAGATCGCCACGGTCTATTCCCGTGACCGCACGGTGGTCGACCTCAAGGACATGTCGCCGTACATGCAGAAGGCGATCGTCGCGATCGAGGACTCCCGCTTCTACGAGCACGGGGCGGTGGACCTCAAGGGCATCCTGCGCGCTGTGAACCAGAACGCGCAGAGCGGCGGAGTCTCCCAGGGCGCGTCGACGCTCACCCAGCAGTACGTGAAGAACGTGTTCGTCGAGGAGGCCGGCGACGACCCGACGAAGGTCGCCGAGGCCACCCAGCAGACCATCGGCCGCAAGATCCGCGAGCTGAAGTACGCGATCCAGGTCGAGGAGGAGCTGGGCAAGAAGCGCATCCTGGAGAACTACCTGAACATCACGTTCTTCGGTGAGCAGGCGTACGGCGTCGAGGCCGCCTCCCAGCGTTACTTCTCCAAGCACGCCAAGGACCTCAACCTCCAGGAGTCGGCCCTGCTCGCCGGCATCGTCCAGTCGCCGAGCCGGTACGACCCGGTCAACGACGAGGCCGAGGCCACCAAGCGGCGCAACACCGTGCTGCAGCGCATGGCCGAGGTGCACGACATCTCCCGGGCGGAGGCCGCCAAGGCCAAGAAGAAGCCGCTGGGCCTGAAGATCAGCAAGCCGAAGAACGGCTGCATCACGGCGGTCAAGGGCGCCGGCTTCTTCTGTGACTACGTGCGCGAGGTGTTCCTGAACGACAAGGTCTTCGGGAAGACCAAGAAGGACCGCGCCAAGGTCTGGAACCAGGGTGGTCTGACGATCCGCACCACGCTGGACCCGCAGGCGCAGGACTCGGTACAGGCGTCGGTCAAGAGCCACGTCAACAAGTCCGACGAAGTGGCGACGGCCGCCAGCATCGTCGAGCCCGGCACCGGCAAGATCCTCGCGATGGGCCAGTCGCGGCCGTACGGATTCGGCAAGCACGAGACCCAGATCAACCTCTCCGTGGACAAGGACATGGGCGGCGGCGCCGGGTACCAGCCCGGTTCGACGTTCAAGCCGATCGTCGCGGCGGCGGCCATAGAGGGCGGCAAGCCGGCGACGCAGACGTACTCCTCGCCGTACGAGATGCCGTACCCGAGCCCGATCTCGGCCTGTGACGGCAAGAACTGGGTGAACACCGAGAACGCCAAGCTCTCCAACGAGAACGAGTCGGAGCGCGGCCCGTACGGCATGAAGGAGGCGACCGCGAAGTCGGTCAACACCTACTACGTGCAGCTGATCAGCGACATCGGCATCTGCCCGGTCACCAAGATGGCCAAGAAGATGGGCGTCGAGCGCGCCGACGGCGACAAGATCACCCAGGCTCCGTCGATCGCTCTCGGCACCCAGGAGATGTCGCCGCTGACGATGGCCAACGGGTACGCGACCTTCGCCTCGCGCGGCATGTACTGCACGCCCATCGCCATCGAGTCGATCAGCCAGAAGGTGGGCAACTCGAAGAAGTCCCTGGCGGTGCCCAAGTCGACGTGTTCGCGGGCGATGTCGGAGACGACCGCCGACACGGTCAGCACCCTCCTCAAGGGCGTGGTCGAGGACGGTACGGGCCAGCAGGCGGGCCTCGGCAGTCGCCCGAGCGCCGGCAAGACCGGTACGACGGACTTCCGCTACGCGGCCTGGTTCGTCGGCTACACGCCGAACATGGCAGGCGCGGTCTGGGTCGGCGACCCCGCGCACAAGCGCCGGATGACCAACATCACCATCGGCGGGGTCTACCACGCCAAGGTGTTCGGCGGTGAGGTCCCGGGACCGATCTGGCGCGACATGATGAGCGGCGCCCTGGACGGCAAGCCCGCGCCGGGCTTCAACCTGGTCGACATCCCTGACGCCGGCGACAAGGACAAGGACCGGGGCAGGGGCCACAACGATGGGGACAACGGCGACCACGGCAACGGGCACGGGAACGGCGGCGTCCAGACCAACGGCGGGGTCAACGGCGGGACCATCACCGGTGCCACCATCGGCGGCACCTCCCCGAACCCCACGCCCACCTTCTCCATCCCGGACGGCTTCATCCAGGGACAGGGCGACGGCGGCAGGGGTAACGGCGGCCAGAGAGGCTAGCCGGTACGACGGTGGGGGCGCCCCTTTTCACTGGGGCGCCCCCACCGTCGTACGCGGGTGGCGTGACCGCTGCCTCGCGGCCTGCCGTGCCGCTCAGCCGGTCCAGCGCGGGCCGTGCCGCTCAGGCGGTCCAGCGGCCTGCCGTGCCGCTCAGCCGCCCGCGAGGAGCTGCTTGACGATCGCGGCGACGCGGCCGCCCTCGGCCTGACCGGCCACCTTCGGGTTCACGATCTTCATGACCTGGCCCATGGCGCGGGGGCCCTCGGCGCCGGCCGCCTTCGCCTCCTCGACGGCCTGGGACACGATCCGCTTCAGCTCGTCGTCGGACAGCTGCCTGGGCAGGTACGCGGCCAGCACCTCGCCCTCCGCCTTCTCCCGCTCGGCCGACTCGGCACGGCCACCCTGCGCGAAGGCGTCCGCGGCCTCGCGCCGCTTCTTCGCCTCCCGGGTGATCACCTTCTGCACCTCGTCATCGGAGAGCTCGCGCTTCGTCGTGCCCGCGACCTCCTCCTTGGTGATCGCGGTGAGGGTCAGCCGGAGCGTCGAGGAGCGGAGCTCGTCGCGCTCCTTGATGGCGGCGTTGAGGTCTTCCTGCAGCTTCGACTTGAGCGTGGTCATGCGGCGATTGTCGCAGGTGTGGCCCGGCCGCCGCGCCCTCATTTAACGGCGGTGCCACAGCGGTGCGCATGCCCGCGCCTCCGCCGGACGCCTTCCTCTCCGCGCCTCCACCGGGGTTGTCCACAGGGGGACATGCGCCGGACCGCGGGTCTGACACGATGGACACATGCGCGCTCGATACGGAGTACCCCTGGGAATCGCGGCGGCCGGCGCCGCCGGTGTGTTGTACGCGGCGGGATTCGAAGCCCGTTCGTTCCGTCTGCGGCGGGTGACGGTCCCCGTGCTGCCGACCGGAATGCGGCCGCTGCGCGTCCTCCAGGTCTCCGACATCCACATGGTGAGCGGACAGCGCAAGAAGCAGCGCTGGCTCCGCTCGCTGGCCGGTCTGCGCCCCGACTTCGTCATCAACACCGGGGACAACCTCTCCGACCCGGAGGGCGTCCCCGAGGTACTGGACGCGCTCGGCCCGCTGATGGAGTTCCCGGGGGCGTACGTCTTCGGTTCGAACGACTACTACGGCCCGACACTGCGCAACCCCGGCCGGTACCTGGTGGAGAAGGTGCAGGGCCGCCACGGGATGAACGGCAACAAGCCCGCCGTGAGTGTCGTCCACAACCCGTGGGAGGACCTGCGCGACGGATTCGACGCGGCGGGCTGGCTGAACCTGACCAACACCCGAGGGGCGCTCAAGATGGAGGGCGCCTCGGTGGAGCTGACGGGGCTGGACGACCCGCACATCAAGCGGGACCGGTACACGGAGGTGGCCGGCGGCCCGTCGGCGTCGGCCGACTTCTCGATAGGAGTGGTGCACGCCCCGTACCTGCGCAGCCTGGACGCCTTCACCTCGGACGGCTATCCGCTGATCCTGGCCGGTCACACACACGGCGGCCAGATCTGCATCCCCTTCTACGGCGCCCTCGTCACCAACTGCGACCTGGACACGGACCGGGTGAAGGGGCTGTCCCGGCACACGGCGGACGGGCGGACCTCGTACATGCACGTCTCCGCGGGCTGCGGCGCGAGCCGCTACACGCCGGTGCGGTTCGCCTGCCCACCGGAGGCGTCGCTGCTGACGCTGGTGGAGCGGGGCTAGCACGACGCCGGGCCGCTTCGGCGGACGGCAGGCAGGCGGCAGGCGGACGGCACGCGCGATGGGACGACGGGCCGCTTCGGCGGACGAGCGCGGTGGCGGGACATCCGGGCGGCATAACCCACCCGGATGCCTCACATCGCCCCATATGTCCGTTGGTCCTAGCGTGAGGGCATGATCGCCCCCCTCCCCCGGGACATACCGGATCTCCCCCCGATCCCGGGCGTACCCGTGCTGTACCCGTCCTTCGTTCCCGCGTCCGCCGTCGTGGCCCCCGTCCGCCGTCCGGCGGCAGCGGCGTTCCGCGCCCTGGTGGCCGTGGCGGCGCTGACGGGCGTGACCCTCGACCTGGTCGTGGGCAGCCCGGCGCGCGTGCTGAGCCACTTCGCCGTCCAGAGCGCGGTGCTGGTGGCGGTGGTCTTCGCCGCCTCGGCCCGCCGGGCCTGGACGCGCCGCCGCCCGCTGCCGCCCCTCCTGACGGGCGGCGTCCTGCTCTACGCCATGATCACGGCCCTGGTGCATCACCTGGTCCTCGCGGACCGGCCGGGCGGCTTCTCGATCACGGGAGCCACCGGCACGCTCACGGCCCGGGAAGCGGCAGCCGGTCTGCTCCTCCACACGGTGATCCCGGTCGCCGTGGTGATCGACTGGCTCCTCCTGACCCGCTCGGACGCCCTCCGCGTACGCCACGCGGCGATCTGGCCCCTCTACCCCTTGACCTACCTGGCCTTCTCCCTGCTCCGCGGCACACTCATCCCCGCTGGCTCCCCCGGCCGCTACCTCTACCCCTTCGTCGACGCCGCCCGCCACGGCTACCTGGGCGTCCTCGGCTACGCGGCCCTCCTGACCCTCGCCTTCCAGGCCCTGGCCCTCCTCGTCGTGGCCACCGACCACGTACGCCCGGACCCGGCCCGCCGCCACCCGGCCCACGGCCCGGAAACCGGATTTCGTGTCCAGCCACCCGTGGGCTAAAGTAAACGTCGTCGCCACGAAAGCGGCGACAATCGGGGTGTAGCGCAGCTTGGCAGCGCGCTTCGTTCGGGACGAAGAGGTCGTGGGTTCAAATCCCGCCACCCCGACAGCTAAAACACCAGGTCAGGGCCGGTGCTGAGAGATCAGCACCAGCCCTGATTTGCGTTGCGGGCCCATTTTGGGAGCCATTTGGGAGCCGACCTCAGTGAGCGGCTCCCGGACGGCTCCCCGAGTCCTAGCGCCAGGGGAGAGACGAGCGTCCAGCCGACGTGGGCTTCCACCCCGCTTCAGACATCGTCGCCTCCGATTGTCAGTGGCAGTCCTTACTCTGAGACGTGCTCGGCCGCACATCTCCAGGAGCACCCGTGGACTACTTCTACAAAGACCTCGGCAACCTCAAGAGAGGTTCCACGGTCATCGTCACCCTGCGCAACCAAGCCAACGTCCAGGTGATGACGCGCAGCGAGTACAGCAAATACAAGTCGGGGAAGAGATACCGGTACCTGGGCGGTCGCGTCACTCGCTCGCCTCACCAGATCACCATCCCCAGTAACGGACAGTGGGTCGTGGCCATCGACCTTGGCGGCTATTCCGGTCGCATCTCTGCGTCTGTCCAAGTCCAGCCACCTCCGCGGGGCTTCCTGCCCCCGGCCCGCGACCCACAGGGCAGTCCGGCCCGCTCCGTCGCGGTCCATGAACCGGAGGAGCCTACTGGCGACATACTTGGTGGCCAGACCTGGGACGTCTTCATCTCCCACGCGTCCGAGGACAAAGGAGCTGTTGCCCGCCCCCTTCGAGACGCGCTTACCAAGCTGGGTGTGACTGTCTGGCTCGACGAAGCCCAGATGCGGATCGGCCACAGCCTCCGCCGCAAGATCGATGAAGGGATCAGGGCGAGCCGCTTCGGCATCGTAGTGCTCTCGGCCCCCTTCTTCGCCAAGGGTTTGGACCAACCACGAACTCGACGGACTCGTCACCCGTAATGTGGCCGGGGAGCAATCACTCCTGCCAATCTGGCACAACCTGAGTGCAGAAGACGTCCGGCGCTACAGCCCCTCCCTCGCAGACAAAGTGGCGATGAGCACCAGCGACTACTCCATCGAGGAGATCGCGCAGCAGATCGCTGACGTGGTTCAGGAGGAAAGCGCCGCTTAGCTCCAGAGCACCAGCACGCCGCTTCGGTGTGCACCGGTTCCAGCGAGTCGTGTCGGCGGCCAAGGATCTGGGCTGCTCGGACAGCGAGGTGCGGTGCCTTCTCCTCGTCGATTCGGCCAAGCCACACAAGGTCGCTGCCAGCAACGGCCGACGGCTCCTCCTCATCCAGGCCGAGGTGAACGGCGAGTTCGGTGATCGGCTGGTGCTCCGCGTACCGCTCGATCATCTCGGGCGAATAGCAGTAGAGCCGTGACCGCCTGCCATCGAAGGCCGCGTCGGCGTGCTGGAAGACGGGCGAGTGCTGGAAGGTGGCGACGTCACAGTCCAGCTCGTTCCACTTGCGCGTCCAGGCCGGCAGGGACGGGTATTCGTGCCCCACGACCAGGAGGTCGTATCCAGTGTCGCGAAGCTCGCGCTCGGCGAGCGATCCGGCGGTGATGTCCTCCAGTCGGACCGGCCGACGAACCCAGTCGTTCTCCAGGTCCGTGAGCCAGCCCGGCCCAAGAAGGTGTACGTCGGCGCCTGCGGCTCGGGCGCCTACGGCGACCGCCCACAGCCATCGTTCGATCCCGCCGTAGCCGGCGGGTGGGAAGGCGTAGCTACCAGGGAAGTCGCAGACGCCGACGAGCACGTTATGCCTCCGGTGTTCCGTCCGCCGAGATACGGCGGAAGCCGAGGTACGGGACGAGCGATTCGGGCAGGACGATGGAGCCGTCCTGCTGCTGGCACTGCTCGAGGAGAGCGGCCAGGGTGCGGCCGACGGGGAGACCGGAGCCGTTGAGCGTGGCGACGAGCTTGGGCTTGCCGCCCTCACCGCGGGTCCGGATGTTCGCCCGGCGGGCCTGGAAGGTGCCGAAGTTGGAGACCGAGGAGATCTCTCGGTACGTGTTCTGGCTCGGGATCCAGACCTCGATGTCGTACGTCAGCTGAGCGGAGAAGCCCGTGTCACCAGCTGCCAGCTTGACGACGCGGTAGGCGAGGCCGAGTTCCTTCAGGCACGCCTCGGCGTGGCCGACCATCGTCTCCAGCGTGGTGTCCGCGTCCGCGGGGTCGACCATCTGGACGATCTCCACCTTGGCGAACTGGTGCTGACGAATCAGGCCCCTGGTGTCGCGGCCGTACGACCCGGCTTCGGACCGGAAGCACGGCGTGTGGGCGGTGAGCGCCAGCGGCAGCTCAGCCGGCGGGATGATCTCGTCGGCGTAGAGGTTGGTCAGCGGCACCTCGGCCGTCGGGATCAGGAACAGCTCGCGGTCGGCGACGCCGGTCTTGAACAGGTCCTCCTCGAACTTCGGCAGCTGCCCCGTGCCGGTCATCGTCTTGCGGGTGACCAGGTACGGGACCGCGTGCTCGACGTATCCGTGACGACGGGTGTGCAGGTCGAGGAAGAGTGTGGCCAGGGCACGCTCCAGCGCCGCTCCGGCGCCGCGCGAGACCGCGAAGCGCGGGCCGGACAGCTTCGTCGCCCGAGCGAAGTCGAGGATGCCGGTGGCCTCGCCGAGGTCGACGTGGTCCTTCGGCTCGAACGGGAAGGCCGGCGGAGTGCCGACCCGTCGGACCTCTTCCGCGAAATCCTCGGAGTCGCCGTCGGGGGCCGCGTCGTCCGGCAGGTTCGGGATGCTGAGGAGGAGGTCGCGGAGCTGTTCCTCGACCTGCACCTGCCCGGCCTCGATGTCCCGGATCTGGTCCTTGAGCTCGCGGGCGCGCTCCTTCAGTTTGGAGATGTCGCCGCCCTGCTTGGCCGTCTGCTGGACCTCACTCGCCACCCGCTTGGACTCAGCCCGCAGCTCGTCGGCCGAGCGGATGTTCTGGTTGCGCCGAGACTGGAGGGACTCCAGCTCGGACAGGTCCAGGGAGTAACCGCGACGAGCGAGCCGACGAACCGCTTCGGCACCCATTTCGATTAGGGCGCGGGCATCATGCATGAGGAAGATCCTTTTGATCCGGCTGGTGGGATACGGAATCGACGGTAGCAACCGCCGAGCCCTCACCGATCCGGAATATGTCCGCGCCACCGCGGTCGGCGCGACCTCCGGGAACGTCCCTGTCGAGATCACTCATCAGCGCCGTGATCCAGTCCGGCAGCTCGTCGTCGGGTATGGCGATCGGCTCGACGTACGGCGCCTCGGGGAAGAAGAGCGGCATGGCCTCCTTCGGAGATCGGTTCTGATGCCAGAGGAGCACGGAGGCCAAAAGGCCGTGGCCTACGAGAACGCGGGGTCCGGGTCGCTCCAGGGTGGCGAGCAATCCGGTGAGCATCCTCCGGATGCCGGCGCGCTGGGACTCGGTGCCACCCGCAGGCCGCTCGTTCGGACCCTGGCCGTCAAGCCAGACCGCGTACTCCAAGAACGGGCGGCCCTCGAACTCTCCGTAGTCGAGTTCATTCAGGCGAGGATCGATGACCAGCTTCGCCGCCGGCACTCCCATCATCAGAGAAGCCGTCTGCTGGGCACGCGGGAACTCGCTGGTCAGCCACGTCCTCACGGTGTGGAGGGGGAGGGTGGACCAGCCCAGGCTCAGCGATTGCCGACCCTCCTCAGTCAGGTGGATGGGTTGGGACGGGTCGCCGTTGACAAGGTACCGCTTGCTGTAGTTCGTCTGGCCGTGGCGGAGGACGTAGGTGGTCACGAGCCCCTCCTCGAGGTCGACGCGGAAAGGCCGGCGAGCACTTCCGCCATCTGCGGTGCTCTCGGGTCCCCGGCCTCCAGGTAGTAGAGGAGTCCGTCGAGGGCCAGCGCTCTGCACCACGGCGCGAGTACGGGAACGGGGATCCGCGAGATCCGGGCGGCAGCGGCCAGCCGCCCGTCGGTCCCGTGCCCAAGGTCGTAGTAGACGGTCCAGAAGGCCCAGTCGAATGCCGCGTCGCCCAGCATGGGCAGCGGATCGAGTAGGCGAGGGTGCCCCAGACAGTCGAACGGCACGTTCTCCCGATACAAGTCCGCGTGCAGGACGGTCGTCCTGCCTGGGTCTTCCTGCAGTCCTGCGAGCGCCGAGAGCGCGGCGTCGACGAGGGGATGCCATGCGTCGAGGTCGAGCGTCTCCATCCGTCGCCGGATCCGCGGCAGCACCTCCGTGCCGAGGTGGTCGGTGAGCAGCAGGAAGCTGTTCGGTCGCCTTCGGCGCTGGCCGAGGATGTGCAGCCCCTGAAGGGCAGCCGCCACCATCTGAACCTCGCGCTCTGGCCGCTGGGCGCCACCAGGGCGCCCTCCCACCAGCTCCAGGGCGGCCACCGCCAAGTCGTCAGCGGCCTCGACGACGTCCGCCGTCGGTCCGCCGGCCCACAGCCGCAGTGCACTCACTTCGTGGCGATACCGGGTGGGGTCGGTCCATGCCTTGAGGAGTAGCGGACGCCCGTCGAGGGCGGTCGCTGTCGCGATCACCGAGGCGTGGCGCTTCACCCCGGCGGTCCAGCTGGTGAACGATGCGGCAGCCGTGATGCAGCCTGGCCTGCGCACCGCGAACGACGAGTACCTCTCGGTCTACGGCACCCTCTTCCTCGCTGGCGCCATGGCGGCCGCCCGAGCGGAGGACCGGGCGACGACGCAGACCTTCCTTCGAGAAGCCGACGAAGCCGCACAGCGGTTGGGCACCGATGCCAACCACCTGTGGACGGCCTTCGGCCCGACGAACGTGGCTATCCACTGCGTCGCCACCGCCGGAGAGCTCGGAGACATCCAGATAGCCGCGGACCTCGGACAACGCATCGACACCAGCGGTTTGCCGGTGGAACGCCGCGTGAGGCACAACCTGGAAGTCGCCCGAGCACTCAGCGCCTGGAACCGGACCGACGAAGCCCTGGCCACCTTGCTGGACGCCGAACAGGCTGCCCCCGAACAGGTGCGCCACCACTACCTGAGCCGGGAACTGGTCATCGGCTGGATCCGAGGTACCCGAGGCCGCCCGTCCCAGCCGGTGGCAGACCTGGCACGCAGGCTCGGCGTCGTCGGCGGTTAGAGTCCGTCCCGTGAGCGAGAACGAGCACGAAGCGAAGATGGCCCACCCGCGCATGGCAGCCGGCGCACTCTTCTTCGACGACGCCGACCGGGTCCTGCTCGTCGAACCCTCGTACAAGGACTACCGCGACATCCCCGGCGGATACGCCGAGCACGGAGAGTCTCCGCGACAAGCCTGCATGCGCGAAGTCCACGAAGAGCTGGGTATCAAGCCCCACATCGGCCGCCTACTCGTCGTGGACTGGGCACCGAATCCGGGAGAGGGAGACAAGGTCCTCTACCTCTTCGACGGTGGCCGTCTCAGTGCGGAACAGCGCCAGCAGATCGCCTTGCAGGCCGACGAGCTCCGCAGCTACGACTTCCACGACGCCCAGCAACTGCCAGAACTCACCATTCCACGCCTCGCACGCCGGATCACCGCCGGGATCCAGGCCCGTGCAGCTGACCTGACTGCCTACCTGGAACAAGGAGTGTCGCCAGAAACAGGGGCTTGACCAGGGGCCGCTTGGCCTCAGCACGCGCGACGTGCTCGCCTCGAAGCGACCTCGGCTCGTCGGTCTGATCAGGATGGCCGAGTTCGATCTCGAACATGCCCTGACGGTCGCCGGCCAGCGGGAGTTCTCTCTGTCGAGCCCCTTCGGGGCCTGGGGATGTCGTAGGGAGAGTCCACCTCATGAAGGAAGCCCCCGTGTGAACGATCACGTAATTCGTGACCGCTCACACCGCTCGATTGCCAGGCCAGTGGAGGGCAGTCCATCCAACGGCGGATAGCCGAAGAGACCCGGTGGTACTGCCGAAGAGGGGTCACGCGGGACGCAAGTCGCGCCAGGGAGCCGAGCGCTCGCCTATCCAGTCACCCCATGGATTTGTTGACATCGCCAACGCATGCACTATCGGATTCTATCCCGATTGCGTGTACGGTGGAGCTATGAAGGAATCGACTCCCCCGGCTTCCGACTCACTGATCACTGGTGCAGAGATTGCCAGGCTGGCGGGAGTGACACGTGCTGCTGTCTCCAACTGGAGGCGGCGGTACAGCGACTTCCCAGCACCTGCTGACGGTGGAACGAGCACGCCCCTCTTTTCGCTGACCGAGGTCCGTTCCTGGCTGGCCAAGCAGCAGAAGGGCACCGATCTTTCAGACGACGTCCGCCTGTGGCAAGCACTGCGGGGTGCCTTCGGTGACGACATGGTCGCAGGCATCGCGGGCGCTGCCCGCTTCCTCGCACACGAGGATGATTCCAGGCTGGACGACAACCTGGTCGATCTGGCTGCGAGGGTGGCGGCTAAGGAATCAGCAGCCCGAGTCATCGACCAGCTGGTCGAACGCTTCCTGGACTCCTCACGACGTGCTGGCTCCGACCAGGTCACGTCGTTGCGGCTGGTCAAGGCCGTGAGGCACTTCGTGGGACCAGTGCCCGACGACTCTGTCATTCTCGATCCGGCCTGCGGTATCGGCACGCTCCTCCTTTCCGTTGGTCTCACCAAGGGGTCTGTACGCCGGGGTCAGGAGATCGATCCAGCGGCTGGGGAGCTGGCCCAGGCGCGAGCCGAGCTCACAGGGCCACAGGACACCGTCATCGAGATCGGGGACTCTCTCCGCGAGGACCGCTGGCCCGATCTGCGCGCCGACCTTGTCCTGTGCGACCCCCCGGCCGCCGGCCCGGACTGGGGCCGGGAGGAGCTGCTCCTCGATGCCCGCTGGGAACTGGGCACGCCTTCCAAGGCGGAGGGGGATCTGGCCTGGCTCCAGCACTGCTACGCCCATACCGCTCCAGGCGGTCGGGCCGTGGTCGTCATGCCCGCTTCCGTGGCCTACCGCAAGGCCGGCAGGCGCATTCGGGCCGAAATCGTCCGGCGCGGCCTCCTTACTGAGATCGTGGCACTCCCGCCCGGCATGGTGGCATCACACGCTCAACCGGTGCATCTGTGGGTGCTGCAGCGCCCGAGCGGCCCCTCTGACAGCGCGACTTCAGTGCGGATGGTGGATCTCACCGCCAATGCGCCCGATGGCCCCATGGAGCCGACAGCCGAGCAAGTCGCCGACGTACCACTGATCGATCTCCTGAACGACTCTGTCGACCTCACGCCGAGCGCGCACGTGGACGCTTCCCGGCAGGACTTCCCCGCCGAGTACCGCGCCTTGCAACGGGGCATCGAGGAGCGGCTCAACCGATTGGCCGCATTGCTGCCCGCCCTCACAGCGGGCGAAGGACCGGGAACACTGGACAGCGCGACGATCAGTCTGGCCGATCTCTCCCGTGCTGGGCTCGTCGACCTCGCCGATGCTGAACCAACCTCTACCAGTGAGCAGTTGGACACCGAGTATCTACGGGGGTTCCTGCGCAGCGCTTCCAACAATCGTCGTTCGACGAGTGGCAGCGGCTCCTATCGCCTCGACGTCAAGGGAGCGCGCATCCCGCAGATGGCCGTGGAAGAGCAACGCCGTTACGGTGCCGCCTTCCGTGCGCTCAAAGAGTTCGAGGAGCACATCGGCGAAGTGACCCGGCTGGCAGAACAAGTCAGCGCTCTTGCCCGTGACGGCCTCACCAATGGGGCACTTCTGCCTCCCGAGGACGGTGCCTGACGGATTCCTGGGTAGGTCACGTCGCGACCGCGCCTTCGACCATCGAGCGGGCGATGGACGTGATCGCGGCCAGCAGCTCGTCGGGCGACTGTTCCAGGGCCAGGGCGTGCTGATGGATACGGATTCCCGCGTGCCGCACCCGATGAGTCGCGCTCGGCTCGTAGCCCCTCGCATAGACGAGATGACCGTCGCGGAGTCCGAGCGCCGTGCAGTAGGCGAGCATCTGATAAAGGTCGGCGTCCGGAAATCCTTCGGGCTTCTCCGCCTTGTACTTGGCGTCCGCGACAGCTCGTGGGATGCCATGGTTGCCGTACCAGACCAGGTCCGGACGCATCCGAATAGCCTGGGCCTCATCGAGGTGCACGCCCTGCGCCTGAAGTGCGCTGCGCCCCCCATATTGCGCCAGCGCCTCGCGCAGTGCGATGCAGACGAAGTCCTCGAAGATCTTGTGCGTATCGAAGAGGTACCCGTCGATGGTGATCCGGCCGTCCATATGCTCCACGGACAAGCCGCGCAGCACCGTCTCGGCCAGCCGTAGCGCGGGCTGGTAGCGGAGGTTGAGCCGGCTCGCCCTCCACTGCGGCAGATCACGGCTGCCGGGGATCAGCGGCTGTGCGTCCAGCAGCCGGCCACGGTGGTGGCGCAGCCGACGGCGTACGCGGTCGGGCACCCTGGGCAGGGTCAGCAGCCGCTCCGTGGCAGCGCGCAGCAGCCGGTTCTCCGCGATGTCGGTCCCGTAGTCGTCGTAGGCGACCTCGACCGGGAACGCCCGCCCATGGTGCCGCCTGACCTGGTCCGCTTCTCTGATACGTCCTCGGACGACCGGTGCGGCCTCTTCCGTGTGCCGGTATCCCTGGAGCACTCCCTGCCGGAGGGCACGTTCGAGGGATCTCTCGAATCCCTGCGCCAGCGCGGGAAGCAGCTCGTCCTGCTCGGCAACACTCACCTCCCCGTCCCGGTGGAAGTGGGGGTTCGATGCGTAACCGATGAGGAAGAACAGCCGCGCCACCGGCACCTTGGGGGCGATGCGGAGGGTGACGGCGCTGTGCCCGGGTGACCTCAGGGCCACCGCGCCGACCTTGCCGCCGGCGCGCAGCCGCCAGCAGCCCGACCGGTAGGGATCGGGTGCGGCTTCGACGATCCTGGAGGCAGCGAGCGAGCGCCCGACTTCGTCCGGGAGAGGCACAGTGACGGGCGGCCCGTACTCGGCCAACTCGACAGTCGTCACGGCGAAGGCTCGTACGATTCGCCGTCGCCGATGGACCGGGCCAGCGCATCGAGTCCGTAGCGCTTCTCGATGTCGAAGGACTCCCCGTAGTGATGCTCCTCCAGCAGCGGCAGGATCTTGGTCCGCCAGGTGCGCTCCAGACCGCCCTGCCGGTGTGCCCCCTTCTTCATCAGGTAGGAGGGACCGATACGGAAGTCCGCTTCTTCGATACGGGAGTTGAGCGCGTCCAGAAGGTCCGCGGCCCGGGTGTCGAGCCCCTCCCGGTCGAGCCAGCGCCGTAGCAGGCCGCTGGTGGGCTCGGTGCGGGGTGACAGCTCGACGAAGGCGAAGCGCCTGCGCATCGCCGCGTCCACCAGGGCGATCGACCGGTCGGCGGTGTTCATCGTGCCGATGACGAAGAGGTTCGGCGGGAGCGCGAAGTCGTCGCCGGAGTAGGTGAGACGTACCGACTTGTTGCGGTACTCCAGGAGGAAGTACAGCTCGCCGAAGACCTTGGCCAGGTTGGCCCGGTTGATCTCGTCGATGATCAGGAAGTGCGGGATGTGCCGGTTGCCCTCGCGGGACGCCAGGTCTGCGAGCTCGCGCAGGGGGCCGGCGGTGAGACGGAAGGCGACTTCCCTTGTATCCGGGTCCTCACGAGGGCGGAACCCCTCGAAGAAGTCCTCGTAGGCGTAAGAGGGGTGGAACTGCACGAGCTTCACCTGCTCGGGCCCGCCGCCGAGGTTTTCGGCCAGTTTGAGGGCCGTGTACGTCTTGCCGGTTCCGGGCGGGCCATAGAGGATCAGCTGCCGTTCGTCCCACAGCAGGTCGCGGATGTCCCGTAGCCAGGCCACGTCGTGCACCAGTAGTTCGTCGGCGAGGTGCTGTTCCGGCACGGGGAGTTCCAGCTCACGCCGGGCGGTGAGGGCGGGTGTCGTGCCGCTGGGGTCGTGCTCTATCGCCTCGGCCTCGTCCGCCAGTTCCTCGTCGGAGAGGCCGAGCCCTTCGATGAGCGGCTGGACCGTGGTGAGGTCCACGACATCGTGCTGGACGGACAGCCGCTGCTGGATCTCCTCGGGCAGCACGTCGTACGGGTGGCCGGTGCTCTGCCACTCGACGGGCCGCCGCAGATTGGACCGGCCGTTGTCGGAGGCGGTCTGCTCGGCGGGGCCGGTGATCTCACCGACGTAGAACCGTCCGCCGGAGAGTGTGCACACGGTGTCGCCGGGCTTCATCCGGGACAGGAACGCATGGAGTTCCTCGACGAGTTCCAGCTTCTGGTTGTACGTGGCCGTGGTGCCCCAGTCCTCCTCGACGACCGTGCGCAGGCGCTCTTTGCTGGTTCCCTGGTCGATCCCCTGGCGCAGGCGAGGGGCGGCGAGCGAGACCCGCTCCTCGGGAAGCCACAGCTTCTGAACGAGATCGGCCCCGGCCACGTTGGAACCCCGGACGAGCCAGGCTCTGGCAGGACCCGGCCAGACCCCCTCCATGAAGTCCGAGAGCGGCGCCCCCGCTTCCGTCTTCCAGTCCACCCAGCCGTTGCGCGGCGCCCCGACCAGAACGCCCGCGGCGAAGGACGGGGACCCGCAGTCGACGTCCTGGGCCAGCTCCAGCCACCCGGGCCAGCGGGTGGACGGGCGCAGCACACCCGTGTTCTTCATCGTCTCCCGCGCGACGGCCGTGCCGGAGAAGTGCTTGGAGAAGGACGGCATCTCGCGGTCCCTGGCGGGCGAGCCCGCCAGGATGCGGAATTTCCGGCTTCCGTTGGTCCCCACCTCGTCCAGCAGCACCCCTCGTGCCCGGTCGACCCCGCTCGCCCCCGGCAGTCGCAGCAGGAACTGCGGCGGCTCCCCCGAGTCGGGAGTCCCGCCTTCGGTCTCGGTCATGTTCGCTCCCCCGTTCCGGGCGGCACAAGCATTGCCACCTTTCCCAACAACCCTATTTTTTGGCGTAGTTAAGCGCATAATCTCCCGCCAGGGGAGCACGGTGTGTGTCACCCCACGGGTGGAGGGACACAGTCGCCGTGACCATCATGGATCAGCTCACATTGCGACGGGACGGCACGACGCCGAAGGACTACGCGGCCACGTGTTCCGGTGCGCAGTCCAGGGGGGTGGCGGGGGTGTGGCGGGTGCAGTTGGCCGGCCGGCCCGGTCTGACGATCCACGACACGCGGTGGGAGAACGGGGAGCGTGACCTCGTCCTGTACCAGCCCGCCGTCGTGCCGGAGATGCCTGCTCCGCTGTCCAACCTGCACAACCGGCGGCGTGCCGGTATCCAGGAGTCCGAGCTGTACGACGAGGAACTGCGGATCATGGGCTGGGTCGCCGTCCCCGGCGACCGCCCAAGCTTCAAGAAGACGTTCACCACTGCCGACTTCGTCGACCTGTGCGGTCTCGACGATCTGCGTGAGCTGACCGATCGCCCCGGGGTGGTGCTCGACGTGGCCTTCGAGCGGCCGGACCCGCTGCTCATCGACCTGGACGAGCCGCAGGACACGGATTCCGTTCAGCACGCGCTCTTCTTCCCGCAGGACGATGACCAGACACCGGTGGTGTTCTTCCTGCTCAGTCGGGTCGCGCCGACACTGCGCCACATCGGCTGGCTGCCGGATCTCGTCCGGCCGTAGCCAGACGACGCGGACGGCTCCCGGTACGTTCACGGGCCGCCGACGACCGGAGGTTCGGCCCGTCGTCCCGGCGGCGGGCAGGGCTTCGGTACGGGGCGGCCCGCCCGCAGGTGCCCCGTCGGGGGCACGGCGGGAGTCGCGGCCAGTGTCGTGGTCCGGACGGTCGGGGGGACCGGAGCCGGGATGACCACGGCAGGTGTGGCGGTGGGCGCCCCGTCGAGTGCGTCGAGCAGGGCGTTCACCTCCAGCAGACGCGCCTGGATCTCGGCGGGCAGGGGAGGCAGTTCGGGCACGCGGTGGTGGCAGACACCGCTGAGCGCGGACCAGGTGAGGCGCCAGCGCCGGGCGGTCCCCCGGTCCGTGTACGCCTCCAGGCACAGCATGCGGTGCTTGGCGTTGCGCGTCATGGCAGGGGCCACACCGTGCCAGAAGTCGTCCAGCCGCTGGTCGAGAGCGAGGCGCAGCAGCATGGCGGCGGCGCGGGCCCGTACGCCGGGGCTGAGCGGTCCCGCCGTGCCTGCCGGAGGCTGCAGAAGGGCCTCGGCATCGGAGACGAGTTCGCGGGCGTTGTCCGTCATCGGGCACCGCCCTGCGACACGACCGTTCCCCGGCCACGCCGGATCGCCCCGGCCAGCCTCTCCGTACGCGTCACGAGCTGCCTGCGGTCGTCCAGGGTCGGCAGCCCCGGGTGAGAGCCCTCGTTGAGCTCGTTGATCAGCGCCCATCCCCCGTCGTACAGGCTCTCGACCACCGTCTGGGGCCTCCCGGAAGAGTCACCGAGCAGGGCGAGGGCCACATGTTCCTTAGTGCGCACCAGCGGGGAGATACGCTCCTCGATCTCCGCGAGGCCAAGGCCATGGTCGTCCCGCAGCGTACGGCGCGCGGTCTCCATGCAGGCGACTTCCAGTGCGTGCCGGCACATCGCCGGAATCACCCGGTCGGCGACGCTCTGAGGCAGATGCTGATCGTAGGAGAGGTCACGGGCCTCCTGGAACGCCTGCTTGACGGGATCGCTCCTCTTCTCGACAGTGACGACGGAGTCGCTCTCGCGGGAGATGTGGAGGATCGTCGCCTCGATGCCGAGGTGGGAGATGGCCTGCTCCAGCCGCGTGTCGTGGGTGAAGACGACCACCTGCCGGTGGCGGGCGCACTCGCTCAGGACGGTGGCCAGCCCTTCCACCTTCTGCGTGTCCATCGACTGCACCGGGTCGTCGATGACGAGGAAGCCGAACGGGCTGTCGTCGTGCGTCGCGCGCGGGATGAACAGCGACAGGGCGAGCGAGTGCAGTTCGCCCTGGCTCATCACGCTGTACGCGGGCGCCTCGTGGGCGTCCACGGAGACGCCGAGCTGCACACTCCCCTGCCGGGCCGTGCCCTTCAGCTCAATGTTCCCGAGCGACACGCTACTGCTCTCGCAGAGCTTGTTCCACACGTCCTGCGACTGCTTCTCGAACTTCGCCATCCGTACTTTTCTCAGGTCGTCCGTCTGCGTCCTGAGCCAGAAGCGAGCCTCTTCGGCCTCCTTGCGCTGGTCCTTCGCCTCCGCGGCCTTCTCCGTCGCGTCGAGCCACTCGGCGAGCCGCACGGCCGCGGGCCGCCAAGCGGTGTTGCGGTCGGTGAGCCTGCGGGCGGCCTCCTCGCTGGTCTGCCGGCATGCCGCGCCCAGCGTCGGGGCGACGCGTTCGACGCGGTTCGCCAGCTCGGCGGGGTCGGTCAGGCTCCGGCACAGGGCCCATTCGCGCCAGAGGCCCGCCAGTTCCGACTCCTCCGCCCGCAGCAGGTCGGGGACCGGCTGCACCAGGTCGTGGACGGCACGCTGCGCGGCGCCGAGCGCCCGGCGGGCCGTTTCGGCCCCGGCCGCCTCCGACTGGAGCCGCTCGATCTCCGCCCGCGCGCCGTCCGCCCAGGCCGGGTCCAGCCGGTCCGCGGTGCCACAGACGGGGCAGTCGGCGTTCTGGGAGCGGCGACGGTGTTCGAGGGCACTCTCCAGCAGCCCGGCGAGCCGCCGCGCGTCCTCGGCGTCGGAGTGCCGTACGTCCTCGGCTGCGGCAGCCGCCTCCCGCAGCCGGGCCAGCGCCCCGGCGACCTCCTGCTGGTCGGGGCCGGTCAGGGTGGCGAGTGCCCGGAGGCGGACGTCCGCACCCGAGTCGGTGACCGCGTCCCGGTCGAGCAGGGCGCGGACGGCGTCCGCATCGGGGATACGTCCGCCGAGTGCCCGAGCAGCTTCGACGGCACGCTGGTCGTCGAGTCCGGTCAGGGCGTCGACGGCCGCGGTCTTCAGGGCGCCGGGCCGCTTCTCGACGTCCTTGCACTCCTTGATACGGGCCGCGAGCCGGTCGTCGATGTCGCCGAGCTGGCCGAGCCCGATGAACCGGGCCAAGGTGTTGTGCAGGGCGCTGAGCGTCCCGTCGACCATCGAGCCCAGCTCGCTGTACGGCAGGAACGGGCGGTAGAGGGAGAGCGTCGAGGCGTCGAGGCTCTCCTCCAGCTTCTGCTCCGTGCCGTCCGCCCGCTCCACCGTCGTGCGCGCCTCGTCCACCTTCGCCCCGTACCACGTGCGGCGCACGGTGACCGGGTCGCCGGTGTCGTCCAGGGTGAGCCGTACGGAGACGGTCGGAACCGTGGAGTCGTGCAGGTTGCGCCACCCTTCCTTCCACACCGCCGTACGAGCCTTGCCGTTGCTCCCGTCCCAGCGGGCGTTGAAGCCCGTCAGCGCCATCTCGGCGGCTTCGGCGAAGCTCGACTTGCCGGTGCCGTTGCGACCCGCGACGACGGTCAGCCCGGGGCCGGGCGGAAGGTCGAGCGTGGTCTCGGGGCCGACCCCCCGCCAGCCCGCCGCCGTGATGGAGCGCAGGTACACGGGCCCGGCGCGTCCGGTCCTCTCCGGCGTCGGCTCGGGAAGCATCCCGCGCAGCAGGTCGGCCGCCTCCGGGGCCAGTTCGGACGCGGCGAGGCTCGCGGTGAGGCGGTCATCGAGCAGCTGACGCAGAGGGGTGTCGTCGGTCATGGCAGTGCTCCTTGCACGATCAGGCGGAGAGCACGACGGGACCGCCGCACTGTTCACTGCTCGATCTTCCAAGATGCACGTTGGCGATGTCAACAGACTTTGCTATGTTCAGAAACTCGAAAACGTGTACGGTATGGATCCCGGCGTGGCCCCGTAGGCGGTCCACTCGCCCGGAACCCGCGAATGCAACCCGTCTGAACCGAAGTACGAGAAGGGGTCAACAAGTGCAGCCCACCCGACCGAACGGGACGGAAGACCTCATGGCCGATGAAGGGCAGGGGGTGCAGGAAGAGCTGGAGCACGATCCGCTGGAGACGGCGCGTACGCACGTAGGTGCCCTGCTCCACCACGCCCGCATGCTGAGGGGCGAGCCCGGCGACGTCCTCGACATGGCCTTACGGACAGCGCAGCGCGCCTTCGTCGAGATCGACGCATGCAACTCGCTGCTCGACGCGGCCTCCGAGCGTGCGCATGCCCTTGCGCGGGAACTCGAAGGCCGTCTCGCCGAGGGGGACTCGGCTGCCGTGCCCGGCATCCTCGACGAACTCGACACTCTGGCGGCCAGGGTGGCCGTTTCCGAGGCTGAGCGGCAGGTCGTTCTGCGCATCCTGGACATGGAGGACGCTGTCGCTACCTCGGATGACGGCAGATCTGCGGGAGCCGTGAGGATTTGATGAGCCTCTCGAGCGCCGGGACCCCGTCATGGTAAATAGCCGGGCCTGATGCACCGGGCATGAGTCGGCGCAGGGCACCGGTTGCGATATCGGCGAGCGTAGTTCCGATGTCGCTGCCTACGTCGATGGGCAACGTGCCGATGAGGGTGACCTCGCGGTCATCCCACTCGTCGATGTGTTCAGTGAGGAAGTCCACCGCCACCGACTGCCGACGGGCAAGCAGGAGCAGCTCGCAGGCGTGCACGGCGTCGCGGAGATCGAAACGGAGGCGGGCTGTGATGCCTGAGGGTCCGGACCCGGGCTCCTGGCAGGTGATGACAAGCTCGTCAGCGTCACGGCTCTTGGCGGTGATACTCATCTGCATGCCGCCGCGGACAAGCAGTTCCTGCGCCGCAAGTTGTTCGCGCTCGTCGTGCAGGGCGATCGACCACCATGGAAGCGGGCCCCAGGTGCCGTGTGTTGTCACGTGCTCGGGGAAAGGGGTGAAGGACCGGTACCGCTCCAGCAGATGCTGCTGGAAGGTGACAAGGCAGCCGTCCTGGAAGTGTTCGTCCCGGCTACGCTCGCGTAGCAGCTCGTACTCGATGGCGCTCATGCCCTCTACAGCCAGGGCGATGTGCTCCAACTGTTCCTGGATGATCTTTGCGGCCCGCTCAAGAACACCGCGGAACTCATCGCCGGGAGGTGCCTGATCGAGGAGACGGCCGAGAGCACGCTGCGCGGCCTGGCAGCGGACGAGATCTCCGCCGAGGCGCACCAAGTGGCGAGCCTTGAGAATGCTCCAGGTGCGGGTGGACATCCACCGATCCCAGGCGCGGTCGCCGCCACCCCGCTCGCCGAGCACCATGGCCCCCGCGTTGCCGACGCGGAAGTCCGACTCGTCTTTCAGCCTCTTCCACACGTCGGGATATGCCTCCAGTGGAGAGGACGGCAGCGCCGAGAGTGCCGCGTGGACACGCGAGTCCGTGCTGTCCCACAGCTCCCTGAGTTCACGTTCCACACGTGTACGAGGCACCGTACGACCTCGTTGGGCAGCCCAGTATTCAATGAGAAGCATGTCCGTGCTCTCCGGCCTCCAGGGGAGCAGTCCCAGGCCGTCGAGGACCACAACGGTGGTGGCCAGCCCGTCATGCTGGAACCCGAACTGGACCGTGCTGATGAGCTCGGTGAGCTCATCAGCATTGGGGCCGGGCGCAGTGAAAAAAGGGCTGGCGGCGAGCCAGCCACGGATATTCGCCGTGCCCTCACCCCGAGCGAGCCGGGCGGCGATCCGCGCCACCAGCAGGGAGCCGATGAGCCCGGGTTCGCCGAACTCGGTGCGTAGTCGGCCCTCAGCAAGCGCCGGGACATCCCTTACATGCCAGAGCAGCCCTTCTTGGATCGCGCGGAACCACTCTTCACGCAGCGTCGCGAGCGTGGGCTTCTTCCTGGGCCGCTTCCACTTGTTTCGGAACAGTGTGATGGCGTGCCCCTGGTCGCCGGCCCGTTGCAGGGGTACCGGCATGCCCTGTGATGCCAGTTCACGGCTGACGTGCTGGTAGAGGGCGTTCATGTCGAGTGGGCCCAACACGTCTGGAACGCCATCGGTAATGGCTTTCACGAGTTCACCGGTGAACGCAGTGAAGTGCGCACCCACGGGGGCCATGGCAGCCTGCGTAGCGGCTGAGGCAGTCATGACATAGGTACCCTCGATGGCGGCCTGGTCCGCGAACTCATCCGGCCCGCCCATGTATCCCTCCAGCGCGGCACCGCTGTAGCAACAGTCGAGGATCACGACCTTCCTGGGCGCTGCGCTTTCCAGCACTGCTGTGCGGAGGTAGTTGAACGCCACCGACTTGTACAGCTTCCGGTTTCGCTCGGAATGCCCCAGCGCGAGATAGAGAAAGCCATCGAGCGACCGCATACCGTGGCCGGCGAAGTACACCACCAGCGTGTCTGTCGCCTCGCTTGCTGCCTGGTGGACGGCATCGAGTACGTCCTGGCCATCGGCGGGATTACGCAGCGACACGCAATGTCCGGCGGGTAGCCCCCCAACGTCCGGTGACCTGAACAGCTCTGCCAGCCTGGCGAGGTTGTTCCGCACCGCTGGCAGGTCCGAGAAGTTCTGATAGTCGTCCGCACCGATCAGCACCACACGAGTTCCGTCGGGGTCGGGCAGCCCCATCACCGATTCCCTGCAACCGACGGTGCCGACGGACGTCCCGGACCAGTGGCCCCTGGGTCTCCGCCGTGGGTCTCGGGAGCCAACAGCAGTGCGACTCGGCGCAAGGTTTCGTCCGACGCATCGTGCACGGTCACTGTCATACCGCCGTGCTCGAAGGTCACGGCCCCGGGCGGCGAAGGTCGGGATGCTCGCCAGGCGACCACGATGTTCACCAACAAGCTCGCAGCGGCAATACCGTTGCTGACGAACATGTTGATGATCTCGCCCGCGCTCATGCGGTCAGAGACTTCGGAGGCTTGTTCCAGTTCGACCTCCATGTGACGCCGGAGGTCGCGATCCTGCCGGAGCCAGTAGTAGAGATCATGTGCCGCTGCGTCGTCGCCCTGCGCATCGACCGTGATCTGAATCTCCACGACGTCTCCCTCTATCGTCTCTGCTGCCTAGCGCTCACGGCAAGGAGCGGATATGGGGCCGTCACTCCTGCCACAGCTTTCACCCCAGAGGGAAGAATACGTCTCAACTGGCCTTCAACGGTGTGGCGTTGATTCGTACGCCACGAAGCCGTCTACGCCGCATCAGCGGCCTCGGCCGCACCGGCGATCTGAAGCAGTCGGGCCAGTTCCTTCCGCCCGCGCTTGATCACTTCGAAGGCCGCCATTGGATCCATGTCCGGCGGCAGCGGAGTATCGGTGAGGAGATCCGTAATGGTGTATCTGCCGAGCAGCCACCGCTGCAGTGCGCGCCAGTCGGCACCCCGGTCAAGCGGTAAGCCGTCCGCCCACGGCAATGCCTCGTACCGGGTGCCGTCGATGCCGTTGGCGTGGAGTAGCCCGGAGCGGCGCACGAGGCACGGGAAGCAGACCCCGCAGTTGGCGATGGGAGGGCCGCCGCTTCGGCGGGTTGGAGGCTTGCCGCAGCTCAGAGTGGACTCCAGGTCGGACGGGGTGAGCCCCGCATCACGTCCGGCCTTGCACACCTCGCCTTTCGTGAGCTGTGCCAAGGGGTTGACCACCTGCACCGCGCTCTCCGTGTCACTCACGGCCGTCACCAAGGCGTTCAGGCTGCGCAGCGTCCGCGGGTGCACGGAGCGCGTGGAACAAGCGGCCGAACGCGCCGCTGTCAGGGACGGATTGAGGGCGAGCTGGCCATTCTCGGGGATGTGGACGGTACTCACACCGTGCGCGGTGGCGGCGCGGATCGCGCCTGTCGCATACAGCAGGCCACGTGTGCGGGAGGAGGTCTCCAGCCGTAACCTCGAGCCGTCGCCCGCCGGGGTCTGGCTCATCGGCAACAGCAGGACCGGCCGTGCTCCGCCCAGTCGTTCGACGGCCTTGTACACCCGCTGCTGGAGACGCAGCAGGCCGATCTCGCGGAACATCACGAGCAGCAGCGGTCGGGAGTCGGCGGCGCGCGCACGGGTGGCAGCCCAGCTGAGGGAATCCAGTCCGCCGGAGAACAACGCGACTTCCGCGGCACGCGGGTCGTCGGGAGAGATCATCGCCTCCTCGACGTAGTGACCGGTGAGTGGACGGAAGTCCACGTTCCAGAGGTCCCCGGTGAGGACTTGGAGAAGCGCAGTGAGGTGGGTACGGACCGCTGCGCTTGCCCACCGCTCGTGTTCCGTGACGGGCACGGCGAGGCTGATGCGGCGGGTCCACCTGTCCCGTACTCCGGTCCGGCGTACGTACTTGTCGGCGATGAAAGCCGCCCTGGCGACGCGGAACAGGTCCTCGGCCCAGTCGGGGACGGAACCGGGCAGATAGTGCCGGCCGGTGATGCGGCGCTCCTTTTCCTGGAAGGATTCCTCGCCGATCTCCGTCCAGCGGTCGCCACGAGGTCGGTCGCTCCGAGGACCGCGCCACCACAGGAAATCGTCAGAATCGGTCACGCCGCAGCTCCCTCTTCTCCGGTGATCTCCTCGGTGATCAGGCCAAGCACCTTTCCGACCGCCCGCGGTACCAACAACTCGGCGATCTTGGGCAATGCAGCCGACGGGTCCTGCAGAGCGTCCACCACTGACTGCGCGGTATCCACACCCTGTGCAAGGTCCGTCGCTTCGGCGGACTCCTCGCAAGGATTCGGCACCAGGTCCACTACCTTCTCCGCGACCCAGTCGGCGATCCTGCCTTCCGGATCGGCCGCGATGAGCACCGGGACCGCCACCTTGACGTGCTCGGCGACAACGGACCTGAGGAACTCCCCCACCATGTCCGCGAAGAACACCTGGTAGAGATCGCACAGGATGTCCCAGGTGAAGCCGCCGCCGCCTCCGCCCATGGCATCGTCCAGCTCGGGATGTCTGCTCCGGACATCGCGGACCGCCGCGGCCATCCCCCTGCGCACCGCGGCGTCGGCGAGTGTGCCGCCGTCCCCACCGACCTCCAAGACGAGACGCGCGACGAGCGCGTCCTCCGACTCCGCCCCCTCTGTAGCCAGCGGCCCCAGGGCTCCGGCGAGCCGTTCGCCTGCCGCGCAAGCCGTGTCGTACAACCCGAAAGCCGATCGATCGGCACAGAGCGTCTCGTGCAGGGCGCTCAGGTGGTCCGCCGCGATCTCCTCTAGCCGCTGATCCGCGTTACGTGAGTCCTCCCGCCAGCGCGCCAGCCGCCTCCCAGCGGAGCTCCACCGATCGCCGTTCGGTCCCTTCCATCGCGTGGATGTCCCCACATCGCCCCCAACGATGGTGTCCCAACCAGCCACTTCGTCCATGGCATCAGACCGGACGATCCCCAGGTAGGGCGGGACTCGGCCAGGGGCCCGCGGACCGACCAGGTGCTGAAACAGCCAGGGGTATCACTTCCCGTGATGCCTATACCCAGATACGTGACCAGTCGTAGCGCTGAGTCACAGACGCCCCGCAAGTACCGGTTCGGGGCAGGTCGCGGGCTGGCAAGATTGGCCCTTGCGTCGTATGCCCTGTTGTCCGTGCTCTCTGCGGTGCGGCTCCTGACCGCGTATCAAATCAGGAAGCTCCGGCTGTCCGCTCCAGACGACACCAGTCGCCTGAAGGCCGCTTGCGATCCAGGTCCGGTCACAAGTCGTCATCCGGCACACGGGCAGTCGGCTCACGGGGTGGCCACGCCAGCATGCATTCCACGGTTGTGCACGAGAACACGGTGCAGCGAAGGGTGAAGCCATGGCCAAGCTCACGGAGGAGCAGAAGCGGCGACGAGCCGCCAAACGTGCTCTGCGCTCGGCCCTGAATGCCGAAGCGGACGACCGTCGTCGCCGCGAGCGGGATGCACGCTGGAAGCGAGAAGGTACGTGCCTCAGCTGGGCGGAGTACGTGGCCGGTGAGCCCTGTCGCGGTTGCGGACAACCCATGACGGATGAGCTGGGGAGCTGGCCACCTCTCATGAGGTTGTCCGAGGCCGAGAAGCGCGAATACGAGGAAGCCAACCAGAGGTTCCGCGAGCGGCACGCCGACTGCCGGGATGCTCGGTGGTCCGTCAGCGGTTCTCGGGTGACGCACTGCTGTTTTTGTTGCCCGCCACCGCCGATGGGGCCGAAGCAGATAGAGAAGCTCGCCAGCCTGTTCGCGTCCTGGCCTTCGCGGGAGGAGAGCAAGAAAGACCTCGATACTTGGGACCTCACTCTCCGTTGCGACCATGTGGTGCCCCACATTCAGCATCGCGAGAACAGCCGCGTTTCCACCCGCGTCATCGACTGCCCAGAGTGCGGAGAGCGTCGCGGCGTAGTGAGCAGTGAGCGAGTAGGGCCCGCGTACCGCGATGACGGGACCATCCGTGAGCGGGCGGCAGCTGATCGAGAGCGGCTCGCCCGGGAACTGGCAGCCGCCGAGGCGAAGCTGACCCGTCAGCAGAAGAACGCGGCGGCAACCCAACAACGCATCGCCGAACTCCAGGAAGAGCTCGGCAGTGAACCTTGATGAGACGAAGCGCAGGCAGCGATGCCAGGTCATTCCCCGCATCGATTCCGATGGGTTACTGGCCGGGAGCCCTCGTGTATCGAGGTGTCAGGACTCAGCGGTCGAATCGCGCCCCGGCCAGTGCTTCGGCGGGGCGACGGCCGGGTCCGTGATCTGGAGGCGCTTCTGCCGGGTCGGGTCGATCGACGTCAGAGAGACGAGACGCTGGCCGTCAGCTGCTTCGAGTTCGGACAGGGCGTGCGGAAGGGCCGCGCAGACAGTGGCGATCGCCGTGCCCAGGCCCACCAGGCCACCGTGCTTGTTGTTCTGGCGGTACTCGATGCGATGCAGGCCCGACTGTGCGATGGCCGCCACTTCGAGTGGCCGGCTGAGCTGCTTGGTGTCGTTGGTGATGACGACCTCGAAGCCGTCGGTCTTGGCCTTGGCGTACAGCTCGATGTCCTTCGTGCCCGTCCAGCCCTTGAGCTCGTGGACGTGGACGACTTCATGCGCCTTCAGCAAGATGCGCACGATCTCGGCCATGGGACGGGGCACGTTCTCGTCGAGCAGCAGTTTCAAGCGACGACCTGCCGGGGCTCACTGCTGCCATAGCTGTCGACGTACTCGCTGAAGTCGGCAGCGTCCCGGGCGGCCTCGGCCGTCACGCCTGGGTAGAACTCACCGATCTGGTCCGGCGGGATGCCGTCTCTCACGAGGGCAGCGACATCTGACGCCGGGATCCTGGTGCCTTGGATGACCGGTTCGCCGCCTCGCACCGACTCGTCGACCGCAACGTGTTCACGGGGGGTGAGCAGAGCGGGAATGCTGCGGCCGTCCTTATAGAAGGGCGCGAGAACATCCACCATCTGGTGGATGACCACGTTGCCTCCCTTGATCAGGTCTACGGCATGGTCGGGTTCAGCCAGATAGATCGTGTCCGGGCCCGCGACGAGTTTGTACGAGGAGAGGTGCTCCCACTCGCCGAGATCTTCCCGGAGAGTGTTCAACGCACGGCGGATCTTCTGCAACGAAGCCTCTTCGCGCAGCTGCACACAGATGCGGAGCGCGACAACGTCGCGGAACGAGTAGAGGATCGGCCTCTCGCTGGAGATCTCGGGCACGAGCACGGCGCCCTTGGGCCCGGAGGCTCGGCGCCAGTGGGACAGCTGGCGCAGCGTCGCGCCGGAAAGAGCCGCGGCGAGTTTAGGTTCGTACGACACCGCGCGCCTCCTTCCGCCCCTGCCGATACGGGCCTGAACGTACCCCATTCTCATGGAAGCCACTCGGCGCAGAAGCCGAAGGGCCCATTCAGGGGGCCTGGCACACGTCCGTGGCATTTTCGGCCACTCACCGGCGGTGCCCGGCTGCGCCACGTAACCTCACGGACATGGGGGCATCAACATCCGGTGCAGGTCAGGGCACCGACGAGGAGGCGCGGCGGCGGCTGGACGCATACACGTACCTCAGCGCGCCCGAGCGGCTGGAGCACGTCGCGATCATGCGGGTTTTCTGCGGGACGCTGCTGGCGGATCTTGCCGTCCCGGACATCATGGCGAAGCTGCGTCAGAGCAGTGGTCCCGCCGCGGGGCTCGACGCCGACACCCTCACGGTCCGACTGGAACAGTTAGCGCAGTGGGGAAACCTGCTGCGCAGCAGCCACACGGTGAAGGCGTCCAGCATCAGCGAGTACCAGCGTTCCCGCTCGCGCTACCAGCTGTCGAAACTGGGCGAACGCATCCAGAGGGACGCCGACGGGGTCCTGGCCGAGGCCGACGCCGCCCGCGAGGTGAGCAACGAACTGCTGGCCCTTGTCGAGCGCGGGCTGCGGGAGCTGGCCGGCCTCGTGACCGCGCCGGGCGGCATCCAGCCGCAGGACGGGCTGGAGCGGATCAGCACACTGTTCGTGCAGTTCACCGAGTTCGCAGACTCCATACGTGACTTCTACGCCTACCTCGGCCAGGTGCTGTCCCGCTACGACCTGGACAGCGCCGAGTACCAGGGCTTCAAGGAGCTGCTCCTGGACTACGTCGAGGCGATCACCGAGGACGTGGCGTTCCGCGCACCCCGGATCTCGGCGGCGCTGGACACCCTGTGGCCGCACATCCCGGCTCTGCTGGATCGGCTGGACGCCCACGCCCAGGGGCTCACCGGGCTATCGGCGCAGGGTGAAGGACGCCTGGAGGTCCGGGTACAGCGCAGCCGGGGCCGCGAGCTCGCGGACTGGGAGGGCCTGCGCGGCTGGTTCAGGGACACCGACGGTCAGGGCAGTCAGGTCGATCAGCTGCGGGACGCCACGCTGCGCGCGTTGCAGTCGCTGCTCGCCAACGCCAAGCGGATGCTGCGGTCGGCCACCGGGGAGATGTCCCGGCGTAAGGATCTGCTGCGGCTGGCCCGCTGGTTCGAGGAAGCGGCGCCGCAGGACGCGCACGACATCGCCGTCGCCGCTTTCGGTCTGTACGGTGCCCGCCATCTGGGCATACCCCCGGCCACCGACGAGGTGGTGCCGGCCTACACGAGCTGGTGGACCGGTCCGGTGGTCGAGGTGCCGGTGGCCCTGCGGGAGAGGGGCAGCCGTGCCCAGCGGGGCCGGGCCTCCGCGGTGGAGGATCACTCCGCGCAAAAGGAGCGGCTGCGGGAGGCCGCCCGGCAGCGGGCGGCGGCTAGGACAGCGGCGGCGGACGAACTGCGCAGCGCGTCGGGTCGGTTCGCCGACGTACGGCTGACCTCGGCGGCGCTCGGGCTGCTCTTGGAACTGCTGGCCACGGCACTCGGGAACGCTCAGCTCAAGCGACTCGCCGATACGGACGGTGATGGACCTAAGAGCTTCAGCCTCGACTCGGCGCGCAGCGAGGACGCCGAACTGGGCATCCGGCTCACCGTGCTCCGGACGGCGGGCGCGCGAACGGTGCTGTACTCGGCCGACGGTGACCTGCTGCTGGACGACCTGGAGCTGGACATCAGCCGTATCGCAGCCGCAGTCGACGGTGAAGGCGCTCTCGACGGCGAGGCCGAGGTGAGCGTGTCATGACCCTTCCTTCGACTCACGACGTGGCCTTGGCCGCCGAACGCCGTACCGCCGCCCGGCTGTTGCTCGCCCACCCCCTGGTCGCATCGGACGGCCCTCACGCCGACCTCTTCCCACTGATCCGCAGGCACGCCGACTGGCTGGGCAAACGGTTCCAGCAAGTGCTCGGCTACCGCCTGCTGGTCGACAGCTCCTTCGCCCGACTGTTCAAGGCGGGGCTGGGGCCGGGATCGGGTCACCGGCTGGAACGCTCCACCGGCACCCCCTTCACCCCGCACACTTACGCCTGCCTCGCGCTGGCCCTGTCCGTGCTGGTGACCGCGCCCGAGCAGATGCTGCTGTCACACCTGGTCGCCGATATCAGGGCTGCCGCAGCCGACGCCGGGATTGAGCTGGAGGAAACGGGCCGGGCGGCCGGGAAGCGGACCCTGGTCGCGGCTCTGCGCCAGCTCGTCGACTGGGGCGTGCTCATCGAGACCGAGGGCCATGTGACCGCGCTTGCGCAGGAGGCGGGCGGAGAAGCCCTGATCACGATAGATCGGGAGCTGGCACGCGTGGTTGTCGCCGGCCCGCTCTCCCAAGCACGGGACGGCGCCGACCTGGTCCGGCGGGCTGCGGACCCGGGCTTCGGCGCACCACGCACCTACGTGCGCCGGATGCTCGTCGAGACACCCGTCGTCCACCTCGACGAGCTGACCGACGCCGAGCGTGACTGGCTCCGCACCCGGCAGCGCCGGGAAGCCCAGGCTTTCTCCGAACTCCTTGGTCTGGAGATGGAGATCCGTGCCGAGGGCGTGGCACTGGTGGACCCCGAGGAGGAGCTCACGGATCTGCACCTGCCGGGAACCGGGACCGTCGCACAGGCCGCGCTGCTGCTGGCGGAACGACTCGTGGAACGGCTTCGGCCGCAGGAACCGGGGCATCCGGCGACCGGCGGGACGCTCGTCATCGGGGTGGCCGTCCCGGACGGCCTGGTGGATGAGGTGCTGGCCGAGCTGATCGCCGAGTACGGGCAGCGCAGCAACTGGCAACGCGGCTACCTGGAGGACCTTCCCTCCCTGCGAGAGGCCGTACTGGACCTGCTGGTCCGCATGCGGCTGATGGCCCGCGCGGGCCGCCTGCGCGCCGAGGGCGAAGGACTTCCGGAGGGGTACGTCGAAGAGGCGTCGGAAGGACGCACGGTGACCGATGTCCATGGCGCACGGCCCGGCGGCGACGGCTGGGTACTGCTGGCCGCAGCGGCCCGCTACGCCACCCACGTCACGGTGCGCCCGGCCACCGCAGCAGGCAAAGGCACTGACGTTCAAGAGGAGTTGCCGCTATGACCACCGACGCGCGTGGCCTCGTTCCGCTGCCGCGTTCCGGCGCTGCGACACCCGCCGGCCCTGCGACGACCGCCGGCACCCGCTTCCGGC
The DNA here is from genome assembly GCF_042956125.1 of Streptomyces sp. NPDC008313. NCBI lineage: Bacteria > Bacillati > Actinomycetota > Actinomycetes > Kitasatosporales > Streptomycetaceae > Streptomyces > Streptomyces sp. NPDC008313. The sequence continues at coordinate 44,082 of NZ_JBIBFR010000016.1, forward strand.
TGCACCGGGCGGGCATCCAGAACGTCTGGCAGTACGACGAGCAGGAGTTCTCCTTCGGCGACGGACGGCTGCTGCTGCGCGGCAAGAACGGCGCGGGCAAGTCCAAGGCCCTGGAGATGCTGCTCCCGTATCTTCTGGACGGCGACTCCCGGGCACTGGACTCGACAGGCACCGGCCGCACCACGCTTGCCTGGCTGATGCTGGACGGATTCGAGCAGACCAACCGTCTCGGGTATCTGTGGGTGGAGTTCCGGGGCACGGCCGACGACGGCGGTCACCGCCACCTGACGCTCGGTGCCGCCATCCGCGCCTCGAAGTCGACGCAGAAGGCGCTGCCGACATTCTTCGTCACCCCGCTGCGGATCGGTGAGGACCTGCACCTGGTCGAAGCCGGTAAGCCGCTGCCGGTCGACCGGCTCAAGGAGATCGTCGGCTCCGACAACACGACCGAGCGGGCCGTCATGCACCGCTCCCGGGTGGCCCGAGACCTGTTCGGCATCACCGACGCGACGCGCTACCGCAACCTCACCCAGCTCCTCCACCGGCTGCGGCGCCCCACGGTCGGGGACCGCATCGAGCACGGGGGCCTGGCCTCCCTGCTGAGCGAGACCCTGCCAGGGCTCGACGAGGACGTGGTCGAGAAGGTGGCACGCAACCTCCACGACCTCGACGCCGTACGCGACGAACTCGGCCGCCTGGAACGCACCGACACGGCACTGCGCACGTTCCTCACCAGTTACCGCGGCTACCTGGCCGGAGTCCTGCGTACCTCCGCGCAGCGAGTCAGCCACGAGCTGGGCGTCCTCGCGCAGCGGCGCCGGGCGGCCGGAGACGCCGCACATCGGACGAGCGACCTGCGGACGCAGGAGGAGGAGTCGGAGGGCCGACTGGAGACCCTGCGCGAGGAGGAACAGGCAGCCCGGACCGACCTGGCCGCCCTGCACGCCAGTCACGCCTACGGCAGCCTGCGCGAACTGTCCGAACGCCGCGGCACGGTGGAGGCGCTGCACACCGCCGCCGAGGCCGCCCTCACCACCCTGCACAACGCACACGACGCGGAGGAGAGTACGGCGGAGCGGCTGGCCGAAGGGGTCGAACACCTAGGGAGTCGGCTGGCCGAGCTTGGAACCGAACACCGCGAGCTGCTGACGCAGGCGGAGAAAGCCGGGCTCCCCACCGGCCATCTCGGCGAGGCGGTGGCTCTGTCACGCACCGTCCTGTCCCAGTCCACCGAGACGGAGTTGACGACTCCAGACGGGGGGACGCGCACCGTACGGCATCGGTCCGCAGCCCGCGCGGAAACAGCCACCACGCGGGAAGCACTGCGGTCCTGGCAGCACCAGCTGGAGGACGCCGAGACGGTCGCGAAAAACCGGGCCCGGATGGTCCAGGAAGTTAACCGCCTCATCTCACGGGCGGATGCGGCCCGCGCCGGAGCGGCTCAGGCCGATGCCGAGCGGGAACGGCTGGAGGGCGAGGCGGAAGAGGCCGCCGGCCGTCTTGACCTCAGCCGCCAGAACGTGGCCGAGGAGAGCAGCGTCTATGCGGGCAGTGTCGCCGAGTGGACAGCGCACACGCGGACCGTGCTGGGGCCCGACTGCCCGCAGCTGGACGCCGTCCATGCCACGGTCGGCCACGAGACCTCCACCGACGCACCGTTCGCGGACCGCACGCTGCCGCCCGACATCGACAGCCAGGCGTGGCGAACCGCTCAGGCCGCGCTCGAACCGTACGGCGAAGAACTCACCAGACGCCGGGACGCACTGGCGCTCGGCGTCGGCCGACTCGATGAGGAACTCGACCGCCTGACGGAGCAGAAGCGGGACTGGGAGCAACGTACCGACCCTGAGCCGTCGGCCCCGCACCATCGCGTCGCCGAGAGGAGGTCGGGCAGCGGAGCCCCCTTCTACCGGCTCGTGGACTTCGCGGACGACCTGGCACCGGTCGACCGGGCCGGTCTCGAAGGGGCGCTGGAAGCGAGCGGAATCCTGGACGCGTGGGTAGGCGCGGACGGCGTCCTTCTCGACCCTCGCACCCGGGACACCCTCCTCCAGCCCGGTCCCGCTCTGTCCGACGGACCGACTCTCGCTTCGGCCCTGCGCCCGGCCCCTGAACCGGGGTGCGGTGTGACGTTCGAGCGCGTGGAGGGTCTGCTGACCGCTATCGCGCTCACACCGGCAGCACAGACCGCCACACACAACGCGGTGTGCTACGACGGCAGTTGGCGTCTGGGCGTGCTCAGCGGGCGTCACGACAAGGGCGACACCGAGTACGTGGGGGCCGCCGTACGCGCCGAGACCCGGCGGCGCATCCTCGCCGAGCTGCAGGAGCGGATCGCGCGGACGGAACAGCGGCTGGCTGACGTCCGCGACGAGCTCGCCGTAACCGATGCCATGCGTCGGGCTCTCACACTCGCGGAACGGAACTTCCCCCGGGCGCAAGATCTCGCGAACGCATGGAGCAGGGCCGAATCAGCCGACAAGACCCTGCATGACCTGACCGTCAAGGCGGCCCGGGCGGCACGGCAGGCCGAGGAGGCCCGCGCTCTCGCGGTGTCGGCGCGTGCCGAGGCGGACGCCACCGCGACCGCCCACGACCTGCCCGGCGACCCTGACGCATTGGACCGCGTACGCACCGCACTGGCTGCCCTGCTCAGCGGTGTGGGACATCTACGCAGGGCAGTCGGCGGCACGGGCGAGCGGCTCGGCGCGAATCAGACGGATGCCGAACGGTACGAGCGTGCCCGTGAGGATCGCCTGGCCGCGGAGGAGAGCTACCGGGTTCATCTCACCGGACTGCGCACCGCGGAGCAGGACCTGCGGACCCGCGAGGAGGCCATCGGGTCGTCCGAGGAGGAAACCCTCACCCGCGAGCAAGAGACCAAGCAGCGCATTGCGAGCGCCGTCCGCGCCTTGCCTGGGGCGCAACGAGCCCGCGACGACCTCCACGACCTGCGCGTGCGGGCGGAAGAGGACGAGAAGCGTCTGCGCGGGACCCTGGCGGACCAGGAGACGGAGGTCATCGACACCGGCAGCGCTCTTCGCGGTGCTCTCGGCCGACCGGAGGTGGTGCTCGGCGCCGGCCTTGATCGGTCCTCGCTGCCCGAGTACGTGTCGGATGATCCGAGCGTGGACGTCCGCAGCCGTCTGCGAGCGCTGCGGGCACTCGCCGACGCCCTGGAGCAGGCCCTCGGCCGTCCGAGGGGCGAGGTGTCGGACAGCGCCCTACTCATCCGGCACACCGCGCTGCGAGACCAACTGGCCGGCGGATACGACGCACAGCTGGAGGAACGCAACGGGATCAAAGTGTGCCGCCTGGTCGACGACCACGGGTCTCATGACGTCGCGGCCGTGGGCGAGCGGATCGCAGTCCAGGCCGCGGAGGCCCGAGGACGACTCACCGAACGCGAACGCGAGGTGTTCCAGCGGTTCCTGACCGGCGAGCTCGGCGACCATCTCTCGACACAGGTCATCACCGCGGCGAACCTGGTCGCGGCTCTCAACGACACCCTGCGGACCGTGCGCACCTCTCACGGTCTCGGCGTCGAGCTGCTGTGGAAGCTGGACGAAGACGTGGACGCGGACGTCCGGGCAGCCGTGGATCTGCTGCGCAGTCCGTCGAGCCTCCGGACGCGCGAGGAAACCGAGCAGCTCCGCGAAGTCCTGCAACGCCGGATCGAGGACGCCCGACGGGCCGATCCTTCAGCCGGTTACGCCGCCCATCTTCGGACCGCGCTGGACTACCGCGACTGGTTCCGCTTCCACACCTTCGTGGTCGAGGACGCGGCTCCGGGCCGCCGTAGGAAGCTGACGGGCCGGACCGGGCTCAGCCAGGGCGAGCAGCGGGTGCTGTCCTACCTCGTGCTCTTCGCCGCCGCTGCCGCCCACTTCACCAGCCTCGCCGAGTCGGCACCGCATGCGCCGCGGCTGATCCTCCTGGACGACGCCTTCGCGAAGGTCGACGAACCCACCCATGGGCGGCTGGGCCGTATCCTCGTCGACCTCGATCTCGACTTCGTCCTCACCAGCGAGCGGCTCATGGGCAACTGGCCCGAGGTTCCGTCTCTGCACATCTACGAGTGCCTCCGTGATCCCCATGTGCGCGGGGTCGCCACCCTGCACTACACCTGGAACGGTCGGCACCGGCGTCTGGTGTCCGTGTGAGCGGGCTGCCCTCCGCGACGCGCGAATGGCTGACGGGCCCCGGGCTCACCCGGCTCTGGGAGGGGGTGCGAAAACGCCTGGAGAGCAACGGCGTGCAGGCCACGGGTTCGCTCCGGTTGGCTTCGCTGAACGCCCAGGAACGCAACGACCTGTCTCTCCTCCTGGGTAAACCCCTCACCGGTGCCGCCGTGACCATACGGCTCGACGTGCTCGACGCACGGCTACGCGCCTCAGCCGCCGGACTCGGCCTCAGACAGACCCTGGAGGAACTCGGCCCGTCACTCACCGACCGCCGTGCCGCCCGCGCGGACGTGGCGGCCCGGCGGGAGCAGGTGTGGTCGTCCCTCGCTTCGGCACTGGATGCCTCCCCTCTCGCCAGCCAGGAATGGCCCCGGCAGTGGTACGACCTGTTGCGCCGGGCTGGCGTTCCGAGAGGAGTGGCGCCCGAAGCGGCGATATGGACACTCCAGCAGGCGGTCCAGGTCCTCACCGCTCTCCTCGGCCCCGAGAGGGGCAGCGCACTCGGCCGAGGAGAACTCGCCGCCATGGCGACCGGCTCCGCGCACGGCCTGGACGACGGCACCTGGCTCGCACGCCTCGTACAACGCGGCGTCGCCCTCGCCCATGGCACCGAGTTCCCCGACGACGCGGCTGGTCGACGCGCTCTGTGGCGGCTGGTGTCCGTCACTCCGGACGAGGTCTCCAGCACGGTGCTGACGTACGGGCTGCGACCCGACGGCGAGGGCTGGCGGGAATGCGCCCTGCGCGAGCGGGCCGAGCATCACGCCGAAGCCCACGTCACACCACGCGACCTGCACACCCTGCGGCTGCGACTCCCCGCCGGAACACTCATCCACATCTGTGAGAACCCTCGCGTGGTGGAAGCCGCGGCGGACGCAGCCTGCGTCCAGCCCCTGGTGTGCACGTCCGGCAGCGCCGCCACGGTGGTCTTCACGCTTCTGGACGCCCTCGCCGCCACGGGCTGCCGCTTCGCGTACCACGGCGACTTCGACTGGCCGGGGATCGTCCTGGCCAACCGGGTCATCCGCCGCTACGAAGCCCGGCCGTGGCGCATGGGCACCGCGGACTACGAGCACCTGGCCGCTCGCAGCCAGGCTGAGGGCATCCCTCAACTGGCGCTCGACGGCCGGCCGGTCAGCGCGGACTGGGACCCGGATCTCGCCCCTGCCATGGCCGCCCTCGGCGTCGCGCTCCACGAGGAAGCCACCCTCGACGTCTTGGTGGCCGACCTTTCACGCTAGGCGTAGAGACATCGGCGCCGTGCCGAACTCCAGGAGCCAACCCGCTCCGCGGGCCCCCTCCAGACCCGTATGTCCGTAACCGCCCTCACTGTCAGTCCCTTTCGGCATGATTGACGCCCACACCTGGTACACCACCGTGCCCGGGTGGGTCCGATCAGAGGCCAGAGGCACGGTGTCGGAGATTGGAGTCCGATGGCCGCGGCGGAACCACGTACGTCCCTCCCTTTCGATTTCCTGCGTACGGTCATCGCACAGGCGTCCGCCGACTCCCCGCCCACACACATGGCTGTCGAGGCGATACGCACGGCGCCCCAGGGCACGGACCGGGACGGTCTACTCATGGCCCTGCTCACGGGACCGCTCGCAGAGTCGGCGCCCGAGTGGCTGTTGGCCACGGCGGTGGAGAGCGACCTTAATCGCGAACCGCAGCCGTATATGACGACCGGCCGCATGGAGTTGGCCTGTGTCGCCCTGTCGCACCCCGCCTGCCCGGACGAAAACAGGGTGCGGCTTCTGCGGGAGTGCACTGAGGCGCAGCTCGGTGTGCTTGGCCGGAGAGAGAGTGGGGCAGCGCTCATCCGCGCCGTCGCTGCTGAGCTCCACCGCCGCTCGGCAACGGGCCTGACCATCACCCCCGAACTGCTCACCGCTCCGACGCCCGCCCAGCTCGTACTCGGCGAACACGGCTTGCACGAGGACGTGTTCGTCGCAGCCCTCGACTGCCTCCCGTTCGGGCCAGACATACATGACGGCGAAGAAGACGTCGAGGCGTGGATGGAGCGCCACCGCGCCGCATCCGACGCATGGGAAAGCATGTGGTCCGGCATCCTCCGGGCACAGACGGAGCATCACCGCCCTCTGCTGGCCTGGTCCGCGCAGCACCCCGCCGCCGATCGCGTGGTGCGCGAGCACCTGCTGGGCTCCTTGCCGTGGCACGTCGAACCGGCCTTGTTGGAGGAAGTCGCCGCACACGACCTGGAGTACTTCGGTCGAGCGGTCCTCCTCACCCGGATCTCCCGGTCCTGCCGGGACGGGCTGACGCCCGCGCAAGTACGAGAGCGCTACGCCGAGGAGCTGGCGGCTGCGTCCCAGGAGGAGCGGGACTACGTGGAGCGATTCCTCGACGAGGAGATGCAGTCCGAGTACCTTCAGACCATGGCCTGCCGGTCCGCTGTCGCCTGGGTGGAGCGCGCAAGCAGGCAAACCTGGCGGTTCCTGCTCAACCCCAGCGAGGCCCGGCGTCTCGGACGGCCCCGGGAATGGCTGGCGTCCGAAGAACTCGTCGCCGCCCTCGGCACCCGGTTCGCGACCATCTCCCTTAGTGCCTTGAGCCTCTGGGAACCGGACCCCGATTCGCGCTATCCGGTCGTGCGTGATCTCGGCTGGTTGCGCGCACTCCTCGTACATCTCCCCGAAGTCCCGGACGAGGCACGGCAGAAAGCACGTCTCGTAGTGCAGGAAACCCGGCGGACCCTGTCCGCCCGGTCAGGTGCGCACGGCTACTCCTCCTCCGGCCATTCCGCGTGGGAGGAGAACCGACGGGCCAATGAACTGATCGCCACCATCATGCCGCTCATCACTGATCCCGTCCCCGCCTTGCCGGGCCGACGCACGGCCTCCCTCGGCGACCCGCAGGACATCGGTTTCAAGAAGCTGGCGGACGCCGACGAGAACGTTCTCAGCGCCTACCTCGACCGGCACACGGGCAACGACACGCTCGTCGAGGAGGCCCTGCTCTCCTTCGCCGCCCGCTCCTACCGGAAGTCCCTCACCTTCGACGACGTACTGGCCCGCCACTCCGCCCCACAGCACACACTGCTCGATCTCACGCTGCACCTGCGCAGGCGCCTGGGCGGCGGACCAGACCTTCGTGGGAGCTGGGCCGAGATCATGCTGGCCCGGCCCGAGTGCCCTGCGGAGTTGATCCGGCTGCTGCCTGCCTGGTCAGCGCTGAAGGCCCGCGGCCCGCACTACGACACCACTCATCCCGCAGTGGCCGCCTACGTCACCGAGGCCCTCGGAGACAGTGACGCGGCGTGGCTACGGTTCGCGGCAAGCCCCATGTCGCACGCCGGCCCGGGCGCCTGGCATCGGCTCGGCGACCTCCTCGACGCGGCAGTCAAAGGGACCGCGTGGCCGACGCCTCCGCCGGGACGATGACAGCAGCCATGTCGATCGGTCTCAGTCTCGTGGGCATGATCCCCGAGTGCCTCGCCAAGTACATGGAGAACGTCAACGGCGATGTCCGGACGAGTGGCTCCTCGGGAGCCATCTGGGAGCCGACCCGCTCCCCGAGCCCCTTCGAAGCCACCCGAGACCACGACAGTCTGACCCTCTGACCTGGTAAAACATCATCCGTGCAGGCAAGATCAGCACCCGAACCTCATTCGGGACGAAGAGGTCGTGGGTTCAAATCCCGCCACCCCGACTTCGTAAGTGCAGGTCAGGGCCGGTTCTCCTTCGGGGAGACCGGCCCTGATCGCGTTGTATCTGGGTGTCATCTGGGTGTGATCTTGAAACGGGGTGTCACCGCTCGGCGGCGCGCTGCTGCAACAGCCGGTCGAGGATCGGGACCGGGGAGCGCGGGGCGAGAAGCAGCCGGTCGTCCAGGGACTCGTGCCAGACCTCGGTGAGTTGGTCCATGAGGAGCGCGCGTATGTGTCCGTCACGTGGGTGTACCGGGCGCTGACCGATCCGTCCTCGTGGCCCTGGCGCTCGTCCGCGAGAACCTTCGGGCAGTCCAGCTCCCTGAGAGGACGTCGAGAAGGAGCTGTGCGACGTCATCGTGACGGCCCAGGTGGACCTGCTCACGATCAACCCGGAGGCGGAGAAGGCCCTGGACGCGCGAGTGCAGAGGCTCCTGGAGCGGCTGAACCTCAGCTAACCCTCAGCGCGAACGCACCGCGGCCCCGGAGCCCAGGAGACTCGGCCCGTGGCAGCGGCATTCCCTGGCCCGGTCTCAGGTGGCGGGGCGCTCGGCCGTGACAAGGAGGGTGGCGGCGGGCCGGGGGCCGTCGCCAGCGGGCAGCTCCTCGACGCGGATGTCGGTGAACCCGGCCTGGTCCAGGATTTTGGTCCACACGTGCTCCTGCAGCACCCACCGGTGCATGGTGGCGCTCTCGCCCCCCGGGGTCTTCGCCGGCACCTCGGCGGCCGTGACGTCCGGCTGCGCGGGCCTGCCGGACAGGTAGTGGGAGAGGGTGGAGAAGACCAGGTGTCCACCGGGGCGGAGCGCGTCAGCGGCAGCCGGGAGCAGCTCGCGGGGGTCGGTGAAGTCCACCGCCCCGAAGTGGCTGTAAAGCACGTCGTAGGCGCCCGGGTTCACGCGAAGGTGGGCGACGACGTCCGCGTGGACGAAGTGCAGGCGCGGGGCGAGGTCGGCGTACAGGGCGGTGGCCATGCTGTGCTGGGCCGGGGACGCGTCCACGGCGTCGATCCGGTTCGGGGCGTGGTGCACGGCCAGGTGCGCGGCGTGGCGGGCGGCGCCAGCGCCGAGGTCGGCCACGGTCTTGCCGGTGAGGTCGCCGAGGACTTCCGGGCCCGGCCCGTCCTGCTGGTCCCAGGTCCAGCGGAAGGAGTCGGGGACGGCGTGGTCCTGCGCGGCGCGGGCCCGGCCGTAGTGGTGCCATAGGTCTGTGGTCGTGGTCGTCACCCGCATCATCCTGGCGGCACCGCGCGGGGGGCTGCTGCCGGTTCGGGCGAAAGTAACCCGGGCGTGCCTCGGCGGCCCGAGCCGTGGGCCCGGACCGCCGAGGGCGTCACGTGGGGGTCAGTGCGAGTCGTTGCCCGGGTGGCAGGGGCCGCAGTCGGCGGCGTCCTCCCACAGCGGGAGGTCCACTTCCCAGCCGGCGCGGGCGACGAGGTGGGCGGTCTTGATGACCGACCCGTCGTTCTTCATCTTGACCTTGGGCACGTGGTGCAGGAAGTGCCCGCCGTTGTACTTGTCGCACAGCTCGGCGTAGGCGACGGTGTCCAGGATGATCGTGTGGGCGCCGATGTCGACCAGTTTGCTCGGGGCGAGTCCCAGGCCCTGGCCCCGGAGGGACATGGCAGTGAGCAGGTAGGCGTAGCCCTGGCCGAGGACGCGGGCGGCCATGACGGAGTCGTACGGGCAGTCCCGCATCAGCAGGCCGACCTGCTTCTGCCAGAGGTCCGCCGGCACGATGTCACGGGGGGAGCGGGCCGCTCCGGTCACCGGGTCGGTGGCGACGGGGGTGTCGGCTGCGGTTGCCATGGTGCCTCCCTTGGATGGTGCCCCACGAGGTGCGGGGCGATATAACGAGAACACCGCATCCGGCACCCGGCCGGTAATCAACTGGCTCTCCTTGCAAGGCGTTTGCACGTCGTGCAAGCGGTCTCGACGGGTGCCGTCCCGCGCCCGTACCGTGGTGACCCCCGGTCGTGCAGCAGGGGGAGGGGCCAGTGCCCGGTGACCCGCTCTGGAACAGCGCGAAGGTCAGGGAGCTAGTCGCCCGGCGACAACCGGGCGGACTCGTACGGTTGGGCCGTGAGCACCGAGGATGGACGCTCGCCGAACTCGGCGAGCACCTGGGGTGCTCGGCGGCGACTGTCTCGCGGATGGAACGCCGGACCCAGGTCACCGACCTGACGCTCGTTCACCGGGCTGCCTCCACGGTGGGCGTTCCTCGACACGTCCTGGTGAGTTCTCTGGCGCCCCCCGCTCCTTCCGGACAGGCCAGCACTAGAGTGTCGGCCAGTCCGCACGCCGAGGAGGACCCGATGCGCCGCCGCTCGTTGCTCGCCGCCACGGCGACCGTCCCGGCCGCCATGCTGCTCGGTATGGACCGGGCCTTGGCCGACACCCCGCCACCGACGGGCAGGGGTGCCCTGGACGCCCGTTTGGCCTCCACCCGCGACCTCTACGACAAGGGGGCCCACACGCAGCTCCTCGGGCTGCTGCCGGGCCTCCTGGCCGACGGGCACGCCGCTGCCTCCTCGCGCCGAGAGCTGGACCAGGCCCGAATGTCCTCCGTCTACAGCCTGAGCGCCGCCCTGCTGATCAAGCTCGGCTCGTACGAGCAGGCCCGCCTCACCGCCGACCGCGCGCGCACCTGGGCCGAGGTGTCCGGGTCCCCGCTCGCCGCCGCTGCTGCCTCCCGCGAGCTCGCAATCGTGCTGCGTCACCAGGACCGGGGCGAGGAAGCCCAAACCCTCATGGAATCGGCCGCGGCCCGGGTGGAAGCGACAGGGCTGCGGACGGACGCGGCCTTGTCGGCCTACGCGCAGATGCTGTGCACCCTGGCCTACACCGCCGCCCGGGGAGGCCGGCGCGCGGAGGCCCTGGTCATGGCCGAGGAGGCACGGCGGGCCGCACGGCGCCTACCGCTCCAGGCGCCTGCCGGGCGTCTCTTCCCCATCAGCCCGGCCGCCGTGGATCTCTACGCCGTCGGCGTCTACTGGGCCCTTGGCGACGCCGGCGCCGCCCTGGAGGCGGGGCGGAACCTTCGGCCCGAGCACTTCCCCACGGCTGAGCGGAAGGCACGTCTGGGCACAGACATGGCCCGTGCCTGGTGGGCGTGGGGCCGCCCTGAGCAGACCGCCCGCGCCTTGCTCGACGCCCACCGTGCGAGCCCCGGCGAGGTGAGAGACCGCCCCGCGATCCGCAGCATCGTGACCGAGTTGGCGCAGCGGCACCCTCGTGCCGTTGGCGTGCGGGAGCTGCACGCCGCCGTGTCCGCCCCGGCGAGCTGAGACCGCCGCCCGTTGGGCCCCACCGGGTCCGGACATGCCTCGCTCCGGGCACCAAGGGGTCCCGGCCAGCCGTCGACCCGGCCTGAGTCGGCGCTCGCCTGGGTGCGACACCCAGCTCTGGAGGCGACACCCAGGTGTCGGGGGCAGCGTTGCACCCTCTCCAACCTGGGCAATCTGCGGTACTTCTGCCGATTCTGGGTGTGAACCGGGTGTCGGTCTCCGGAACCAAGGAGTGCGGGAGGGGTGTCCCAGAGGTACCGCAGACGCAGGGCGGCGGGACATCGGCCTCGAACTAACGTCTCTGAACTGGGCTTATGCGGCGCTACAGTGCAGTGCAGGTCAGCAGGGTGCAGAGCGCGGGGCCGTTACCCAGCGTCCCTGATTCGGGACGAAGAGGTCGTGGGTTCAAATCCCGCCACCCCGACAGCCGTAACAGCAGGTGAGGCACCTACCAGTCTTGGTGGGTGCCTCACCTGTTTCTGTGTACGCGTATGCCTGCCGCGTTCCGGGCGCGGCTCCAGCCGCCCCTTCCGGGCTCCGGGAAGGCAGCCGGCATCAGGGGCGGACGGAGATGCTGGTGCCAGGGCGTTCCGGCGCAGGGCGTCCCGGCACCCGGGCGCCCGGCGATTTCCGGGCGCCGTCCGTGACTCAACGCCCCCGGCGGCGCCCCTTGGAGCGGCGGGGGTAGGGGAAGAGGCGTGGGCGGCGTTTGGCTGCGACGTCCTCGATCCAGCCGAAGAGCAGGATCGCCAGGCAGATCAGCGGGACGGAGATCACCAGGGGGGTCCATCGGCTGGCCAGCAGCCACTGCGCGTGCTGGTAGATGAACGTGTTGCTCCACAGCGGGTCGATGAGCGGCTCGGTCAGTACCAACGCGACGGAGTGCCACAGGTAGACGGTGACCGCGCGGGAGTTGAGCAGGCTGATCACGCCGTTGAAGCGCTCCAGCGGCTTGGGCCACTGCTCCCAGGAGGGGCTCAGGTGGAGCAGCAGCAGCACCGCGCCGAACGACCAGATCGCCTGGGCGACCGGCACCGCTTCCAGATCGTGCCCGAGCCGGGGGTTGTCCACCGGCGACCGCAGCAGCCACCAGTAGCCGAAGACGAGCACCAGCGGTGCGAGGGACGGCACGATGTACTGCGGGATCTTGCGGAGCAGCCCTTCCCCGTGGGCCATGCCGAGCAGCCAGCAGGAGCCGAAGGTGGTGAAGTCGGTGGCGGCCTCCATCAGCCGGCCACTCTGGTCGACCAGGCCGGAGTTGATGAAGAAGGCGAGCGCCAGCGGCACCATCAGGGTGACCCAGGGCAGCTTCCGCAGCGCCTTGAGCATGAGCGGCGACAGCAGGACGTACCAGAGGTAGGCGCGCAGGTACCACAGCGGTACGCAGATCTGTTCGGCCCAGGTGCTCGGCAGGTGCCCGCCGAGCGTGTGCAGCGAGTCCCCGAACGGGGGTTCGCTGAGCGGCAGGATCCAGTAGGCCAGCTCGCCCCACCACCAGTTGGGGTGGTGGTCGTAGCCGGGGCCCCAGCCTTCCAGCAGCATCAGCGGCACCACGATCGCGCCGAACAGCCACATCGGCGGCAGCAGTCGGCGCAGCCGGCCGCGGATCACGCTCAGCGCCGGCCGGTTGAGGGACCGCACCATCAGCGACCCGGCCAGCGCGAACATGACACCCATCGAGGGGAAGACGACCGGCAGCCAGGTCCAGCTGAAGTTGTGGTAGATCACCACGCGGACCAGGGCGAGCGCCCGCAGCAGGTCGAGGTAGCGGTCGCGGACGGGCTTCCGCGGCGGTGCCGGGACGGTCTCCTCGGGCCGCGGGACGCGTTGCCCGGGAAGCAGGGCGGGGTCCGTCACGCGCAGGGCTACGGTGTCGGAAGGGTCCTGGATGCCGAACGCACCCGGTTTCGCGATGCTCATGAGGATGCAGCCCCCGTCGTGACGTCGAGCCCGACCTCACCGGTGCGCCGCAGCTTCTGCCAGCGCAGGCGGCCTCCGGTCAGGGCGGTGATGGCGGACTGCAGCAGCACCATGTACATGAGCACGCGGTAGACCACCTGCTGGGCGGGCAGCGTGATCAGGTGCCAGGATTTCTCCTTGTCCAGGTGGAAGGACCACCAGGCGCAGACGGCCTGCAGGGCCATCACCGCGAACCAGGCGGCCAGCGTCCGGTAGGCGTCGACGAAGACCACGCCGTAGACCATGCCGATGTCGATGGCGGGCGCGAGCAGCGGGGTGACCACCATGAACAGGGTGACGAACGGCAGACCCACCCGGCCGAAGTGGCCGGCCGCGCCGCGCTCCAGCACCGCGTGCCGGTGCTTCCACATCGCCTGCATGGTGCCGTAGCTCCAGCGGTACCGCTGCGACCACAGCTGCTTCATGCTGTCGGGTGCCTCCGTCCACGCGCGCGCGTTCTCGGCGTAGACGACCTTCCAGCCGGCCCGGTGCAGGGCCATGGTCACGTCGGTGTCCTCGGCGAGCGTGTCGTCGCTCATGCCGCCCGCCTGCTCCAGAGCGCTGCGGCGGAAGGCGCCCACGGCGCCGGGGATGGTCGGCATGCAGTTGAGCACGTCGTACATCCGGCGGTCGAGGTTGAAGCCCATCACGTACTCGATGTGCTGCCACGCGCCGATCAGCGTGTCGCGGTTGCCGACCTTGGCGTTGCCGGCCACCGCGCCGACGCGGGGGTCGCCGAAGGGCTGCACCAGCTCGCCGACGGTGGCGGCCTCGAAGACCGTGTCGCCGTCCATCATGACGATCAGGTCGTACGAGGCGGCGGCCACACCGGTGTTGAGGGCGGCCGGCTTGCCGCTGTTCGGCTGCCGGATCAGCCGGACCATCGGCAGGCCGAGCTCCTCCACGATGGCGGACGTGTCGTCGGTCGACCCGTCGTCGACGACGATCACTTCGATGGGATGGTCGCTCCGGGCCAGTGAGAGCAGGGTGTTGGTGATGCACTCCTGCTCGTTGTACGCGGGCACCACCACGGTGACCGGTTCGGTGACCGGGTCGCCCCAGGAGAAGCCCGGTCTGCGGATGCGCCGCACGTGGACGGTCGAGAGCACCAGCATCAGCGCGAACCGCGCCATGACCAGCACACCGACGACCGCCAGCAGGCCGACCAGCCACGGCAGCAGGCTCACCGCGAAGGTGGTGCACCACAGGAACGCCTTGCCGACCCACAGGTTGTAGCTGGTCACCTTGGTGTTGGCGGAGCCGGTGCCGAGCGCCTCGCCGGTGGTCTTGAAGGCGTATCCCTGGGCCTTGAGCTTGTCGATGATGATCGGCAGCGCGGCCAGCGTCTGCGCACGGTTGCCGCCCGCGTCGTGCAGCAGGATCATCTCGCCCTGGCCGGGGAGGTCGGGCATGGCGGCCTTGACGATGGAGTCGACGCCGGGGCGCTTCCAGTCGTCGGTGTCCTTGTCGATGAAGGCGGTCAGGTACCCCTCCGACCCGGCCTGCTTGGTCACCGGCCACGACCAGTCGTCCAGCGCGTCCACGGTGGAGGAGTAGGGCGGGCGGAACAGGCTGGAGTGGATGCCGGCGACACCGGCCAGGGCGAGCTGGGTCTCGCCCAGCTCCCAGGTGAGCCGGGTGCCGGAGTGCAGCGCGAGGTCGGGGTGGGTGAAGGTGTGCAGGCCGATCTCGTGGCCGTCGGCCACGATCCGGCGGATCAGCGCCGGGTTGCGGGTGACCATCGAGCCCGTGACGAAGAAGTCGGCGCGGACGTCCTTCTCCTTCAGCACCTCGAGGATCTTCGGCGTCCACTGGGCGGACGGTCCGTCGTCGAAGGAGAGGACGACGGTCTTGTCCGGGATCGTGTAGTTGACCGGCCTGCCGTTCTTGTCGCCGCGTGCGTCGACGACCGGGCCGCCCTCCAGCACGCTGGCGGGGACGGTGCCCTTGTCCACCGAGACGGCGATCTTGTCGTCGTGGAAGGCCTCGTTGTTCGCCATGCCGCGGAGGACCATCAGCGCGAGCAGGGTCGCCAGTACGGTCACCGGCAGGAAGAACCGCAGGGGAGGCGCGGCGAGTCGGCGCGGCCGCGCGAGGGACTGCCGTGGGCGCTGGTGGCGGGGGCGGGGCATGGGCTTCCTGGTCGGTCGCATGTGGCTACTGCGCGGCGGCGGTCGCTGAGCCCGGCGCTGCCGGAACGGCCGGGGTCGTCGCGGTGATGGGCACGGTGGCGTCGGACGCGGTCGCCGGGGTCGTCGGGGTCGTCGGGGTGACGGTCGCCGTGGCGCCGGACGCGCCCGCCGGGGTCGTCGCGGTGACGGGCACGGTCGCGTCGGACGCGCCCGCCGTGGCGGTGGCGCTCCCGCTGGGCTCGGCGGCGCCGGGGGCCGCGGGCAGCGGCGCGTTCAGGTACTGGTGGGGCGGCTTGGTGTCCGCGGTGCGGGGGACGGTGAGCGCGGGCGCCTGCGACTGCGTTCCGACCAGGCCGGAGATCATCGCCACCACGCAGCCTGCGCAGACGATGCCCACCAGCCAGCCGAGGCCCCGCAGGCGGCGGCCGCGCTGACCGGTCCGGTCCACGAAGACGGGAGCCGGCTCGGCTGCCGTGGGAGTACTCGTCATCGACAGCCTCGAGCTTCTTTCATCGTGCTTGCAACCAGCTCGGCGCTGTCGAAAGTCGTGAGTAGTGGAAAAAAATGATCAATACACGAGGAAGGGGAGCGTATCTGACCCACCCCTGATCACGTACGAAGATTAGTATGGAGATTCGGTGAATGTCACGCGGGTCTCGTACAGTTCGGCTAAGTCGCTTGCATCCCTGCCCGAACGGACCCACGCACATGGCCACAATCCGCCGCGGCCGCCTGACGGCCGCCGCGATCCTCATGGTCGCCGTCTCGTTGCTGGTGGGCGCCTGCGGCGGTGGGGGCAGCGGGGGTGACGCGAAGGCGGGTACGGCCACCGCGCCGGCCGCGCGCGACCAGGTCTCGTCGCTGCTCAAGCCGTCCGGGCAGGCGCTGGGAGTCGTCGACGCCAAGACGCCGTGGCAGTACGACATCGTCACCACCTTCACCGAGGAGGCCGGGCGGGCCCCCGACATCCGCGAGTACTACAGCTCGTGGGGCGAGGACTTCGACGCGGAGGGCAACGCCTTCCTGTGGCGGCGCGGCCAGTTGCCCATGATGGCGCTGGTGCCCGCCGACACCTCGCTCGCCGACATCGCCAAGGGCGAGGACGACGCCTACATCCGCAGGCTGGCGGACCAGATCGCCGCCTACGACGGCCCGTTGGCCCTCTCCTTCGCCGGCGAGATGAACGGTCCGTGGAACTCCTGGGGTCCCCCGCACACCAAGCCCGCCGACTTCGTCGCGTCCTGGAAGCACCTGCACGACGTCTTCGCCGCGCGAGGCGTCACCAACGTGATCTGGGTGTGGACCCCGCACGTGATCGACTCGGGCACGAGCACGAAGCTGCGGCCCTACTACCCGGGCGGCGCCTACGTCGACTGGGTCGGCCTCATCGGCTACTACGGGCCGATCGACGGCGTCGCCTTCTCCAGCCTGTTCACCCCCACGCTGCACCGGATCGCGGAGTTCTCCAGCAAGCCGGTGCTGATCGCGGAGACCGGGGTGGCGCAGAGCGACCAGAAGGAGGCGCACATCCGTGACCTGTTCCGGGGCGCCGTGAAAGCCGGCGTCATCGGGCTCGTCTGGTACGACCAGCGCAAGGACTGGCCCGGCGGCAAACAGCTGATGGACTGGCGGATCAGCACCTCGCTGGGTGCGCGGGCCGCGTTCCAGGTGGAGTCGGCCCGGAACGGCTTCGGCCATTCGTTCAAGAGCGGCTGATCCAGGACAGTCAGGGCATCCCGGGCGCGAGCCCGCACGTAACGACATTCATCGGGGCGCATCACTGCGGCTGGCGCACGCGGATGCCCGACCAGGGGAGAGCACGGAGATGGCGACGGAATCGTCACCGGGACAAGGGGCTTCACCGGACGATCTCGGCTGGGCCTTCCGCCCCCGCGAGTCCGCGCCAGCTCCCTCCCCCGGCCAGGAGACTCCGCAGGGCGACGACGACTGGGCCTTCCGCCCCCGCCGGTCCCCTGCCGCCCCTCAGCCGTACGGGGAACCGCGACGGACGGAGCAGGCCGCACCGTGGGACGGCCAGGCGCCGGCCGCGCCGTACGGTGGTTCCTCCGGTACGCGGTGGGACAGCACCGTTCCGCTGCGGTTCCCCGAGCCCCGCACCGGCGACCACGAGGCCATCGACGGGCCGGGCCGCCCGACACCCCCGCACAGCCGGCACGGCGGTGAACCGGCGGACCGGGAGCCCGTGCACGCGTCGGCGCCGTCCGCCGCCCCCGCCCGGGTCGCCCTGCGTCCCTCCGAGCCTGCCGCCGCGCCGCCGCAGTCCCCCGCTGGCGCGGGCGGCGGACGGACCGGGAAGCCCCGGTGGGTGCGGAGGGTCGTACTCGCCCTCGCCGTCCTCGCCGTCGCCGGCGGGTCCGCCGCCGTCATGCTGGAGCGGCAGGAAGCCGCCGCCGCGGCCTCGGAGAAGCTGACGCAGGCGTGGCAGATACCGGCGCCCGCCACCGACGACGCGCTGATCGGCAGCTGGCTCACCGACGACCTGCTCGTCCGGGCCGGCAGCCGGGGCGGTCTGCGGGCCTACGACCTGGCCGACGGCAAGCAGGTGTGGCGCGCCGCGTCCGGCTCCACCGGCGCGAAGCGCGGAACCGTCCCGTGCGCGATGTCGCCGACGCTCAGCGCCAAGGGCGTCGGCACGGTCGCCTTCGGCAAGGACGCCGGCACCTGCACCCGGCTGGCCGGTGTCGACGCGTCCACCGGCAAGATCCTCTGGTCGGTGCCGCTGACCAACGCCAAGCACCCCACGGCGGTGACCGCGTCGACCTTCGTACAGGGCAACGTCGCCACCGTCGTCAGCCAGAACTTCCTCGGCGGTGTGGACATCCGCACCGGCAGCCGCGTATGGGGCTACAAGGCCCGCGGGCACTACTGCAACGCCTACACCTGGGGCGCCGACGGCGTCGTCCTGGTGGACGACTACTGCCTCGACCGGAAGACCCGGTTCACCCTCACCGCGTACGACGGCCGGACCGGGAAGGTGATCTGGCGGAAGGCCGAGAGCGCCCACTCGGACGTCACGCACATCCTGTCCGGCTCACCGCTGGTCGCCGCCATCCACACGTCGCGGCAGGACGCCGTGCGGGTCCTCGGCACCACCGGGACCGGCCGCAAACTGGCCGTGGGCGACAACGAGCTGACGACAGGCAACAACACCGGCGCCGACCACTCCGCCCGGCTCTACGGCAACGTCCTCGTCACCCCGGCCTCGTCCTCCGGCCACATGGTGATCGACGGCTACGACACCACCACCGGCGCCAAGCTCTGGACCCGCCGCTCCGCCGCGCTCGCCGTCACCGCGTCCGGGACGGACGGCAAGGTGCACGCCGTCACGACGTCCGGCTCCCCGCAGCTCATCACCCTCGACCCGCGCACAGGCCGCACCACTCCGGTCGCGGACCTGCCGGCGGGAACCGGCAAGGGGAACTTCACCTCCGGCACGGTGTACGTCACCTCGGACGGCGGCGTGCTGGAACTCGACGCCCTCGGGTCGAACGGAGGCGTGCGGCTCTACCGTTAGCGTGCCCCGCCGATCAGGTCGAGGCGCTACCGGGAGCCGGCACGGTGATCCGCGCGGAGGACGAGCCACCGACGCCCGCGCCTCCCCACTCCTCCCGCAGCAGCCCGAACAGCACACTGTCGTACCGCTCGCCCGCCGCCAGCATCGCGCCCCGGCGCCGTCCCTCCTCCCGGAAGCCGGCCTTGGTGAAGGCGCGGGCGGCACGGGTGTTGCCGCTCCAGGTGTCCAGCTCTATCCGGTGGAGGCCGAAGCTGCCGAACAGGTGCCCCACGAGCAGTCGCAGCGCGTCCGAACCGTGGCCCCGGCCCCAGCGGGTCCGGTCACCGATGGTGATGCCGACCGTGACGGTCCCGGCGTACGGGTCGAGGTCGCGATAGTCCGCCATGCCGATCACCGTGCCGTCGGCCGTCGGCCAGGTCCTCGACGGTGAGGACGGCCGCTTCCCGCGGGTTCAGCCGCAGCATCGACTCGAAGGCGAGATCGACGGCCTCGGCGGTGACGGGCCCGAACATCGGGTCACCGGCGGTGGCCCAGTGCACCACCTCCGGGTCGTTGCGCCAGCGCAAGTGATGCTCGGAATCCTCCGCCCGCAACGCGCGAAGCCTGGTCAATTCACCTTCGATCATTCGGGCAATGCCTACAAGGCGTGGGAGCAGATGCGAACGGATCCCTGCCCGAAGGAGCAGACCGACCGGCATCATCAGCTGAGGTTCGACCTCGCCTACCGGAACCCTTCGGTGTGACCACAGTCGGCGCGGGCCGGCGCCCTCGGGTGCGCCGAGCAGCAGTGGGAACCAGGGGCGGTGTGGGGCAGTCTCTTGCGGTGTGGGGAGTGTTCCTGAGCAGGGTGGGGCCGGGGCGGTAGGTGGGTTTGTCGCGCACATGGTGGTGTGTGGGGACGATGGGCTCGCTCATCGGCTCGCGGCCGAGTTGCGGGGCGTGTACGGGGAGCAGGTGACCCTCGTGGTGCCGCCCGCCGAGCGCGGGGTGCAGCCGCCGGTGGTGGGGCGGGCGCGGGCCTCGCAGCTGTTCGACCGGGTGTCCGCCGCCGTCAACCGCGCCGCCGGGAACGGGAACGCGGGCGGGGGCGGGAGCACCGGTGGGGGCGCCGGGGGTGAACCCTCGCGCGGGGCACGGGTGTTGGAGGCCGGGGACGCCACCGAGAGTGTGCTGGTGGAGGCCGGTGTCGAGCGGGCCGCCGCTCTCGCCCTCGTCTATGACGACGACGAGGCCAACATCCGGGCCGCGCTCACCGCACGGCGGCTCAATCCCCGGCTGCGGCTCGTGCTCCGGCTCTACAACCGGCGGCTGGGGCAGCACATCGAAGGGCTTCTCGACCAGGCCGCCGCGCTGGCCACCGGTGGTACAGGTGGTGGTGCCGGCGGTGCGGTCGGGGGTGGTGCCGGGGGTGCGGGGTTCGATGACGGAAGCGACGCCTCCACCACCGTCCTCTCCGACGCCGACACCGCCGCACCCGCGCTGGCCGCCACCGCCCTCACCGGCACCAGCAAGGTCGTACAGGCCGACGGGCTGATGCTGCGGGCCGTGGAACGGCGGCCGCCCGGGCCCGGGCAGGTCGCCGACCCCGGGCTCTGCACCCTCGCCCTGCTCTCCGCCACCAGCAGCGATCCCGCCGGCGCCGAGGGTGCCGAGGGCAGCGGCGAGCACGGGCCCCGGCTGCTGCCCGACGAGAGCGCGGTGGCCGCGGCGACCGGGCGCGGGACCGTCGTCCTGGAGACGGTGTCCTACACCGGCCCCTCCCTGCCCGCCGGGCGCAACGTGCTGCCCTTCGCCTCGCTGTTCTCCCGGCGGCTGCGATGGTCCTTCGTGGGGCTGGTGGCGTGCGTCGTCGCCCTCGCCGTCGCGTCCATGGTGACGACCGGGGAGCACCCGCTGCGGGCCACGTACCTCACCCTGCTCGACCTCTTCGCCATCAACGATCCCGCCGTCGGCGAGCCCCTCGGGCGTCAGCTGCTCCAGCTCCTCTCCGGGCTCGTGGGGCTGCTGTTGCTGCCGGTGCTGCTGGCCGCCGTGCTGGAGGCGCTCGGTACGTTCCGCAGCGGGGCGGCGCTGCGGCGGCCTCCCCGGGGGCTGTCCGGCCACGTCGTGCTGCTCGGCCTGGGCAAGATCGGGACGCGGGTGCTGGGGCGGCTGTGCGAGCTGCGCATTCCCGTGGTGTGCGTCGAGACCGATCCGGAGGCCCGGGGACTCGCGGTGGCGCGGCGGTTGCGGGTGCCGGTGGTGCTGGGCGACGTGACGCAGGAGGGTGTGCTGGAGGCCGCCAAGATCCACCGGGCGGACGCGCTGCTGGCGCTCACCAGCGCGGACACGACGAATCTCGAGGCCGCCCTGTACGCCCGGTCCGTACGGGCCGATCTGCGGGTCGTACTGCGGCTGTACGACGACGACTTCGCGACCGCCGTCTACCGCACCCTGCGTGCCGCGTACCCCGGGGCGCTCACCCGGAGCCGCAGCGTCTCCCATCTCGCCGCGCCCGCGTTCGCCGGGGCGATGATGGGACGGCAGATCCTGGGGGCGATACCGGTCGAGCGGCGGGTGCTGTTGTTCGCGTCCGTGGACGTCGGCGGGCACCCGCAGTTGGAGGGGCGGACGGTCGGCGAGGCGTTCCGGGCCGGGGCGTGGCGGGTGCTTGCCCTGGACACGGCGGAGGCCGGGGGACGGCGGGTGGATTCCGCGTCCGCGTCGCGCGACGCGTCGCGGGACCCGTCGCGCTCAGCCTCGCGGGACGCGTCGCGGGGTGTGCGGGGAGAAGGCTCGGGGCTGGTGTGGGGGCTTCCTTCCAGCTATGTGCTGCGGGCCGAGGATCGGGTGGTGCTGGCGGCGACGCGGCGGGGGCTGGCGGAGTTGCTGGGGCGGCGGGGGCGGGTCAGTGGCGGGCCGGGGTGACGTGCCCCGCCCCTGGGTGAACCGGGGGGACGTGCCCCCCAGGGTGGACCGGGGTGACATGACCTCCGAGGCGGGGCGGGCGATCGCCCGTGCCGGTGCCGGGTTTCTCGCCCCCTCCGCCCCCTCCGCCCCCTCCGCCCCCTCCGCTGAACCAGGCTCAGTCTCTGGGGGCCGGGGTGCCCAGGTGGGTGGCCGCGAAGGCCAGTTCCAGGCGGAGTTGCCTGATGCGTTCGTCCACCACCAGGGAGCCGTGGCCGGCGTCGTAGCGGTAGACCTCGTGGATCGCGTCGCGGGCCGCGAGGCGGGAGACGTAGTTGTCGATCTGGCGGATGGGGCAGCGGGGGTCGTTCACGCCCGCCGAGATGTACACGGGGGCCTTGACCGCGTCCACGTAGGTCAGGGGTGAGGACGCCTCGAACCGCTCCGGGACCTCCTCGGGCGTGCCGCCGAGCAGCGTGCGGTCCATCGCCTTCAGGGCCTCCATCTCGTCGTGGTACGCCGTCACGTAGTCGGCGACCGGGACGGCCGCGATGCCCACGCTCCACTGGTCCGGCTGCGTGCCGAGGCCGAGCAGGGTGAGGTAGCCGCCCCAGGAGCCGCCCGTCAGGATCAGCCGGTCGGGGTCGGCGAGACCGGACGACACCGCCCACTCCCGTACCGCCGCGATGTCCTCCAGCTCGATGAGACCGACCCGGTGCTTGAGCGCGTCCGTCCACTCCCGCCCGTACCCCGTCGAGCCCCGGTAGTTGACCCGCACCACCGCGTACCCGTGGTCCACCCAGGCCGCCGGGCCCGCCGCGAACGAGTCGCTGTCGTGCCAGGTCGGGCCACCGTGGATGTCGAAGACGGTCGGAAGGGGGCCGGTCGCGTCCGCGGGCTGCTGGACCAGCGCGTGGACCAGGCCGCCGGGACTCTCCACCCAGACATCCCGCACCGGCACGGAACCCGGCGACTTCATCCCGGGCGGGTCCAGCACGACCGCACCCGACGTCGAGCGGACGACCGGCGGCTCGGCCGCCGACGACCACAGGTACTCGACGGTCCCGTCGGGGCGTGCCGTCGCCCCGGACACCGTGCCCGCCGGCGTCGGCAGCTGCTCCAGGGTGCGGGTGGCCAGGTCGTAGCGCCACAGGTCGCCGCGCGCCTCGAAGCTGTGCGCGACCAGCAGGGCGGAGCCGTCCGGATACCACTCGGCGCTCATGTCGCCCCTGAGCCGGTCCGCGAGGTCCAGGTCCAGCTCCTCCCCCGACGCGACGTCCCACACCAGCGGCTCCCAGCGGCCCCGGCGCTGGTGACCGATGAGCAGCCGGGTGTCCCCGTCGACCGGGGCGAAGCCCAGCACCTCCAGGCCCAGCTCGACCGTGCCGCCCTTGGTGTCGTCCAGCTCCGCCACCGTCGAACCGTCCGGCCTCAGCACCCGCAGGGCCGAGTGCATCGCGTCACCGTGCTCCGTGTGCTCGATGGCGATCAGCGAACCGTCGTGCGACAGGTCGCCGACCCCGGCGGACTCGCGGTGCCGGTAGATCTCCACGGGCTCCTCGCCCGCCCGCGCCACATGGATCGTCGAACCGTCCTCGTCCGTGGACCGGCCGACCACCGCCGTGCGCCCGTCCCGGCCGATCGCCAGGCCCGCCGGGTACGAGGGATCGAGGCCGGCCACAGCGGGCTCGTCCCGCGCGTTCGGACCGGAGGCCGCGGCCGTGGCCGCCGGGCTCGTGAAGGGACGGCGTCGCCAGATGCCGAACTCGTCCCCGTCCTTGTCGTCGAACCACCAGATCCACGCGCCGTCCGGTGAGAGCACCCCGTCCGTCGTGCCGTTCGGCCGGTTCGTGACCTGGTGCTGCTCGCCCGTCGCACGGTTCCACGCGTACAGCTCGTACGTCCCCGTCGCGTTGGACACGAACAGCGCGTGGTCCGGCGCGTCCTCCGCCCAGTCCGGCAGGGACACCCGCGGCGCCCGGAATCGCTTCTCCCAGTCGGGCATGGACCCGTTGCTCTCAGTCATGGCCCCATAGTGCCCCTTCGCGACGGCACCCGGCCGCCACGGCCCCCAGCCTGTGGACAACCCACCTGTGGACAACCCCGGACCCCGCGGCCCGCCCCTCCGCACGAGCCCCGTACCGTGGGGGTGTGTACCGGTTTCTGCTGACGCCCCGCTGGTGGGGGATCAACCTCTTCGTGCTGTTGGCCATCCCCTTCTGCGTGTTCATGGGGTCATGGCAGCTGGGGCGGTTCGAGGACCGGGTGCAGGACCACCAGGCCGCGGGCGAACAGGCCGACGCGGCCAGGACGGACCCCGCCCGGCCGCTCGGCGAGCTGCTGCCCGTCGACAAGAGCACGTCCGGCAAGCAGGCCGTCGCGACCGGCCGGTACGACAGGCAGCTCCTCGTACCCGACCGCGACCTCGACGGCAGGCACGGCTACTACGTGCTGACCCTGCTGCGGACGGACGGCGGCCGGGCGCTGCCCGTCGTGCGCGGCTGGCTCCCCGGGGACGCGGATGCCGCGAAGGCGCCCGCCCCGCCGGCCGGCGAGGTCACGGTGACCGGCGCGCTGCAGGCGTCGGAGAGCCCCGGCGCGAACGGGGTGAGCGCGGCCGGCGGTCTGCCCGCCGGGCAGACCGCGGCGATCAGCTCGGCGTCCCTGGTCAACCTCGTGCCGTACGACGTCTACAACGCGTGGATCACCCTCTCCGACGCCGGCGACGGCATGAAGGCCGTGCCCGCCGCGGCCGCCGAGGGCACCGGCCTGGATCTGAAGGCCTTCCAGAACCTCGGCTACACCGGTGAGTGGTTCGTCTTCGCGGGCTTCGTCGTCTTCATGTGGTTCCGGCTGCTGCGCCGCGAGGTGGAGTTCGCCCGGGACGCGGAACTGGGGATCGCCCAGGACGGCGGCGAGGAAAGCGGCGAGGACGGCAGCGAGCCGGACGGCCGCGCGGCATCCGGAGCACCCGCGGCGACCGGAAGCGGTGCGGGGACCGGCGCCGGTCCCGGCACTGGTACCGGCTGAACCGAAGCGGTGGAGGGTGGACGCCCGATTCCCGCGCGTCCGCCCTCCACCGTTCTCCGCAGTCCGTGGACGGCCCCGTGACCCGCTACGACGCCGTCAGCAGTCCTGTCCGGTACACCGTCCCCGCGCACGCGTGCGCCACCGTCGCCGTGCCCGCCGGTGAGCCGGGCTGGGCCGTGTGCGAGACGACGACGCTGCCATCGGCGGTCCCGCCGTCGGTGAGGAGCTGGGCGGAGACGCCGTTGTCCGACGAGGAGCTGCCGCCGTCGGTCGCGCCGCCGGAGGGCGTCGGGTCCGGAGAGGGGCCGCCGTCATCGGTGGGGCACGTCTCCGACGGCACCCAGGCGAACTTCACCTCGTAGGCGAAGCCCGGCTGGAGCACCAGCTGGGCCGCCTCAAGGGACGGGTCGGGCAGTCCGCCGGCCGCGTCCCCCGCGACATGCTGCGCGAGCCGGATCTTCGCCGGGTCGGCCGCGCCCAGCACGGACGTCGAGACGGTGCCCTGCCCGCCGACCGTGCAGCTCGCACCGGAGACGTTGGTGACCCGGAAGCTGCCGTACACCGTCCCGGTGGTGTCCGCGGGGGACGTGTTGCCGCTCACGCCGAGCTGGCCCGCCGTGCACGCCGGGGCGCTCACCACCGAGGCGGACGGGTCGGGGCCGGTGGCGCCGCTCGTGGCGCTCTTGCCCTGCTTGTCCTTCTGGCCGTTCTGGCCCTTGCCCTTGGACTGTCCGGCGGAGCTGCCCGAACCGTCGCCCCCGCCGTCCTCCCCCTTGCCCTCGCCGGCGCCGCCCTGGGTGTGCTCGCTGTTGCCGACGATGGACGGGTCGGCGCTCGAGCCGGAGGAGTTGGAGACGTGGACGAGAGCCGGGACGGCTGTGCCGATGAAGAGCGCGGCGGCGGCCATGCCGACGACGGCCTGGCGCTTGCGGGCGCGCCGGGCCGGGACCGCGCGCCGCAGACGCTCCAGGGCGCCGTCGGCGGGCTCCACCTCGTCGACGGCCTGGCGCAGCAGCCTGCGCAGCGCCAGCTCGTCCGGGGCGAGACCGGTCCCGTGGTCGTCGGACTGGTCACCGGCCGGGTCGTCGGCCCGGTCGTCCCCGCGGGTGCCCGCGGAGGCGTCGGCGCCCGGGTCCTCCGAGGGCCGGACCGCGGCGGCCAGCCGGGCGAAGCCCTCCAGCGGGTCCTGCCTGCCGGGGCCCGGTCCGTCCGGGCCCTGTCCGTCCGGGCCGTGATTCACAGTTCCGTTCCCAGCGTGCGGTTCCTGCCTGCGTACGTCCTGCGCGTCCTGC
This sequence comes from Streptomyces sp. NPDC008313, assembly GCF_042956125.1. NCBI lineage: Bacteria > Bacillati > Actinomycetota > Actinomycetes > Kitasatosporales > Streptomycetaceae > Streptomyces > Streptomyces sp. NPDC008313. Next base: position 70,053 of record NZ_JBIBFR010000016.1, read on the forward strand.
GCCTCGTGCCCGTCCTGCTCTTCGCGCACGTGCCGTTCTTCCCTGCCGTCCCGCTCGTACCGCTCGTCCCGCTCATGGCCGTCGTACCCACTCATGCCGGCGCCTCCATGGCGACACGGAGCGCCGCGATGCCGCGGGAGCCGTACGCCTTGACCGAACCCAGCGAGAGCCCCAGCGTCGAGGCGACCTGCGCCTCGGTCATGTCCGCGAAGTAGCGCAGCACCAGGACCTCGCGCTGCCGTCGCTGCAGGCCCTTCATGGCCTTGATCAGCGCGTCGCGCTCCAGCTGGTCGTACGCGCCCTCCTCGGCGCTCGCCATGTCGGGCATCGGCTTGGAGAGCAGCTTCAGACCGAGGATGCGGCGGCGCAGGGCGGACCGCGAGAGGTTCACGACGGTCTGCCGCAGATACGCGAGCGTCTTCTCCGGGTCGCGGACGCGCTTGCGCGCGGAGTGCACCCGGATGAAGGCCTCCTGGACGACGTCCTCGCAGGACGCGGTGTCGTCGAGCAGGAGCGCCGCGAGGCCCAGCAGCGACCGGTAGTGGGCGCGGTAGGTCTCGGTCAGGTGGTCGACGGTGGTGCCCGCGGCGATCGCGTCCTGGGCACCGTCTCGCTGACTGGGGATGCGGGCGGGCCGCGTTGCGGGCATGGGAGCGATCACCGGCATGCCGCCGGGCACGCCGGGGCTGCGGAGACGGCGGGGTGGACGGAGGGCTGCGCCTCTCGTCTGTACCGCGGTGAAATCGAGTACCTCTGCCACGCCAGTTGGACCCGTGGACCCCCGCGAGGGTTGTACGCGACAGGCATCACTTTTACATCAGGCACTGCGATCGACGGTGTGTCAGATGCCCTCATGCGTACCAGCTCTTCCCCTACGCCCTTTTTGCCGTGAAGTCCCGGACCCCCTGAAGCGCGTCCGCAAAGACGCTCCCCGCCCTCCGCGCGGTTGCGGAGAGCGGGGAGGAAATCCTTGAACGCCGGCAGGCCCCGGTTCACGTCGGCCCGGCCGTTCGCTCATGTGGTCCGAACCCACGCCCCGGACACAGAACATACACAGATCTTATAAACGGAAACTGTACGTTCGGTACTCCGCTGGTCAGGCTCCGCGTCCCGGGCCGGGACGCCGCGTGCCTACGCCCCCCGCTACGCCCCCCGCAACTCCGCCGCCACCAGCTCGGCGATCTGCGCGGTGTTCAGCGCCGCCCCCTTGCGGAGGTTGTCGCCGCACACGAAGAGTTCGAGCGCCGTCGGGTCGTCCAGCGCCCGGCGCACCCGCCCCACCCAGGTCGGGTCGGTGCCGACGACATCGGCGGGGGTCGGGAACTCTCCCGCGGCCGGGTTGTCGAAGAGGACGACCCCGGGCGCGGTGGCGATGATCTCCCGGGCCCTGGCGACCGTGACCTCGCCCTCGAAGCGGGCGTGCACGGTCAGGGAGTGGGTCGTGATCACGGGGACGCGTACGCAGGTGACGGCGACGCGCAGCTCCGGGAGACCGAGGATCTTGCGGGACTCGTCCCGGATCTTCATCTCCTCCGAGGACCAGCCGTCCTCGCGCGGCGAACCGGCCCACGGCACCACGTTCAGCGCGACCGGCTCCGGGAACGGGCCCGTCCGGTCGCCCACGGCCCGCCGTACGTCGCCGGGGCTGGTCCCCAGATTTGTACCGGCGACCAGGGACAGCTGTTCGCGCAGGGTGTCGACGCCGGCGCGTCCCGCACCGCTGACCGCCTGGTAACTGGAGACCACCAGCTCGCGCAGCCCGAACTCGGCGTGCAGCGCGCCCATGGCGACGATCATGGAGAGGGTGGTGCAGTTCGGGTTGGAGACGATCCCGCGCGGGCGCACCCGGAGGGCGTGCGGGTTGACCTCCGGCACGACCAGCGGCACGTCCGGGTCCATCCGGAAGGCGCCGGAGTTGTCCACGACGACGACGCCCCTGGCGGCGGCGACCGGCGCCCACTGGGCCGCGACCTCGTCGGGGACGTCGAACATGGCGACGTCGACCCCGTCGAACGCCTCCCGGGTCAGCGCCACGACCTCGACCTGCTCCCCGCGCACGGCCAGCTTGCGGCCGGCCGAGCGCGGCGAGGCGACCAGACGGATCTCGCCCCAGATGTCCGCGTGCTGGGACAGGATCTGGAGCATGACCGTGCCGACAGCCCCGGTCGCTCCCACGACCGCGAGCGTCGGCTTGCCGGTCATCGCGGTACGTCCCCGCACGGGCGTCCGTGCGGACGCACGGACGCGGAGGCCGCCGCGGGCCCCGTGGCCACGGGGGTCGCGGACGCCGCCGGGGGCGTCGCGGGGACGGTCATCGTCCGGTGCCTCCGTAGACGACGGCCTCGTCGCTGTCGGAGTCGAGCCCGAACGCCGTGTGCACGGCGCGCACCGCCTCGTTGACGTCGTCGGCGCGGGTGACGACCGAGATGCGGATCTCGGAGGTCGAGATCAGCTCGATGTTGACCCCGGCGTCGGACAGCGCCTCGAAGAAGCCGGCCGTGACACCCGGGTTGGTCTTCATACCGGCGCCGACCAGGGAGATCTTGCCGATCTGGTCGTCGTAGCGCAGCGAGTCGAAGCCGATCGTGTCCTTCGCACGTCCCAGCGCGTCGATGGCCTTGCGGCCCTCGGTCTTCGGGAGGGTGAAGGAGATGTCCGTCAGGCCGGTGGACGCGGCGGACACGTTCTGCACGACCATGTCGATGTTGATCTCGGCGTCGGCGATGGCGCGGAAGATCGCGGCGGCCTCGCCGGGCTTGTCCGGGACGCCGACGACCGTGACCTTGGCCTCGGAGGTGTCGTGAGCGACACCGGAGATGATGGCCTGCTCCACCTTCTGTTCCCCTTGCTGCTGTGCCTTCTGAGCGAGTGGCTCACTGCTGACCCAGGTGCCCTGGAGGCCCGAGAAGGACGAGCGCACGTGGATCGGGATGTTGTAGCGGCGGGCGTACTCCACACAGCGGTGGAGCAGCACCTTCGAACCGGAGGCGGCGAGCTCCAGCATGTCCTCGAAGGCGATCCAGTCGATCTTCCGCGCCTTCTTCACCACGCGCGGGTCGGCGGTGAACACGCCGTCCACGTCGGTGTAGATCTCGCAGACCTCGGCGTCGAGCGCCGCGGCGAGCGCGACGGCCGTGGTGTCGGACCCGCCGCGCCCCAGCGTGGTGATGTCCTTCTTGTCCTGCGAGACGCCCTGGAAACCGGCGACGATGGCGATGTTGCCCTCGTCCAGCGCCGTCCGGATGCGGCCGGGCGTGACGTCGATGATCCGCGCTTTGTTGTGGACCGAGTCGGTGATGACACCTGCCTGGCTGCCGGTGAACGACTGGGCCTCGTGGCCCAGGTTCTTGATCGCCATGGCCAGCAGGGCCATGGAGATCCGCTCTCCCGCGGTCAGCAGCATGTCGAACTCACGTCCGGAAGGCATCGGTGACACCTCTCCGGCGAGATCGATCAGCTCGTCCGTCGTGTCGCCCATCGCGGAAACGACGACGACCACCTGGTGGCCGTTCTTCTTCGCTTCCACGATTCGCTTGGCGACGCGCTTGATGCCCTCGGCATCGGCTACGGAGGAGCCTCCGTACTTCTGCACGACAAGGCCCACGTGCGCTCCTCGCTCAGTCCGTCTCTGTCCGCACATACGGTGTACTGCGGTCGGCTCAGTCTATCGAGCGGCCGGATCAGCCCTTCGTGATATCGCATCGTGAGATGTCCCGCTCACGACATGATCATCCCGGAGGCCCGCCGGCCGCTCCAGGACGGCACCTGCCCCACCGCGGGCGGGCCACTCGGAACGTGTGCGGGGTCACACGTCCGTCACGGACGCCACACGCCCCCGAGGCGCTCGGGGCGCTCACCGCGAGGCGCGCGGCCTCACTTGACCGTGCGCAGTCCCAGCGGGCCGGCGATCTCCTGGACCATGACCCGGCCGGCCTCCTCCGCGAGGGACTCCTCGCCGAGGTCCTGGTCGGTGTCCAGGCCGTCCAGCTCGTCCAGGGGCTGGTCGAGGCGGACGTGGGCGACCAGGGACTGCAGGGCGCGCAGGCACGCGGAGGCCGTGCTGCCCCAGTTCGAGAAGTACGAGAACTGCCACCACCACAGGGCCTCGGTGGTGCGGCCCGCGCGGTAGTGGGCCATCCCGTGGCGCAGGTCGGTGATGACGTCGGCGAGGTCGTCGGAGATGCGGCAGGGCACCGGGGCCTTGCGCGGCTCGTAGGGGTCGAAGACCTCGGAGTAGACGTCGACCGGGTCCAGCATCTCGGCGAACCGCTCGCGCAGGCCGTCCACGTCCGGCTCCGGGCCCGGGTCGGGCTCGTAGCGATCGTCCGGGACGATGTCCTCGTGCGCGCCGAGACGGCCGCCGGCGAGGAGGAGCTGGGAGATCTCGAGCAGCAGGAACGGCACGGCCGAGTCCGGTTCGTCGCCCTTCGCCACTTCGGTGACGGCGACGATGAAGCTCTCGACCTGGTCCGCGATCTGGACGGCGAAGTCGCCGGGGTCGCGGCTGGTCGCGTGCAGCGTGGCGTCAGACATCTAGGAGTCGTCTCCCCTCGAAGGCGCGGCCGAGCGTGACCTCGTCCGCGTATTCCAGGTCGCCGCCCACAGGGAGGCCGCTGGCCAGGCGGGTGACCTTGAGGCCCATGGGTTTGATCATGCGGGCGAGATACGTGGCCGTGGCCTCGCCCTCCAGATTGGGGTCCGTGGCCAGGATCAGCTCGGTGACCGTGCCGTCCGCGAGCCGGGCCAGCAGCTCCCTGATCCGCAGGTCGTCGGGGCCCACGCCCTCGATCGGGCTGATCGCGCCGCCCAGGACGTGGTACCTGCCCCGGAACTCACGCGTCCGCTCGATCGCGACGACGTCCTTCGGCTCCTCCACGACGCAGATGACGGAGAGGTCGCGGCGCGTGTCGCGGCAGATGTTGCACAGTTCCTCCTGCGCGACGTTCCCGCAGACCGCGCAGAAGCGGACCTTCGCCTTCACCTCCATCAGCGCCTGGGCGAGCCGGCGTACGTCGGTGGGCTCCGCCTGCAGGATGTGGAAGGCGATCCGCTGCGCGCTCTTGGGACCGACGCCGGGCAGCCGCCCGAGCTCGTCGATGAGGTCCTGGACCACGCCTTCGTACAACGGAACGCCTTTCCCTCACTGCCACCGCGGCGGCGGATGCCGCCGTCTCGTACGTACGGTAGTTGGCCGTACGTCCGCCCGCCGCTCCCCGGTACGAGAAAGACCGGCCGGAATCTCAGAACGGCAGGCCGGGGATGCCGCTGCCGCCGCCGAGACCCTGGGTGAGCGGGCCGAGCTTCTGCTGCTGGAGCGTCTGCGCGTTCTCGTTCGCCGCCTGCACGGCCGCGACGACCAGGTCGGCGAGGGTCTCCGTGTCCTCCGGGTCGACCGCCTTCGGGTCGATCCTCAGCGCCCGGAGCTCGCCGGACCCGGTCACGGTGGCCCGTACGAGGCCGCCGCCCGCCTGTCCGTCGACCTCGGTGCGCGCCAGTTCCTCCTGGGCGGCGGCGAGATCCTGCTGCATCTTCTGGGCCTGCTGGAGCAGCTGCTGCATATTGGGCTGGCCACCACCGGGAATCACGATCAGCTCCTGGTCCGTACGGCTTCCGGCGCGAGATTTTCCCGCCTGGAACGAGCCTACGTGGTCCGGGGTGCGATCGCTCCAGCACTCTTTCGAGTGACTGTTTTCGTGGCCCTATACCTGACCAACACCCCCGTCCAGGCGGAAAACCACGGAAACCCGGCCCATCGCCACCCATTGGGCGGTAGTAAAGGGTCCGGCGCCTCAGCGTCACGCGCCACTCAGGCGTACACGCACGTCAACACAGGTCACCGCACGTCAACACACGTCGACGTCGGTGAGTGTCACCAGTAGGGAGTGCCGGGTGAGCCAGCCGGAGATGCAGCCCGAGGGAGCGCCGCGGGACGGACGGGCCGTCGGCAGAACCCTGCAGCCGGGCGACCTCGCGGGGCGGCCGCTGCCCCTCGGCGACTGGGGGCAGCCCGCGGAGCGGCTCGACGAGCTGTACCACTGGGTCGAGAGCGGGGCGCTCACCACCGCCCAGTGGTATCTCGCGGACCGCGTCCGGAAGCGGCGGGCGGCGCGGCTGCTGCGCGGCGGGACGGCGGCGGGCGCGGTCGTCGCGACGGCCGTGCCCCTGCTCGACCTCACCCGGATCGTCGAGGGGGCGGCGCCCTGGGGCTGTCTGGGCCTGCTGGCCGGGGCCGCGTGCCTGGGCGCCGACCGGTTCTTCGGGGTCACCTCCGGGTGGATGCGGGACGTGGCCACCGCGCAGGCCGTGCAGCGCCGCCTCCAGGTACTCCAGTTCGACTGGGCGTCCGAGAGCGTGCGGGAGGTGCTGGGGCCCGCCGAGGGGACGGCGAGCGAGGCCGCCGAGCGCTGCCTGGGGGTGCTGCGCCGCTTCTGCGAGGACATGACGGAACTCGTCCGCGCCGAGACGGTGGACTGGATGATCGCCTTCCGTACGGGTCCGGCTCCCCTCGGCCTCCAGTCCGCCCCGGCCGGGACGTCCCGGCCGGACTGCGCCCCGGTGACCCGCCCGCCCCTGCCTCCGGGCGCCCGGCCGAACATGCCCAGACAGCGGCCGCCGGATCCGCGCTGAGGCGGAGCCTGATCCGCCTGAAGCGGAGCCGGCTCCGTCAGCCGGACTTCGTGTAGGTCAGCGACTTGCCCGAGTCCGTGATGACCCGGCGCAGCCGGCCGTCGGACAGCAGGGTGACCTCGGAGGCGCCGCCCGGGGTGCAGGACGAGGCCGGTTCGCCGACGGTGACCACGGAGGGGCCGATCTCCAGGGGCCCGTCCTCGGACGGCTTCTCGGCCAGCCCCGCCTGGAAGACGCAGTGGTAGGTGCCGGTGCCCGCCGGGCCGTCCGCGGTGAGGGAGAGGACCGTGTCGCCGACCTCTCCCTGCTGGATGACCAGCGTGCGGGGGTTGTGGCCCGACTTGTTGTCGATGCTGCTGGTCCAGGTTCCGAGGAACTCGGTGGGCACCGTGGGGCCGTCCGGCTCCTTCGTACTCGGCGTCGCGGTCGGCGTCGACGGGCCGGACGTCTGCGGTCCGGAGGTCTGCGGGCCCGGCGTGCTGGGAGCACCGGAGCTCTGCCCCGCCTTGTCGTCGTCGCCGCCGTCGCCCCGCATCAGCGCGTACACCGAACCCCCCGCGCCGAGCGCGACGACCAGGGCCACGGCGATCAGCACGGCCGTCGACCGGCTGCCGCCGCGCGCCGGCTGCGGCGCCTGGACGTAGAGCGGGGCCGGACCGTACGGGGGTGTCGAGCCGTACCCGGGCGTGGGCGCCGGACCGTAGCCGCCGGGGGCGGGGCCGTACGGGGGCGTGGACCCGTAACCGGGGGCGCCGTTCCAGGCGGCGCCCTGCTGCGGATAGCCGTACGCGGGGTGGACGGGGCCCGGTCCCGCGGCGTGCGGGGTGGCGGCCGGAGGGGGTGTCCGGGCCGCTCCGCCCGTGACCATCGTCGGCAGGTGGTCCAGCGACGACGGCCGGCCCGGCGGGGGCGGCGCCGCGGCACCGTCCGGCATGCCGGCGGCAGGCGGGCGCTCGGCGTCCGGGGCACCCGGGGCGGACTCGGCGGATTCGGCGGACGGAGCGGACGCGGGCTTGGAGAGGTCGGGGCCGGCCGACGGGCCGGGAGGCAGCGCGGGGACCGCCGGGACGGCGGCGTCCACGGCGGGAGCGTCCGCCGGAGCCGCAGCCGGCTTCCCGGCGGGCAGGGCGGGCTGGGCGGGCGGCGCCGCCACCGCGGGAGGCGTGGCCGTCCCCGTCCCGTCCTCCGGGTCCTCCGTGTCCAGCAGGCGCACCGCGTGCCGCCCGAGCTGGGCGACCAGGGCGCCCGGCAGCCAGGGGTCGCGGGCCCGGCCGTCCGAGACGGTGTCCTCCGCCCCCGTGCGCTCCAGGACCTCGTCGATCGTGGGCCGGGCGGCGGGGTCCTTGCGCAGACAGTCCCGTACGAGGTCGGAGAGGCCTTCCGGCAGGGCCTCCAGGTCCGGTTCCTCCTGCGCGATGCGGAACATCATCGCGTGCACGCCGCTGTTCGACGTGCCGAAGGGCAGCACCCCGGTGGCGGCGTAGGAGAGGACCGAGCCGAGGCAGAAGACGTCGCAGGCGGGGGTGATGCGGTCGCCGCGGACCTGCTCGGGCGCCATGAAGCCGGGCGAGCCGACGAGCGCGCCGGTCCGGGTGAGCCCGCCGTCGGTCACGGTCTCCAGGGCGCGGGCGATGCCGAAGTCGATGACGCGCGGGCCGTCGATGGTGACGAGCACGTTCGACGGCTTGAGGTCGCGGTGGATCAGCCCCGCGGCGTGGATGTCCCGCAGGGCGTGCGCGAGCCCGGCCGCGAGGATCCGCACCGACCGCTCGGGCAGCGCTCCGTGGTCGTGACCCACGACGGACTGCAGGGTCGGTCCGGCGACGTAACCGGTGGCCACCCACGGGATCGGCGCCTCGGTGTCCGCGTCGAGCACGGGCGCGGTCCAGTGACCGCCGACCCGCCGCGCGGCCTGCACCTCCTGGCGGAAGCGGGCGCGGAACTCCTCCTGTTCGGCGAGCTCACGCCGCACCAGCTTGACCGCGACGGTGCGCCCCCGGTCGGAACGGGCCAGGTACACGTGCCCCATCCCGCCGGCGCCCAGCCGCGCCAGCAGCCGATAAGCCCCGATCCGCTGCGGATCCCCGGCCGCCAGCTTCTCCACGATGCGCCACCCTCCCCCGTACGTACGCAACATGCCGAGGATAGTGCGGCCGTACGGGGCGGCGGGGCGGGCCGCTGTCTACGGTTCCGTAACAGCACGGGCCGCCTGCGTGACCGCGCGGCCGGTCCCGGCAGCGGCGCCCGGCCCCGCCGCACCCGACAAGGTGTCGCGGAAAGCCGTCCGCCGCAGACAGGACGCCGATGTCGCCGCCGTGCCGGTGCCGCCTACCCTCGGGCGCATGACCCCTCAGGCACACCCCGCGAACCCGCAGGCCGGCGCCGCCGTGAAGGCCGCGGACCGCGCGCACGTCTTCCACTCCTGGTCCGCGCAGGAGCTCATCGACCCGCTCGCCGTCGCCGGTGCCCAGGGGTCGTACTTCTGGGACTACGACGGCAAGCGGTATCTCGACTTCAGCAGCGGCCTCGTCTTCACGAACATCGGCTACCAGCACCCGAAGGTCGTCGCCGCGATCCAGGAGCAGGCCGCGACGCTGGCCACGTTCGCGCCCGCGTTCGCCGTCGAGGCGCGGTCGGAGGCGGCCCGGCTGATAGCCGAGCGGACCCCCGGCGACCTGGACAGCATCTTCTTCACCAACGGCGGCGCCGAGGCCGTCGAGAACGCCACGCGGATGGCCCGGCTGCACACCGGCCGCCCGAAGGTGCTCTCCGCCTACCGCTCGTACCACGGGGCCACCGCCGCCGCGATCAACCTCACCGGCGACCCGCGCCGCTGGGCCAGCGACAGCGGGGCGGCGGGGGTCGTGCGGTTCTGGGCGCCGTTCCTGTACCGCAGCCCCTTCCACTCCGGCACCGAGGCGCAGGAGTGCGAGCGGGCGCTGCAGCACCTCGACGACACCATCGCCTTCGAGGGGCCGCAGACGGTCGCCGCGGTGATCCTGGAGACGATCCCGGGCACGGCCGGCATCATGACGCCGCCGCCCGGCTACCTCGCCGGCGTCCGCGAAATCTGCGACCGGTACGGGATCGTCATGGTCCTCGACGAGGTCATGGCCGGGTTCGGGCGCACGGGCACGTGGTTCGCCGCCGACCTGTTCGGCGTGACGCCGGACCTGATGACCTTCGCGAAGGGCGTGAACTCCGGCTACGTGCCGCTCGGCGGCGTGGCGATCTCCGGCGAGATCGCCGAGACGTTCGCCCGGCGCCCCTACCCCGGCGGGCTCACCTACTCCGGCCACCCGCTGGCCTGTGCCGCCGCCGTCGCCACGATCGGCGTGATGGAGGAGGAGGACGTCGTCGGACAGGCCGCCCGGCTCGGCGAGAACGTCCTCGGGCCCGGTCTGCGCGCGCTCGCCGAACGCCACCCCAGCGTCGGCGAGGTGCGGGGCACCGGCGCCTTCTGGGCCCTCGAACTGGTGAAGGACCGCGAGACGCGCGAACCGCTCGTCCCCTACAACGCCTCGGGCGAGGCGAACGCGCCCATGGCGGCGTTCGGAGCCGCCGCGAAGGCACGCGGACTGTGGCCCTTCATCAACATGAACCGGACGCACGTCGTGCCGCCGTGCAACATCACCGAGGCCGAGGCCAAGGAGGGCCTGGCGGCGCTGGACGAGGCGCTCTCCGTGGCCGACCAGCACGTATCGGGCTGACCACGGCGGTGCCGGGGCGGCCGGCACGCCCCGGCCGGGCCGCCTCCGGCCGCCGCGTGGGCGCGCCGGGGGCGGGCCGGGACCTCCGCGGCGCGGGTCCGCGTGCCGTCCCCCCGCCGTCCGCGCGAGGTCCCCGTCCCCCGTGGCGGACGGGCCGGCCGCCGGACCCCACCGCGTAAGGTGACGTGCTCGTAGGCGTACACGTATCCGAACGCGATGGGGAGCGAGACCACGATGCCCGGCACCGGCGGCAAGGGCGCCGTAACCCGCAGCACTCTGCGGCAGCAGATCGCCGACGCGCTCCGTGACGAGGTGCTGGCCGGCCGGCTCCAGCCGGGGCAGGAGTTCACGGTGAAGGAGATCGCCGAGCAGTACGGCGTCTCCGCGACCCCCGTCCGCGAAGCCCTGGTCGACCTGTCCGCGCAGGGCCTGCTGGACGCCGTCCAGCACCGCGGCTTCCAGGTCCACGCGTACTCGCCGGACGACTACCGGGGCATGGTCGAGGCCCGCAGCCTCGTCTCCGACGGCATCTTCCAGCGGCTGGGCGACGCCGGTCTGCCCGGCGGGCAGGAGGCCCGGGCGATGGCCGCGCTCGCCGGGGTCCGCCGCCGCGGCGAGGAGGCGCAGCGCGCCGCCGACGCCGGTGACCTCGCCATTCTCATCGGGTACGACCTGCGGTTCTGGCGCGAGCTGAGCGCCCTGTTCGGCAATCCCTACCTCGTCGACTTCCTGCACCGGCTGCGCGTGCAGTGCTGGGTGTGCGCGGTGCAGCACCTGCGCCGGGGCCCGGGCGGGACGGGGGGCGCGGGCGGGACCGACGGGGGGTGGGCGGCGGAGGCGAAGGGCAGGCTCTGGTCCGGGCACACCGAACTCGTGGACGCGCTGGTCCGCCGGGACGCCGTCGCGGCGCAGGCCGTCGTCCGCGCCTACAACGCGCACTCCCTCGCCCTGATCGAGCGCCTGGCCGCCGGATGAGCGCCACGCCCGCCCCGGACGTCGTGAAGGACACGCCGGTCATGGATCTGACGATCGTCGTTCCCGCGTACAACGAGGAGAAGCGGCTCGGCCCGACCCTCGAGTCGATCGTGACGCACCTGACGGGGCGCGGGGACCGCTTCGGCCGGTGGGAGCTGATCGTCGTCGACGACGGCTCCACCGACGGCACGCGGGACGTCGTCGCCGCCGTCTCGGCCCGCGAACCCCGCGTCCAGCTCGTCACCAGCCCCCGCAACCGGGGCAAGGGCCACGCGCTGCGGCTCGGCGTGGCCGCCTCGTACGGGCGCCGGGTGCTGATCACCGACGCCGACCTCGCCGCGCCGATCGAGGAGCTGGAGCGGCTCGACACGGCGCTCGCCGACGGCCGGTCCGCGGCGATCGGCTCCCGTGCGACGGCGGGCGCGACGATCGAGCACCACCAGCACCGGATGCGCGAACTGCTCGGCCGGGCCGGGAACTTCCTCATACGCCGCGTCGCCGTCCCCGGCATCCGCGACACCCAGTGCGGGTTCAAGCTGTTCGACGGCGACCGCGCCCGCGAGGCGTTCGCCGCGTCCCGGCTCAACGGCTGGGGCATAGACGTCGAGGTCCTGCAGCACTTCCGCCGCTCGGGCTGGGCGGTGGCCGAGGTCCCGGTGCGCTGGGCCCACCAGTCCGGTTCGAAGGTGCGCCCCCTCGACTACGGCCGCGTACTCGCCGAACTCGCCCTCCTCAAGGCCCGCTCGGTCCGCCCGGCGGACGTCCTGGCGACGGCCGTGTTCCTGCTGATGGCGGTGGTCCTCTACTCCGGCCGCTGGAAGGACCCCGGCGGCCGGTACCTCCCGGACTCACTCCAGGACCAGAACCAGTGGGAGTGGTTCTTCGCGGTCACCGCGGACAGCGTCCGCCACCTCCACAACCCCCTCTTCTCCACCCTCCAGGGCTTTCCGGACGGCGTGAACCTCATGGCCAACACGGTCATGCTCGGCCTGTCCGTCCCCTTCGCCCCGGTCACGCTGCTGTGGGGCCCGGCGGTCGCGCTGACCCTCGTGATGACGCTGGGTATCGCCGCGACGGCCGCCGCCTGGTACTGGCTGATCGTCAGGCGGGTGGTGGCCCGGCGCGGAGCCGCCTTCGTCGGCGCGGCCCTCGCGGCGTTCGCGCCGCCCATGGTCAGCCACGCCAACGCGCACCCGAACTTCGTCGTCCTCTTCATGGTCCCGCTGATCATCGACCGCGTGCTGCGGCTGTGCGCGGGCACCCGGGTCGTCCGGGACGGGGTCGTGCTCGGTCTGATGACGGCGTACCAGGTCTTCCTCGGCGAGGAGCCGCTGCTGCTCGCCTCGATCGGGATGGCACTGTTCGCGCTCGCCTACGGGGCCGCGCGCCCGGACGTCGCGAGGGCGTCCTGGCGTCCGCTGCTGAAGGGCCTCGGGATCGGCGCGGCCGTCTGCCTCCCGATCGTCGCCTTCCCCCTCTACTGGCAGTTCGCGGGGCCGCAGAGCTACAAGAGCGTGCTGCACGGCGACAACGCGGGCAACAGTCCGCTCGCCCTGCTCTCCTTCGCGGAGCGTTCGCTGGTCGCCGGGAACGCGCAGACGGCGAACGCGCTGTCGCTCAACCCCACCGAGCAGAACGCCTTCTACGGCTGGCCCCTGGCGGCCCTCGCCTTCGCGATCGTCGTCCGGCTGTGGGAGCGGGCGCTCGTCAAGGCGCTCGCGTTCACCGCGCTGGCGGCGGCGCTGCTGTCCCTGGGGCCCCGGATCCGCATCCCGCTCACCGACGTCGTCCTCGACGGCCCCTGGGCGGCGCTCGCGCACAAGCCGCTGTTCGAGTCGGTGATCGAGGGGCGCGTGGCGATGGTGTGCGCGCCGGCGCTCGGCATCCTCGTCGCGCTCGCCCTGGAGCGGCTGGCGCGTACCCCGGGCATCGGCACGCAGTACGTGGGCATGGTGGCCGTCGCCGCCGCGCTGATCCCCCTCGTGCCCGCCCCGCTGAAGGCGGTGGACCGGGTGGACGTGCCCGCGTTCATCGCCGACGGGACCTACAGGTCGTACGTCGGCGAGGGCGAGTCGCTGGTGCCGGTGCCGCTGCCTGACCCGGGCGACGCCGAGGCCCTGCACTGGCAGACGGCGGCCGGACTGGGCTTCCGTCTGCCCGGCGGCTATTTCAACGGCCCGTACGGCGAGGAGCGCGTCGGCATCTACGGAGCGTCGCCCCGTTACACCTCCAACCTCCTGCGCGACGTCCGCAACAACGGCACCGCTCCGACGATCGGCGACAACTGGCGCCGCCAGGCCCGCGCCGACTTCGCGTACTGGAAGGCGGGCGCGCTGGTGCTGGCCCCGCAGCCCCACGACACGGTGCTGCGCGAGACGGTCGACGAACTGGTGGGCCGGCCCGGCAAGTGGACCGGCGGGGTATGGGTATGGGACCTGCACGACGGGCGCTGAGCACACGTTCGACCCATTACGCTGCCTGACGACCGACCGGCGCGGCCGCACCGCTCCCGCGCCCCGCACCTGCTACGCGAGGAGCTCTCAGTTGGCCTGTGACCTGTGGCTGGTCCCGCTCGTCGACGTGTTGTGCCACACCCCCGACAACCCCTTCGCCGAGGAGCTCGCGCTCTACGACAGGGCGCTGGGCGAGGCCGGACTCCCGCCGGTCCCGGTGTACGCCTACATGCCCGGCCTGTCGGGCGACGTCGCCCCGGTCGCGGGCTTCGACTACGACGCGCTGCACTTCCTGCGGCGCGCCTACCTGCTGCAGATGTGCGGTCTCGCGGTGACGCCCGTGGACGAGCTGGGCGGCGACTACGAGCAGTTGCTGGAGATGTTCGAGGCGAACGCCCGGCAGTCCCACCTGGTCTGGCACTACGACCACGCGGGCGCCTACGTCCCCGTGGACTTCCCGTACCCGCTCGGCACCGACGAACTCCTCGCCGGGGGCGGCCCGCTGGGCTCCTCGCACGGCCTGCTGCGCGAGCTGCAGTTCGTGGCCCCGTCGATCGGCATCGACCCGGCCAACCCCCCGGCCGCGCCCCAGCCCCCGCCCGGCCCCACCGAACTCGAGGAGCCCGCGGCCCCCGCGCCCTACGACGCGAGCCCGTTCGCCCGTGAGCGGCACGTCTGGCTCGGCCTGCACGCGGCGGCGACCCGCAGCCTCGCCCAGGGCTCGATGATCGTCTTCAGCTGAGGCAGGCCGTCAGCGCAGGTTCGCCAGTCCCTTCTGCAGGTCCTCCGGGTTCATGACCGGGAGGAACTCGACCTCGGCTCCCATCTGGGAGAAGAAGGGTTCCGCGATCGAGGGCATCTGGGAGCTGTCCTGCATGTCGAAGACCATGTAGCAGGTCCGCCGGCCGTTGTGCGCACCGAAGTACGCGGCCTCCGGCTTGATTTGCTCCATGGTGTCCTGCACGATCTTCGGAAGCTTGCCGCTCTCGATGACCTCGTTCGTCTTGTCCGTGTTCATCGTGGCCTTGAGCATCACGCGCATCGCACTCACGTCTCCTTACGAGAGCAGCACCGGACCCGCACGCGATCCCACGGGCCCGTTTCGCGCCTTCACTCCCAGTATGCGCCGGACCGTCGCAGCCGTCCGGCCGACAGGGGGCGAGGGGAGGGCGTGCGCGGTCGAGTGGGCGCTCTCAGGCGCCCGCTCGCCAGGAAGGCGGCCAGGCGGCCCGTTCCGCGATGACCTCACCCGGTACGCGCAGGCTCGCCCGGGCCTTCTCGTAGAAGGCCCGGCGGGCCGATCTGTACGCGCCGTACGCCTGCTCCCAGGCAGCGGCGTCCGCGGCCAGCCGGCCACGGGCCAGCCATTCGAGGTGCCACACGGCGTCGTTGAGCTCCCGGACCGCGGCCGCCGCGTCCGGGCCGGCGAGCAGACGGAGGGGTTCGGTCGTGGCGGCGCGCCGCAGTTCCGCCTGCGCGGCGTCCTCCAGCGCGTCGCCCGTCCCGGGAGCGGAGTCCGGGGTCAGACCCCGGTCGGAGGCGAGCCGCTGGTAGGCGACGACGCATTCCTTCACGGCCCGGCCGTAGTCGCCGTACGCCTCCAGGAGCAGGCCGTCCCACCGGGCCCCCTGTTCACGTCGCCACCGGGCGCGTTCGTGCAACGCCCCCACCAGGTACGACATGGCCGCACCGACCACGACACCGATCAGTGCCGACAGCTGACCCATCACGGAACCCCCAGGACCTGTCCGGCCGATCATGCCGGACGCGCGAACGGCCGGCCCCCTCAGGGGCCGGCCGTCGTGCGGGGGCTCTCGCGAAACCGTCCGCTCGCTCGCTCGTGCGATCGCTAGATGAACGAGTTGACCTCGATCGTCTCGTCGCGGCCCGGGCCGACGCCGATCGCGGAGATCGGGGCGCCGGACATGTCCTCCAGCGCCTTGACGTACGCCTGCGCGTTCTTCGGCAGGTCGGAGAAGGACTTCGCCTTGGTGATGTCCTCACTCCAGCCGGGGAGCGTCTCGTAGACCGGCTTCGCGTGGTGGAAGTCGGTCTGTGAGTACGGGAGTTCCTCGACGCGCTTGCCGTCGATCTCGTACGCCACGCACACCGGGATCTCCTCCCAGCCGGTCAGCACGTCCAGCTTGGTGAGGAAGAAGTCCGTCAGGCCGTTCACCCGGGTCGCGTACCGGGCGATGACCGCGTCGAACCAGCCGCAGCGGCGGTCACGGCCGGTGGTGACGCCACGCTCGCCGCCGATGCGGCGCAGCGCCTCGCCGTCCTCGTCGAACAGCTCGGTCGGGAACGGACCCGAGCCGACCCGGGTCGTGTACGCCTTCAGGATGCCGATGACCCGGCTGATCTTCGTCGGGCCGACGCCGGCGCCGGTGCAGGCACCGCCCGCCGTCGGGTTCGACGACGTCACGAAGGGATACGTGCCGTGGTCGATGTCCAGCAGGGTGCCCTGGCCGCCCTCGAACAGCACGACCTTGTCGTCCTCGAGCGCCTTGTTGAGGATCAGCACCGTGTCGGCGACGTACGGACGCAGCCGCTCGGCGTAGGTCAGCAGCTCCTCGACGACCTGACCGGCCTCGATGGCGCGGCGGTTGTAGAGCTTGGTGAGCAGCTGGTTCTTGACGTCGAGCGCCGCCTCGACCTTCTGCGTCAGGATCGACTCGTCGTACAGGTCCTGGACGCGGATGCCGACGCGGTTGATCTTGTCCGCGTACGTCGGGCCGATGCCCCGGCCGGTCGTGCCGATCTTCCGCTTGCCGAGGAAGCGTTCCGTCACCTTGTCGACGGTGACGTTGTACGGCGTGATGATGTGAGCGTTTCCGCTGATCAGAAGCTTGGAGGTGTCGACGCCGCGCTCGTTCAGTCCGTTCAGCTCGGAGAACAGGACCGACGGGTCGACGACGACTCCGTTTCCGATCACCGGAGTGCACTCCGGCGTGAGGATTCCGGAAGGGAGGAGGTGGAGGGCGTACTTCTGATCGCCCACGACCACCGTATGGCCGGCGTTGTTGCCGCCCTGGTAGCGCACCACGTAGTCCACGGATCCACCGAGCAGGTCGGTGGCCTTTCCCTTGCCTTCGTCACCCCACTGAGCACCGAGCAGCACAAGTGCGGGCACAGGCGTACACCCCTTCCGGGCGGGGCATGTCCAAGGTCGGGGACGTACGCGACCGTTTCTCGTACGGTTACGTGCGCCCGCGACCACCTTTGGCCGCGACCGTCGGACCGGATGCCCCGGAATAGACGAAGCCCCTGGCGCAATAGCGCAAGGGGCTCTTGCACCAAGATGCTACCCGAGGAAGCGAGGCATGACCGAGGTGGCGGCTTCCGACCAGCTTCTGGTGGTCATAGACCCGGTCGCCCGTCGCAGCGACGGTGAGTCCGTACGGATCGCGAAAGACGTGCTCAGCGCGGGTGCGGCCACGAAAGTGTGCCTGCCCGAGGGGCCCGAGGAATTCGCCCGCGCGCTGGCCCGCCGGGGTGCGCGGCGGCCCGTGGTGGTGGGCGACGACCGTGCTCTGCTGCGCGCCGTCTCCCTGCTGCACCGACGGCGGGAACTCGCCACGTGCGCGCTGTCCCTCGTGCCCGTCGGCGGCGTGCTGACCCTGTCCCGTTCGCTCGGGGTGCCGACCGGGGCGGTCGCGGCGGCGCGGGCCGTGCTGGAAGGGGCCGAGCGGCGCTTCGACCTGCTGGCCGACGACAGCGACGGCGTGGTGCTGGGCGCCCTGCGGATACCGTCGGTGCCCACGGCCGCCCCTGAGCCCTCCGCGACGGACCCGGAGCCGGGGCACCCCTGGCTGCGTACCTGCCAGTCCCTGGTGCGGACGCTGGCCGCGCGGCCCCCGCGGGCGGCCCCGGCCGGTCCGGGTCCCTCCCGGCTGCGGGTGGAGGTGGACGGCCTCGTCCTCGTCGACCTGGACCAGCCGGTGGAGGCGGTGTCCGTGGTGCCCGGCGCGCCGGGCGGCGCGGAGGTCGAGGTCCGCCCCCTGTCGGTGGGCGCGGCCGCCGCCCCGCTGCGGGCGGTCGGGCGGCGCATCACGGTGTCGGGGGCCGACTTCCGCTACCGCGCGGACGCGGTGACGGGCGGGCCGGTACGGACCCGGACCTGGACGGTGCGGGAGGGCGCCTGGGGGCTCACGCTGCCGCTGTAGGCGGCGGGTGGCGGGCACGGGCCCGTTCGTGCCCGGCCCGGCGTACGCGGCGCGGGCGGGCGATCCGGGTGGCGTACCGGCCTACGGGTGCTCAGTCGTCGGCGAAGACGCGGGCCCTGTGGGCGCGCCAGCGGTCCATCATCGCCGCGACCTCCCGGTCGACGAAGTCGAAGAAGGCCAGGGTCTCGGCGAGGCGGCGGCCCGCCGGGGTCTGTTCGCCGAGGCTGTCGACGCCGTCCCGCAGGGCCGACTGCCAGCGCTTCAGCACCGCCTCACGGCTGGTCAGCGCCTCGTACCACTGGTCGCCGTGCACCCGGTAGCGCTCGCGGCGCGAACCGGGCTCCCGCTCGCGGGAGACCATGTGCTGCTGGGCGAGATAGCGCACCGCGCCGGACACCGCCGCCGGGCTGACCTGGAGCTGTCCGCCCAGTTCGGCGGAGGTCAGCGCGCCGGAGTCGGAGGCGAGGAGCGCGGCGAACACACGGGACGGCATCCGCTGCATACCGGCCTCGACGAGCTGCGCGGCGAAGCCCTCGACGAACCGCGAGACGGCCTCCTCGTCCCGCGCCCCGGCCTCCGGCCGTGCCGTCCCGGTCCGCTCGGCCGCTTCCGTACTGCCCCGTTCCGTCATCGCACCATCATCCCCTCGCGCGCCCGCCTCCCACGATCTCCGGGCCTCCAGCCTAGTCGCCGTTCGGACATTTCCTTAACTTCACAAATTTCTGAAAGAAGCGTACGTTCTGGAGCATGACGAAGTCGCACCTCGCCATCGAGGTATCGGGACTGCACAAGTCGTTCGGCAGGACGCACGCGCTCGCCGGCCTCGACCTCACCGTCAGGACCGGCGAGGTCCACGGCTTCCTCGGCCCGAACGGCGCCGGGAAGTCCACCGCCATCCGGGTCCTGCTCGGCCTGCTCCGCGCCGACGCGGGCGTGGCGCGGCTGCTGGGAGGCGACCCCTGGGCGGACGCCGTGGAGCTGCACCGCCGCGTCGCCTACGTACCCGGCGACGTCACCCTGTGGCGCAACCTCTCCGGCGGCGAGGTCATCGACCTGTACGGGCGGCTGCGCGGGGGACTCGACCCGGCCCGCCGCGCCGACCTCGTAGAACGCTTCGAACTGGACCCCACCAAGAAGGGCCGCACCTACTCCAAGGGCAACCGCCAGAAGGTCGCCCTCGTCGCCGCCTTCGCCTCGGACGCCGACCTGCTCATCCTCGACGAGCCGACCTCGGGACTCGACCCGCTGATGGAGGAGGTCTTCCGGCGGTGCGTCGAGGAGGAGCGCGACCGGGGGCGCACCGTCCTGCTCTCCTCGCACATCCTCAGCGAGGTCGAGGAACTCTGCGACCGGGTCAGCATCATCCGCGGGGGCGTGACCGTCGAGAGCGGTTCGCTCGCCGAGCTGCGCCATCTCACCCGTACCAGCGTCACCGCCGAACTCGCCGGCGCGGTGGACGGACTGGCGTCGCTGCCCGGCGTGCACGGCCTCGACGTACGCGGAAGGCGCGTCAAACTCCAGGTGGACTCGGACAAGCTGGACGCGGTGCTGCGCTGCCTGGCCGGCTCGGGCGTACGGTCGCTGACCTCGACGCCGCCGACGCTGGAGGAGCTGTTCCTGCGCCACTACCAGGGCGAGGCCGCCGCCGACGGCGTGCGCGCGGTGACCCGGTGAGTGCCGTCACCGGGCCGCGCCCCGCGCCCCGCGGGTCCGGGGTCGCGCGCGGGCTGGCCGGTACGGGCACGCTGACGCGGTTCGCGCTCCGCCGGGACCGGGTGATGATCCCGCTGTGGGTCCTGGTCACCGGCCTGATGGTGCTCTCCATGCCGAACGCGCTCGCGAGCGTCTACGCCACCGCCGCCGACCGGGCCGGGGTCGCCGCCCAGATGCTGACCAACAGCTCGCTGCGGGCCACCTACGGGCCGGTGTTCTCCGACTCGGTGGGCGGGCTCGTGGCCTGGCGCATCGGCGCCTACGCCGGGGTGCTCGCCGCGGTCATGAGCCTGCTCGTCGTCGTACGGCACACCCGGGACGAGGAGGAGAGCGGACGGCAGGAGCTGATCTCCTCGGCGATGGTGGGGCGGCGCGCCCCGCTGACGGCGGCGCTGGGTGCCGCGTTCGCCGCGAACGCCGTGCTCGCGCTGCTGATCGCGGTGGGCCTCGCCGGACAGGGGGCACAGGGCGCGGTCGCGCTCGGGCTCGGCACGGCGGGCGTCGGCATGGTCTTCGCCACCCTGGCGGCGATCGTCGCCCAGTTCACCCAGAGCGCGCGGCTCGCGAAGGGGCTGACGGGCGGGCTGGTCGGCGCGGCGTTCGTGCTGCGGGCCGCCGGTGACGCGGCGAGCACCGACGGCTCGTCCGTGCTCACCTGGCTCTCGCCGGTCGGCTGGCTGGAGAACCTGCGCGCCTTCGCGGACGAACGCTGGTGGGTGCTCGCGCTGTTCGGCGTGGCCGTCGCCGTCCAGGGCGCCGCCGCGTACGCGCTCGCCGGGCGCCGCGACCTCGGCATGGGCTTCCTGCCCAGCCGCCCAGGACCGGCGGCGGGCCGCCTCGGCACGGCGTGGGCCCTGGCCTGGCGACTGCAGCGGGGCGCCGTCCTGGGCTGGAGCCTCGGCTACCTCGCCGCGGGTGCCGCCTTCGGCTCCCTGACCAAGGGCGCGACGGACCTGGTCGGCGACAACGAGCGGACCCGCGAGATCATCGCCCGGATGGGCGGCACGGCGGGCCTGACCGACGCCTTCCTCGGCACGATGGCCGGGATGCTCGGGATGGTGGCCGCGCTCCACATCGTCCAGTCCGTCCTGCGCCTGCACGCCGAGGAGATCTCCCAGCGCGCCGAACCCGTACTGGCGAACGCGGTCGGCCGGCTGCGCTGGGCCGCCGGCCACCTGACCGTCGCGTTCGGCGGCTCGGCCCTCGTCATGCTGCTCGGCGGGCTCGGCCTCGCCGCCGGATACGGGCACGACCTCGGCCCCGTGCTGGCCGCCTGCCTCGTGCGGCTCCCCGCGATCTGGCTGATCGGCGGCGCCGCGACCCTCCTGTACGGGGCGTCCCCCCGCCTGGCCCCCGCTGCCTGGGGCGTGGCAGGCGCCGCGCTCCTCCTCGGCTGGATCGGCCCCGCCCTCGACGCCCCCCAGGCCGTCATGAACCTCTCCCCCTTCACCCACCTCCCGGCCCTCCCGGGCACCCCCATGTCCTGGCCCCCGGTCCTGACCCTCACCGCCACCGCGGCAGCCCTGACCACAGCGGGCCTCACAGCCCTGCGCCACCGCGACATGAGCACCTGACGGGGGCCAACGACACGACTCACCTCCACCCCCGTCTCCCTGCCGCTCAGCCGGTCTCGTACCGCGGAAGTTCCTCTGGAAAGTCACGAGGCTTCTGACATTCGGCCACCGCGTAGGCGTGCACAGTGACTTGGTAGGCGAAGTCGGTCAGGGCCTGTCTCAGCTCGATACCGTTGGCCTTGTGCTTGCCGACGACCCGCGCCTCGGTCACCAGCGCGTAGGTCTCATCAGCGTCGGCCGCATCCACGCCACGGGGAACACACGGGACGTAGACGGTGGCGAACCCACGCTTGGACAGCGCTCGCACATCTCCCGAGGGGACACGGACGACCTTCCCTTCATTGTCGCCACCGTACTGCTCGTAGAAGTCGGCCCAGCCCGATTCGGAGACGTCACGCATTATCGCCTCACCTGAGACCATGTAGTCGTCGGACGTGTCTACACGGCACGCGAACATGAAGTTGTCTCCCGCACCGGTAACATCCGACTTGTGCCCCGCCGACCGAGCTTCCGGAAGCACGCGAGCCGCCACTTCGCGCTTGACTGCACCGTCACACAATGTGGCCGGAAGCCGATCAATCCCTCTGCGAAATATCTGCTGGTACCCGAACCAGATCCCGCCGAATATCGCGCAGAGCACTACGGCAGCAGTCACGGCATTTTTCGCCTTGATTTTCAGCGAATATCCGCCTGCACTTCTAGGCGCTCGGGCGCTTTTGAGCGTCCTCCATGATGCTGTCACTCGACTCCCAACCATCGTTGACGGCATTCCGGATGAGGTCATCCGTTCCGCCTTTCGGCAAGTCGACGTGGTGCCGCTTCAAGGCCTCCTCGACCGACCACTGCGTCTGTTGATTCACTGACTCCTGCATCTTGTTCAAGTCCTGACCGGTTCGATACAGCGACTCGTCCAGCGCGTTGTCCAGCTCCTTGCCATCAAACAAGCGATCCACGGCCATACCTGCGACACCGCTGAAGAAGCCGCCACCCACCGCCCCCCTCACCGCGCCTACCCGGGTGTCGGGCACCAATGTAACGGCCCCGACTCCGATACCGGTCGAAACCACGGTCTTGAAGAAGTCCCCCTGTTGTTTGAGGGCGTCATTTTCTTCGTGCTCGATGTCGACGGCACTGCCGATGTCCGCATCAGCAACGGATCTACCGACGATTCCCTCAATAACGCCAGCATTTCGACCGATGTCTTCGAGGACTTGGGTCCGGCTTCCATCGAAGAGCGCCGGATCCGACAGGTGGGCGTCGATCAGGCTACCGGTGTAGACGCTCTCGCCGTAGCGGATCGCCGCGCGGCCGTTTGCGTCGGTGGACACCGCCGACAGGAATCGCGTCACGTCCGTCTTATTCAGACCTGCGGGATCCGCACTGCCGGACAGAAATACGTCTTCTGAACTGGGCCCGCCAAAGGCCCTGCTGATCTCCGGCATGTACGACGCCGCCATGTGTCCGAAGTGTGCTCCGATACTTTTGTCCACCAAGCTACTACCGCCATCCGGCTGAGCGACCGCCTGCATGACGTTCGCCATGATGTGCACCTGCGTCTCGCTGTGCGGCAGGGCGGCAGGGGCCTTGTCTCCCGCGGCGACGCCGGTGACCGCGGTCTCCAATGCCTGGCCCAGGGAAGCACCTCGGTCCGTGTACTTCGTGCTGTCGAGCATGTGGTTCAAGTCCGACTTCGACTCGAACGCGTGGACCGCCGCCTCAGGGTTGTGGGACAGCGCATCGAAGACGCCGTACAACGGGTCACGCCCGTTGGCCTCACCGAAGACGAGGTCAATCCCTCGGTTCCCGGTCTCCCAGAGATCCTTGGTGTTCGACCGGCCCGCGGCTTTGTCAGCTTTGAAGACCTTGGACCTGTATGCGTCCAGAAACTCGGTGTCGAACTGCCCGCGGTGCATCAAGCTGCTCATCACCTGGGAACCCAGGGCTCCCACAGGGCTTTTCACCGGGTTCGTGGGATCGGCATGGAAGCTCGTGTTCATCTCCCCGAGCATGTCCTTCTTCCAGCTCTGCATGGAGTCCGAGTCAGAGAACGAGGCCGTCGCCAGGGTCATACTCAGGTTGTTCTGCAGGCTTTTCATCCGGTCGAGATCAGCGCCCGTCGCCCCTGCGTGCGCGTCCGTCATCTCTGTCCAGAACTGGAGGGTGCCCTTGGCGCCCAGCCGGGTCGCGAACCGCTCTGCGAACAGAGGATCGTTGTGATACTTGTCCAGGCGCCCGTTGAACTTCGCTACATCGTGCATCGACATTCTGTCCGGATGCTTGGCCATCCGGGCCAACTTCTCGGCTTCCTTGAGTGCCTGGGCAGCCTTGTCCCGGTTGGGGTAGCTGGCGTCCGAGAAGCCGTAGGCGACCTGATCGACGATTGCCTTCAGTACCTCCTTGGCGGACTTGTCGGACTCGGTGGCCCCGCTCAGGACGCGCTGGACTTCGTCGCGTAAGCCATCGACGTCCTGCTGGTCGTGAGAGGGCACCTCGGCCCCCTTCGCGCCACGGTCGGGGTGGATGGTCATCTCGACCCGGAAGGTGCCGCTCCCGGTGTCCGTCACGGTGAGATTCTTCTTGGAACCGCGTTCGACGGCCTGGTCGAGCTGTCCGCGGTAGTCGATCAGCTCGAGCCGGGTGTCGGCGAGGATCTTCGCGATGGTTTGGCCTGGGTGTGGGCGTCCGCGAACTCCGCGGCCGTCTTCGCGACGAACTCGCGCGTCACTCCCGCGTTGACGCCCGCCCAACGTGCCTTCACGGCCTTCTGCAACAGGTCCTGATCGGCGGTCTTCTCTAACTCGCCCAGCTTCCTGGCCATCTGCTCCCAGTCGGTGACGGCCTCACCTAGCTTCGAGAAGTTCCCGAACCGCAGGGCATCCAGGTCCATCAGTGTCCCGCCCTGTCGTCAAAGCCCTTGTCCAGAAGGGAGATGCTGCTGAGCGTGCCCGCGATGTACACCTCGTCACCCGCGTGCGCACGCTTGGTGTAGTCCAAGTGGTTGGAGATGTGGGCGCACGCGTCAAGGAGGGATTGGACCTGGTCCCCCCAGCGCTCGGCGACGTGGTCGAGGCCCTCGCCGAGTTCGTAGCCCTCTGACTTCAGTCCGCCGGCGGCCGCCATCGAAGTGATGCGAGCGTGGTCACCGTAGTGGTCGAGGTCCCCGTGCAAGCGGTACGCCGCGTCTCCGATGGCCGCCAGGTCCGTTTGATTGACGTGCAGGTCGCCCTGCACTTCTCCGCCTCCGCCACCGCCTGGGACAGCCAATTGGTTCAGTCTCATCGCGGTCGATTTTTTCGCAGCCGCCTGCGTCTTCAGCTGCTCCCACTCGTCCCACGCCATGCTCCGAGCGCCCCCCTTGGCCATGTGTCGTGCGGAGAGCCGGACGGTCGTCGATCAAGGCTTCCGCGGCACACGACCGTAGCAAGCAGGCTTCACCGTGCGGAGGCTCTGGCCGGAACGCGCCACGACCACGGCCTGGAGTTCATACCGAGTAGTGAACCCGGTTTCGGACGGTGTCACAGCCCGACGTGCAGGCTCTCCAGGCCGCGGATGACGAAGTTCGGTTTGCGGGTCGGGGGTGAGGTGGGGTGGAGGGTGGGGGTGTGGGTCAGGAGGGCGGTGAGGGATGCGGTGAGTTCCATGCGGGCCAGGGGGGCGCCGATGCAGTAGTGGATGCCCGCGCTGAAGGAGATGTGCGGGTTGTCCCGGCGGGCGAGGTCAAGGCGGCCGGGGGCGGAGAAGGCCGCCGGATCGTGGTTGGCGGAGCCGAAGAGCAGGGCCAGTTCCGAGCCGCGGGGGATCGTCGTGCCGTCGATCTCGATGTCGTCCAGCACCCAGCGCTCGAAGAGCTGCAGGGGCGTGTCGTAGCGCATCAGCTCTTCCACGGCCGTGGGGACCAGGGAGTGGTCGGCGCGCAGGGCCGCCAGCCGGTCCGGGTGGCGGAAGAGGGCCCACCAGCCGTTCACCGTGGCGTTGACCGTCGCCTCGTGGCCCGCGTTGAGGAGCAGCACGCAGGTCGAGATCATCTCCTGCTCGGTCAGGCGGTCGCCCTCGTCGTGGGCGGCGATCAGGCCGGAGACCAGGTCGTCGCCGGGCTTCTCGCGGCGGGCGGCGATCAGCTCGCGCAGGTACGCGGTGAACTCGACCGACGCCCGCACCGCCCTCGCGGCCGTCTCCTCGGAGGGGTTCAGCTCGTACATCCCGCAGATGTCGGCCGACCACGGGCGCAGCGGGCCCCGGTCGGACCCGGGGATGCCGAGCATCTCCGCGATCACCGCCACCGGGAGCGGTTCGGCGACGTCGGTCAGCAGATCGCCGCCGCCCGCGTCGGCCAGGTTCCGGGCCAGTTCGTCCGCGAGCCCCTCGACGTAGGGCCGCAGCCGCTCCACCGTCCGGGCCGTGAACGCCTTCGAGACCAGCCGGCGGATCCTCGTGTGGTCCGGCGGTTCGAGGTCGAGCATCCCGTGGTCGTTGAGGACGTGGAACGGCTCGTGCCCGGGCGGGGGCGCGGTCCTGCCGAAGTCCTCGTGGGTGAAGCGGTGCCGGTACGTCCGGCCCAGCCGCCGGTCGCGCAGCAGCGCCGAGACGTCCGCGTGGTGCGGGACCAGCCACTGGTCGCTCGGCTCGTAGTGGAGCACCCGGCCCCGGTCGCGCAGCTCCGCGTACGCGGGGTACGGGTCCGCGACGAACTCCGGGTCCCACGGGTCGAACGCCGACGACGACGGGAGCGAGCGCTTCGAGACTGCCATGACGGGACGCTAGCCCGCGGCGGCGGCCGGTGAACAGGGGCCCGGGGGCCGTGGCCCCCGCCTCACCCGGGTGTGACCAGGCGCGCCTCGTAGGCGAAGACGGCCGCCTGGGTGCGGTCGCGCAGGCCCAGCTTCACCAGGACGCGGCTCACATGGGTCTTGATGGTGGACTCGGCGACGACCAGTCCCGCCGCGATCTCCGCGTTCGACAGGCCTTGCGCGATGAGGACCAGGACCTCGGTCTCCCGCTCGGTCAGTTCGCCGTACGCCGCCTGCGCACCGGCGGAGAAGCGCGGCGCCCGGTCGATCTTCGAGAACTCCGTGATCAGCCGCCTGGTCACGGACGGCGCGAGCAGCGCCTCGCCGGCCGCCACCACCCGTACCCCGTCGGCGAGCCGGCGCGCCGACGCGTCCTTGAGGAGGAAGCCGGAGGCCCCCGCCCGCAGCGCCTGGTACACGTACTCGTCGAGGTCGAACGTCGTCAGCACGAGGACCTTGGCCGCCCCGTCCGCCGCGACGATCTCCCGGGTCGCCTCGATGCCGTTCAGCCCGGGCATCCGGATGTCCATGAGCACGACGTCCGGTGACAGCTCGCGCACCCGCCGGACCGCGTCGCGTCCGTCGACCGCCTCGCCGACCACCTCGATGCCGGGCATCGCGTTGAGCAGCACCGAGAAACCCTCGCGGACCATCATCTGGTCGTCGGCGATCAGCACGCGGATGGTGCCGCGCGTCGTCTCCTCCGTCG
Organism: Streptomyces sp. NPDC008313; assembly: GCF_042956125.1. Lineage (NCBI taxonomy): Bacteria > Bacillati > Actinomycetota > Actinomycetes > Kitasatosporales > Streptomycetaceae > Streptomyces > Streptomyces sp. NPDC008313. The sequence continues at coordinate 96,767 of NZ_JBIBFR010000016.1, forward strand.
TGCCGTCCGTCGTGCCCTCCGGGGCCGGGCCCGTCACGCCGGGTCCACCGTGGCGGGGACGGGAAGGAAGACCGTGACCTCGTAGCCGCCGTCCGGTGCCGGGCCCGCCGTCATCTCTCCGTCCAGCATCGTGACCCGCTCGCGCATCCCCGTGATGCCGTGCCCGGCGCCGTGCGTGGCCTTCACGAGCGCCGGCCCCGGAGCCGGACCGTTCACGACGCGCAGCCCGAGCCCGCCGAGCACGTAGCCGATCTCCACCCGGGCCGTCGCGCCGGGCGCGTACCGCAGGGCGTTGCTGAGCGCCTCCTGGACGATCCGGTACGCCGACAGCTCGACGCCCTGCGGCAGCTCCCGCACCCCGCCGGTGACCACCTTCTCGACCGCCAGTCCCGCGTCCCGCACATTGCCGAGGAGGCCGTCGAGATCCGCGAGGACGGGCTGCGGGGCGTCCGGGGCCTCGTAGTCCTCCGCCCGTACGACGCCGAGCACGCGGCGCAGCTCGGTGAGCGCCGCCACCGCGTTCTCCCGGATCGTCGCGAAGGCCTTCTCCAGCTCCGGCGGCGGGTTCTCCACCCGGTACGGGGCCGCCTCCGCCTGGATGGCGACGACCGACATGTGGTGCGCGACCACGTCGTGCAGTTCGCGGGCGATCGTCGAGCGCTCCTCCAGCAGGGTGCGCCGGGAGCGCTCCTGCGCCGTCTCCGACTGCTGCGCGGTGACCTCCCGCTGCGCGGCCCGGCGTATGTGCAGCACCGTGACGGCCAGCAGGGCCAGGGCGGAGACGGACAGCAGCGGCGCCGTGTTGGTGTCGTAGTGCCCTCCGCCGAAGAAGGTCTCGGCCGCCAGCCCGTACACCGCGGTCAGGACCCACATCCAGGCGGCGGTGCGCGGCCTGGTCCGCAGCGCCACGACCGTCAGGACGACCAGGTGCGCGGCGAGGGCGCCCGGCGGCCACGGCCAGTCGCTCCAGGGATCGCCGAACGAGACGGCCACCGGCGCGGCGGCCAGCGACGCCCAGAAGGCACCGACCGGCCGGACCAGGGTCAGCAGCACCGGTGCCAGCGCGAGGAGGGCGAGGAAGAGACCCGGGGTGCCGGTCGCGTCGGTGTCGATACCGGCGAAGGCCACCGCCAGCAGGCCGGCCAGGCCCACCGCGGCGTGCGGGGTCCAGGCCGCGCGCGCCCGCAGGTGTCCGGGCAGCCGCCCGACGAGCGGTCCGTCGACGCGCATGCGCGGCAGCGGCCGATAGGCGAAGGCGTCGTGGAACAGGTCCTGCCACAGTCCGCGCAGGGCGCCCACGGCCAGTCGGAACTCCGGGCTGCGCGGCGTCACTTCGCCGGGCGGCATCGTCTGGGTCTGGGTCATCTCGGTCACGTACAGAAAGGTAGGCCGGGGCGGGGGCGGCGGTCGTCACCCATGAGACGGGTCCTCGGGGGTCCGTCTCAGGTACTACGGGACATTGTCGGTCCGTACGGGTACGGCCCTCGCGCGTACGGCGCCCCCGCCCCCGCGTACCGGGCCGGGTGCCTACCAGGCCAGCTGGGCGATCTCCTCCGCGACCACCGCGCACGCGTCCGCCGCCGGGTCGATCAGCGGGAAGTGGCCCACGCCGTCGAGGAGTGTCAGGCCCACCGTCTCCCCCGCCCTGGCCGCCGCGTCGGCGTACGACTCGGCGACGGCCTGCGGCACGACGACGTCGGCGCGGCCCTGCACAAGGGTGGTGGCGATCCCGGTCGGGAGCAGGAACACCGGGTCGGTGTACGGCCTGCGCTCCTCGAACCGCGCCTCGCCGCCCAGCAGCTGGCGCGCGGCACCCCCGCAGACGTCCAGCTTCCCGGCGACGGCGAAGTCCGCGATGGGGGCGAGGGCGACGACGCCGCGCAGCGGGGCCGGGCGGCCGGTGTGCCAGGGCGCGTCGGCCGGCAGTACGTGGCGGGCGGCGGCCCACAGGGCCAGGTGGCCGCCCGCGGAGTGGCCGGTGGCGACCGTGCGCCGCGGGTCGGCCCGCGGAACCGCCCGGCGTACGAGGCCGGGGAGCGCGTCGAACGCGGCCGCCACGTCGTCGAACGTCTCGGGGAAGCGGCCCGCGACCGGCCCCGTCCCGCCCTGCGCGGGCACCGTGGTGCCGCGGCGGTACTCGACGTTGGCCACCGCGAAGCCGCGGCGGGCCAGGAAGTCCGCGAACGGCGTCACGTGCAGGCGGTCGTACGCGGCGCGCCAGGCGCCGCCGTGCAGGAGGACGACGAGGGGAGCGGGGGCGTCGCCGCCGGTGCGCGGGGCGTAGAAGTCGATCACCTGGTCGGGGTGGTCGCCGTAGGCGGCGGTGGCGTCCGGGGAGACGGGCGGGTGCGAGAAGGCGGAGGCCTCCTCGGCGGCGTCGTCCGACATGCTCCAGCCTCTCGGTGCGGTGGCGTGTGCGGCGGACCGGGCGGGCGATCGGCCGTCGGCCGGGACGGTACCAGGGCCGGTGCGCGGCGTGACGAGGGGATGTCACCCACGGTGAGGCGCCCCCCGTGGCCCGCGCCGGGGCGGGCCACGGGGGCAGGGAACGGTCCCCGGGGAGCCGGCTCCCCGGGGACCGTTCACGGCCCTGGCTAGGCGACGACCTCCGCCAGCACCCGCGCCGCCCGTTCGACCTCGCCGAAGCCCAGGTACAGCGGCGTGAAGCCGAAGCGGAGGGCGTCCGGCGGGCGGAAGTCGCCGATGACGCCCCGGCCGATCAGGCGGGGCATGACCTCGGCGGCGTCGGCGCAGCCGAGGGTGATCTGGCTGCCGCGTTCCGCGTGGGCGCGCGGGGTCAGGCACTCCAGGCGTCCCCCGGGGACGTACGCCTCGACGCACTCCAGGAAGAAGTCCGTCAGGGCGAGGGACTTGGCGCGGACCGACTCGACCGGGACGCCGTCCCACACCTCCAGGGCGGCTTCGAGCGCCAGCATCGAGAGGATGTCCGGGGTGCCGACGCGGCCGCGCAGCGCACCCGGGGCGGGCTCGAACTCCCGTCGCATCCCGAAGGGCTCCACGTGGGAGTTCCAGCCGGGCAGCGGCGAGTCGAAGCGGTCCTGGAGACCGGAGCGCACGTACAGGTAGGCCGGTGAACCCGGGCCGCCGTTGAGGTACTTGTACGTGCAGCCGACCGCCAGGTCGACCCCGTGCGCGTCCAGCCCCACCGGCAGGGCGCCCGCGCTGTGGCACAGGTCCCAGACCACGTGGGCCCCGGCCGCGTGCACGGCGGCGGTCAGGCCCGGCAGGTCGTGCAGCCGGCCCGTGCGGTAGTCGACGTGGTTGAGCAGCACCGCCGCCGTACGCGGGCCGAGAGCGCCGGCCAGCTCGCCGGGGGCCACCGGGCGCACCCGGCACCCCGTCATACGGGCCGCCGACTCGGCGATGTAGCCGTCCGTGGGAAACGTCGTTGCGTCGACCAGGACCTCGTCCCGGCCACCGGCCCCGGGAGCGCCGCCGTCCCGGGTGAGCCGTACGGCGCCGACGACCGCTTTGAAGACGTTGACGCTCGTCGAGTCACCGGCCACGATCTGCCCCGGTGCCGCGCCCACCAGCGGGGCGATCAGGTCGCCGATCCGCTCGGGCGCCGTCCACCAGCCGCTCTCCTGCCAGGACCGGATCCGCAGCTCGCCCCACTGACGGCGGACGACGTCCTCGATCCGCCCGGGGACGGCGGCGGGCAGCGCGCCCAGCGAGTTCCCGTCCAGGTAGGTCACGCCGGGGGCGTCGTCGAGGACGAACAGCTCGCGCCTCTTGGCGAGTTCGTCGGCCGAGTCCAGCGCCTCCGCCCTGTCGCGCGGTGCGGACGCCTCAGACATGGGACCTCGCCGTCCACAGCTCCGGGAAGACGTTCTTCTGCGCCCGCTTCTCCAGCCAGGCCACCCCGGCGGAGCCGCCCGTGCCGGTCTTCGCGCCCATCGCCCGCCGTGTCGCGACGAGATGGTCGTTGCGCCATCGCCACACCAGCTCGGCGACGTCCGTCAGCGCCTCGCCGAGACGCGCGAGCTCGGCGCTCTCGTCACCGGCGTACAGCTCCGTCCAGACGGCCTCGACCTCGGCGGCCGGCTCGTAGCGCGCCGACACGTCCCGCGTCAGCACCGCCTCGGGGATCGCGAAACCGCGCCGGGCCAGCAGCCGCAGCGTCTCGTCGTACAGGCTCGGCTCGTGCAGCGCCTTCTCCAGCTCCGCGTGGACCCGCGGGGCGCCCCGGTGGGGCACCAGCATGGACGCGGACTTCTCGCCGAGCAGGAACTCCATGCGGCGGTACATCGCGGACTGGAAGCCGGATCCCTCGCCGAGTGCGGAGCGGTACGAGTTGAACTGCGCCGGGGTCAGCTGGCCGAGCGGCCGCCAGGAGGCGTTCAGCGCGTCCAGTTCGCGCACCGAGCGCTTGAGCGCGGCCACGGCCGTGGGGACGTCGTCGGCGCGCAGGGCGCGCGCCGCGGTCTCCCACTCGTGGACGATGACCGTGAACCACAGCTCCATGACCTGGGTCGTCACCAGGAAGACCATCTCTCCGGGGTCGTCGGAGAGGGTGTGCTGGAGGCGGGTGAGGACGTCCGCCTGCACGTAGTCCTCGTACGGCGTCGTGCCCTGGAAGTCGAGATGCGGGGTCTCGGGCTCGTGCCCCTCGTCGATCCGGTCGGTCCGGTCCGTCGGGTCACTCCGATGAGCCTGTTGGGACATCGCTGTCTCCTGTTGCGTACTCCGGGTAGCGGTCCGCCCCTGCCGTTACCGGCACGGGGGCCCCGGTCCCCACTCGCATCCTCCGCAATCGTGCCCCGAAACGGCAAGGCCCGCCCGGTCACGACCGGGCGGGCCCTGCCGCGCGCGGCGCTAGCCCAGCGTCTGGGCGGCGGCCGGCGAGGAGTCCTTCAGGAACTGGCTGCAGCGCTCGTACTCCTCCTGCTCGCCGATCGCCTGCGCGGCGCGGGCGAGGGCGTGCAGGGCGCGCAGGAAGCCCCGGTTGGGCTCGTGCTCCCAGGGCACCGGGCCGTGGCCCTTCCAGCCGCTGCGGCGCAGGGAGTCCAGACCGCGGTGGTATCCCGTACGGGCGTAGGCGTACGACTCGACGACGCCACCCCGCTCGTACGCCTCGTCGGCGAGCCGTGCCCAGGCCAGCGAGGACGTCGGGTACTTCGCGGCGACGTCGGAGGGGTCCGTGCCGTTCGCGAGGAGCTCGCGCGGCTCCGGGTCGTCGGGCAGGTGGGTCGGGGGCGGTCCCCCGAGGAGGTTCTCGTGAAGGCTCATGGGTTCCAGTCTGCTGCATTCGGCGTACGGGGAAACGGCAGGATACGGGCCGGGCACGGGCCCGGCGTCACGGCACCGGCGACCGCCCCCGCCGCCCCGCGTCACCCCTCCGGCACCCGCCTCCCGCGCCCCGGCTCCAGCGGGGGCACGGCCACCGAACCGTGGGTGTGGCACTCCGGGTGACGGCAGTCCGGTGCCGGGCGGCGCACCGTCGTGAAGGCGAGGACCGCGCCGGCCACCAGGACGCCCGCGCACAGCGGCATCGCCCGCCGGAAGGCGTCGTCGAACCGCTCCGCCGAGCGGTACGCCTCCGGGCCCATCCCCGCCAGCAGCGGCAGCGCGGCCACCGCGACCAGCCCGGCCGCCCGCGCCGCCGCGTTGTTGATGCCGCTGGCCAGCCCCGCCCGGCCGGTCTCCACCGAGGCGAGCACGGTCGCCGTCAGCGGCGCGACCAGCGTGACCATCCCCAGGCCCAGCACGAGCAGCGCGGGCAGCACGTCCCGCACGTACGAGGCGTCCGGGCCCACCCGCAGCATCAGCAGCATCCCGGCGGCGCACAGCAGCGGGCCCACCGTGAGCGGCACCCGCGGCCCGATCCGCTCCCCCAGCTCCCCGGAGCGCGCCGACAGCAGCAGCATCAGCGCGGTCGTGGGCAGCAGCGCCGTACCGGCGCCGAGCGCCGAGTAGCCGGCGACGACCTGGAGCTGCAGCGCGGCGAGGAAGAAGAAACCGCCGAACGCCGCGTACACGCACAGGGTGACGCCGTTGACCGCGCTGAACTGGCGTGACGCGAAGATGCCGAGCGGCAGCATGGGGTCGGGGCGGTGCCGCTCCACGTGGACGAACGCGACGGCCGCCGCCACGCCCAGGACCGCCGTCACGGCGACGCCGAGGGTGGCGCCGCGTGCCTCGATCAGCGCGTACGTCAGCAGGGCGAGGGCCAGTGCGCCGAGCGCGGCGCCGAGGACGTCGAAGCCCCGGCCGTGCACCCGGCCGTCGCGCGACTCGGGGACGTGCCGCACGGCGACCGGGGCGCAGACCAGGGCGACGGGCACGTTCAGCAGGAAGACCCAGCGCCAGCCGGGGCCGTCGACCAGCCAGCCGCCCAGGAACGGGCCGACGGCCGCGCCGACCCCGCCGAACCCCGACCACAGGCCGACGGCCCTGGCCCGGTCGTCCGGGTGGAAGGACGCCTGGATGATCGCGAGCGATCCGGGCGTGAGCAGGGCGCCGCCGACGCCCTGGAGCGCGCGGGCCGCGATGAGGACGCGCGCGTCCGGGGCGATGCCGCACAGCAGCGAGGCCGCCGCGAACCAGATCACGCCGAGCACGAAGATCCTGCGGCGGCCGAACCGGTCCCCGAGGGCGCCGCCCAGCAGGATCAGGCCCGCGAGGGTGACCATGTAGGCGTTGACGGTCCACTGGAGGGCGGCGAGGTCCGCGTCGAGGTCGCGGCCGATGCGGGGCAGCGCGACGTTGACGACGGTCGAGTCGAGCAGGGCCATGCTGGAGCCCAGCACGGTGGTCAGCAGGACCCACTTCCCCTGCGGGGAGGAGATCCTGATGCCCGGGGCCTCCCGCGGTGGCGCATCAGCCATGCCCCGGAGCATACGAGCATGCGGAAGGGCCCGGCATCCTGGGAGACCGGGCCCTTCGTGCGCTGTCCGCCGAGCGGGGCGCCGCGAGCGCGGCGCCGCCGAGCGGGCCCTACTTGATGCGGGTGCCCGCGGAGCGCAGGTGGCCGCAGGCCTCGGTGACGCGCTTGGCCATGGAGGCCTCGGCGAGCTTGCCCCACGTGCGCGGGTCGTAGGTCTTCTTGTTGCCGACCTCGCCGTCGACCTTCAGGACACCGTCGTAGTTGCGCAGGACGTGGTCGGCGACGGGGCGCGTGAACGCGTACTGGGTGTCGGTGTCGATGTTCATCTTGACGACGCCGTTCTCCAGCGCCGTGCGGATCTCGTCCTCCGTGGAGCCGGAGCCGCCGTGGAAGACGAAGTCGAACGGGGAGGCCTTGCCGAACTTGGCGGCGACGCCCTCGTTCAGCTCCTTGAGCAGGTCGGGGCGGAGCACGACGTTGCCCGGCTTGTAGACGCCGTGGACGTTGCCGAAGGACGCGGCCAGCAGGTAGCGGCCCTTCTCGCCCAGGCCGAGGGCCTCGGCGGTGCGGATCGCGTCGTCGACGGTGGTGTAGAGGGAGTCGTTGATCTCGTGCGAGACGCCGTCCTCCTCGCCGCCGGTCGGGGTGATCTCGACCTCGAGGATGATCTTCGCCGCGCGGGCCTTCTCCAGCAGTTCCTGCGCGATGGAGAGGTTGTCGGCGAGGGTCTCGGCGGAGCCGTCCCACATGTGCGACTGGAACAGCGGGTTGCGGCCGGCCGCGACGCGCTCGGCGGAGACGTCGATCAGCGGACGTACGTAGCCGTCCAGCTTGTCCTTGGGGCAGTGGTCCGTGTGCAGCGCGACGGTGACGTCGTACTTGGCGGCGACGATGTGCGCGAACTCGGCGAGCGCGACGGCGCCGGTCACCATGTCCTTGTTGTGCTGGCCGCCCAGGAACTCCGCACCGCCGGTGGAGATCTGGATGATGCCGTCGCTCTCGGCCTCCGCGAAGCCGCGCAGCGCGGCGTGGAGGGTCTGGGACGAGGTCACGTTGATGGCCGGGTAGGCGAACTTGCCTGCCTTCGCCCGGTCGAGCATCTCGTTGTAGACCTCGGGGGTTGCGATAGGCATCTGACCGCTCCTTGTGTATGCGGGTTGCGTGGTGCTTAAGGCCCTGACCTAGGGGGGCGACGTCATCGTCGGCCCCATCTTTCCAGACCGGGCCGGATGGTCCGGCCCCCTGTCCGGGATCCGGGACCTGGGCGGCCGGACGGGTCCGGGCGGGCGTCCGGGCGGGCGCCCCGGCGGGCGCCGGGACGCTTCCCGGCGCCGTGGGACGGTGGGGCGGACGGCGGGCCTCAGTCGAGGCCCAGCTCGTCCTTGGAGTAGGCGAAGAGGTACGGGACGCCGGTGCCCGACTCGATCTTCTCGGCGGCGCCCGTGGCCCGGTCGACGATGGTGGCGACGCCGACGACCTCCGCGCCGGCCTCGCGCACGGCCTCGACGGCGGTGAGCGGGGAACCGCCGGTCGTGGACGTGTCCTCGACGACCAGGACGCGGCGGCCCTTGATGTCGGGACCCTCGACCCGGCGCTGCAGCCCGTGCGCCTTCGCGGCCTTGCGGACGACGAACGCGTCCAGCGTCCGGCCGCGCGCGGCGGCCGCGTGCAGCATCGAGGCGGCCACCGGGTCGGCGCCCATCGTCAGGCCGCCCACCGCGTCGAAGTCGAGGTCCGCGGTCAGGTCGAGGAGGACCTGACCGACCAGCGGGGCGGCCCGGCCGTCGAGGGTGATGCGGCGCAGGTCGATGTAGTAGTCGGCTTCCAGGCCCGACGACAGGGTCACCCTGCCGTGCACGACGGCCTTGTCCTTGATCTGCCGCAGCAGCTCGTCCCGGGTGCCTGCCGGCCCGGTCGCGTTGACGTCACTCATGGCAGCCAGCTTAAGTGCGCACGATCGGGGCCGGGTCACGCCCCGGGCGGGGCCGTCAGGGGTGCCGCCAGCTCCAGGTGGTCGACGCCTCCAGCGGGTCGAGCGGAGTGACCAGGCGCGGAAGCGTGTTGAGGCCGTTGGGCGGGCCGGTCTGCGGTTCCACGCAGACCGCGGCGTCCTGCTCGTCGTAGACGACGACCCACTCCTCACGGCTGGTGACCCGCAGCTCCAGCTGCCCGGGCCAGGTCAGCGTCACGTCGACGCCGTCCGGCATGCCGAAGCAGTCGTCCCAGGGGCCGGGCCGGGGGTCCACGCGCCGTCCGGTGGGCAGGTGGTCGTCGCCGCGCTCCTCCTGCCAGGCGGCCGTGAAGCCGAGCCGGACGTCCTCGCCGCCGAGGTTCCGGTTGAACCACGGGTGCCAGCCGATCTGCGCCGGGAAGGAGTCCTCGTACGTCTCCACCGACGCGGTGACCGTGAACGTGTCCTCGGTCAGCGCGAAGGACTGGGTGACCAGACCGCTGTGCGGCCAGGGGTCGCCCAGGTCGTACGTGAGGACGGCCTCGCCCGCGTCCGCGCGGGCGGTGCGCCAGGGGTGGTCGCGGGCGGTGCCGTGGATGGCGTGCGGCGGGGCGTTGAGCGGCAGCTTCCGTACGGTCGCGCCGTCCAGGAACCGCCCCTCACGGGTCCGGCCGCACCACGGGATCATCGGGAAGCACCCGAATCTCGCGCCCTGCCGCAGCAGTTCGACGCCCCCGATCCGCAGACTGCCCACCCGGCCGCCGTTCCCCGGCTGCACGGTCACCTCCGCGTCACCCGCGGTCAGCGTGATGTCTTCGTCACTCACGGAGTTGACCCTACTGGTCACCGCGTCGCGGAACCCGCGGCCACCGGCACGGCGACGTGCGCGGACCGTCGCGCGGGCCTCCCGTCCGGCCGCGTCCGCGCGCGGTCACTCCCTCGGCGGCGCGGTCGCTCCCTCAGCGGCGCTTGCGCAGCACGCGGCTCACGACGATGGCGGAGGCGACGACGAAGGCCGCCGCGGGTGCCGCCCAGCGCAGGGTCGCGCCCGACACGACGGACTCGGGGGCCGGGACGGGGGCGTACCGCCCGCGCGGCGGGGCGTGGTCGACCTCCTCCGCGCTGCGGCCGATCATCGTCCGCCGGGCGTGCGCCGCCTCGGCGGGCGGCTCCTCGTCGTCGGCCGGTCCGTCGGCGAAGTCCTCCGCCACGAGGTCGTCGCCCACGACGTCGTCGGCCGTGCCGTCGTCCGCGAGGGGGTCGAGGGACGGCGGCGGCACCTCGGTGTCGAAGACCGACGGGGGTTCGCGGTCGGCGCCGGGCCGGGTCTCGTTCTCCGGTTCCGCGGCGGCCGGGGCATCGGCATCACGTCCGGGCTCCGGCTCCGGTTCCGATGCCGGTTCCGGGCCCGATCCCGGTTCCGGCTCAGCCGTCCGGTCGCCCTCCGGCCACGACGCGGGTTCCTGTCGCGCGCCGGCCGCGGGGTCCGTTCCGTCGCCGTCCTCCCGGGCCAGTCCGCCGGGCGCCTCCTCGGCCGGTACGTCCGCGAGGTTGCCCGCGAAACGGTTCAGCAGCCGGGCCACCGCCGAGGCCACCGCGTCCGCGGGGATGTCCGCCACGCGGCCGTCCGCCGTCGCCGCCCCGGTGAAGGTGACCGTCGTGCCGCTCTCGGCGGGGGCGAGCCGCACCGTGAGGGCCAGCTTCACCGCACCGGTGCCGCGGGCCTCGGTCGCGTCGCCCTCGACGGCGTACGAACCGTCGTCCTGCGCGGTGACCGCGAGGACGCCCCGGTAGGTGATGGTGTGGCCGCCGACGCGGACCTTCAGGCGCCCGGAGACGGGCGGCGCGCCCGCCTCCTGCTGGAGCCCGGGCACCGCCCTGGCCACCCGGGCGGGATCGGCCAGCGCCTCCCTCAGCCGCGCGGCGGGAACCGGAACGTACACCTCGTGCTCCATGTCGGCCGAGCCTACCCAGCACGGCCCGGACCGCACCCGCGTATCACGGGATTCCTCCGCCCCACCCTCGGTCGGCGTACCGGGGATGCACCAGGGTGGAAGGCGTCAGCCCGGGGACGCGCGTACGGGAGGCGGCGCGGGCGTCGGCCCTCAGCGCGGCCGCGGTGAGGGTGCGCGGGGAGGGGCCGGCGGGATCGAGGCGCAGCTCGGGGCGGGCCCGGGCGGCGAGGACGAAACCCCAGTCGCGCGGGGGGTGGGACGAGCGGGCGGCGCGGTCGGGGCCGGCCGCGCCGGATTCCCGGCCGGTCACCCGGTAGTCCGCGGTGCGCAGTCCGGCGGACCTGACGGTGGCGTCGACGGTCCAGAAGACCCGCGGGCGCGGCGCGACCGGTCCCGCGTGGACCGCGAGCCGCCCGCCGGGGGCCAGCACCCGGCGGGCCAGTCCGTAGAACTCCTGCGAGTACAGCTTGGTGCTGGCGGTGATGCCGGGGTCGGGCAGGTCGGAGATGACCACGTCGTACGTCGTACGGGTGTGCCGCAGCCGCCGGAACGCGTCGGCCGTGACGGCGTGCACCCGCGGATCCCGGTACGCGTGGCCGTTGAGCGCGGCGAGGGCGCGGTCGTCGCGGGCCAGTCCCAGGACGCCCGGGTCGACCTCGACGACGTCGACGCGACGCACGTCCGCGTACCGCAGGACCTCGCGCGCCGCCAGTCCGTCGCCGCCGCCGAGGATGAGCACGCGCGCGTGGGGGCCGTTCATCGCGGGGTGGACGAGGGCCTCGTGGTAGCGGTGTTCGTCGCGCGCCCCGACGCGCAGCCGTCCGTCGATGAACAGGGAGAGCGGGTGGCCGTCCGTCCCGCCGGTGAGCACCACTTCCTGCACGCCGGTCCGCACGGCGACGCGCACGTGCGCCCCGTAGACCGCCTGCCGTGCCGCCCGCTCGAAGTCGTCGACGAGGGCGGCCGCGGTGCCGAGCAGGCCGAGCACGGTGAGGTTGGCGACGAGCAGCGCCCAGCGGGCCCGCCGGGTCAGGTCGCGGCGGAAGAGGCCGAGGACGAGGGCGCCGCCGACCAGGCTGTTCACCGTGCCGGTGAGCAGCGCGCCGGTCAGCTGGCCGAACAGGGGCAGCAGCAGGAAGGGGAAGGCCAGGCCGCCGACCAGCGCGCCCACGTAGTCCGCGGCGAAGAGGTCGGCGACCGCGCCGCCCGCGTCCTGGCGGCGGATGCGCTGGATCAGCTCCATGAGCAGCGGGACCTCGGCGCCGATGAGCAGGCCGATGGTGAGGGAGAAGACGACCAGGAGGCAGCGGGGGCCGCCCGCCCAGAAGCCGCCCCAGTCCCCGGTCCAGGCGAACACCGCGTACAGCGCCATCGCGCTGCAGCCGCCGACCAGCGCGAGCGCCGCCTCCAGCGCGCCGAACCCGGCCGCGGCGTGCCGGCGCAGCCGCTTGGCGGCGAGTGAGCCGATGCCCATCGCGAAGACCATCACGGAGAGCACGACGGACGCCTGGGTGACCGAGTCCCCGATCAGGTACGAGGCGAGGGCGACCAGTTCCAGTTCGTACACCAGTCCGCAGGCCGCGCAGACGAACACCCCGGCGAGCACGAGGAAGCGTCCGGTGCCGGGCCGGACGGGCAGCCGCGCCTCGCTCCGGCCGCCCGGCCGGGGCGGGGCGCCGGGGGGCGCGGGCGCGTGCGACTCGATCACGTTGCGAACGCTACGTCACCGGGCTTCCGCACCCTGTCACCCACACGTGTGGTCTGTGCCGTACGCCACCCGTCGCCACCCACTGCGGCTCGCCCCCCACTCGCTACAGCGCGGCGGCGGCCGGAACCCGGACGCCCACGCGCGTGCGGGTGGCGACGAGCTGTCCGTCCTGCGGGTAGGCGTGCCAGGTGCGCCAGTGGATCTGGCCCTCGTGGCGCCGGGCGAGCATCGCGGTGAACGCGTGCGGGCTGCCGGGGAAGACGCCCGCGAGGCCGTGCGGATGGTCGGCGACCAGGGCGAGCAACTCCTGGGCGCGGCCCGCGAACGAGTGGTGCGAGAGGGTCTCGACGTGGGCCGCGAACTCGTACTCCCAGCCGCCCGCCCGCTTGGTGACGCCGAGCGGCAGGGGCGTGCTGCTGCCGGTCATGCACGCGACGGTCTCCGAGCAGCCGCGCCCCTCCTCCTCCAAGAGCACTTGGTGGGACGCGCCGAGCAGCCGCAACTGCACGGTCGCTCCGGGGAGTTCGAGATCGAGCGTGGCGAGCGCGGGCAGCGGCTCGCGCCCCATCGCCCACGCGAGGTCGGCCGCGCACGTGTCGGTGTAGGAGGTGTTCAGGGTCGTGAGCATGGATCGGCTCCGCGGGCACGCAAAGGGAGGTGTGGGTACGGCGCCACTCCGGCCGGCGCCGGGGAACCGGCACCGGGAGACCGGCTCCGGCAGCACGCTCGGGAGGACGGCCGAGGGCTGCGTCTGATGGGGGAGAGCGAATCACGAACTATGGCGCCACCACAGCGTTTTTACCCAACTTCGGTCGGTTTCCATCCCCCCGAGGGCTGCACAGCTCACTTGTTCACCAGCGGCCCGCGCCCCGAGCGCCCCGGCGCCCTCTTCCGACCGCCGCGTGCCACTTCACGACCACCGGCGACCGCTGACGCGACCGGCAGACACGACAGCGGACGACGGGCGACAGGCGGCGAGGAGGGACGAGGGGGACGACGGGTGACGACGGGCGACGACACCGCACGACGCCGGACGGCCCGCCGCGGGCGCGCGTGGGTACGCACGCACCCGCGACGGGCCGTCCGGCGGTCCGGTGGTCCGGGAGCGGGGCCCCGGTTCGGACGCCGTCCCGTCAGCCGCCTCCCCCGCCACACCCGCCACCGCCGCCACAGGAGGACCCGCCCCCGCACGACGAGCCTCCCCCGCACGACGAGCCCCCGTGGTGCGACGAGCTTCCGCCGCACGACGAGCCCCCCTGGTGCGACGAGCTCGCGCAGGACACGGCCGCGCCGCCCCCGCCGGCCCACCAGCTGCTGTCGCTCCCCCCGCCGCTCCTCCCGGTGCGGCGCCCCGGCCGGTGTCCGGCCCTTCTGTCCCTCCTGCTCGCGTTGACCACGAGCAGGATCAGCGCGATGACGATGAACGCCAGGATGACGCCGACGAACATGGCCCCACCCTCCTTCCGTTCCCCCGGAACGGCCCCCCGTGGACCGTGCGTGAGAGGGGGATGCCCTCGGCCGCGACGCGTCAAAGCGGAGTTGAGGAAGTCCAGAGCTTGGGCGCAGGATGGCCGTCATGACCTCCAGCGCACGCCGCCCGCTCCTGAACCGCCGGCTCGCCGAGTTCGGCACGACGATCTTCGCGGAGATGTCCGCTCTCGCCCTCAGCACCGGGGCGGTCAACCTCGGTCAGGGCTTCCCCGACACGGACGGGCCCGAGGAGGTCAGGGAGGCCGCGGTGCGCGCGCTGCGCGACGGGCGCGGCAACCAGTACCCGCCGGGCCCGGGCGTCCCCGAACTGCGGACGGCGATCGCCGCGCACCAGCGCCGCGAGTACGAGCTGGTGTACGACCCCGACACCGAGGTGCTCGTCACGGCCGGTGCCACGGAGGCGATCGCCGCGTCCCTGCTGGCGCTGCTGGAGCCCGGGGACGAGGTGATCGCCCTCGAGCCGTACTACGACTCGTACGCGGCGTCGATCGCGATGGCGGGCGGCCGGCGCGTCCCGGTGACGCTGCGCCCGCACGAGGGGGCGTTCCGGCTGGACCTGGACGAGCTGCGCGACGCGGTCACCGACCGCACCCGGCTGCTGCTGGTCAACACCCCGCACAACCCGACCGGCACCGTGCTGACGCGTGCGGAACTGGCCGAGATCGCCCGGCTCGCCGTCGAGCGCGACCTGCTGGTGATCACCGACGAGGTCTACGAGCACCTGGTCTTCGACGACGCCGAACACATCCCGCTCGCCACCTTCCCCGGGATGCGCGAACGGACGGTCACGATCAGCAGCGCGGGCAAGACGTACTCGTTCACGGGCTGGAAGGTCGGCTGGGTGACGGCTGCGCCCGCACTGGTCTCGGCGGTCCGCTCGGCGAAGCAGTTCCTGACGTACGTGTCCTCGGGCCCGTTCCAGTACGCCATCGCCGAGGCACTCGCCCTGCCCGACAGCTACTTCACCGCGTTCCGCGAGGACATGCTGGCCAAGCGGGACCTGCTGGCGGGCGGCCTGGCGGAGGCGGGTTTCGGGGTCTTCAGGACCGCGGGCACCTACTTCATCACCACCGACATCCGCCCCCTGGGCGAGAGCGACGGCTTCGCCTTCTGCCGCGCCCTGCCCGAGCGCGCGGGAGTCGTCGCCATCCCGAACGCGGTCTTCTACGACCACCGGGAGGAGGGCGCGCCCTTCGTGCGGTTCGCGTTCTGCAAGCAGACGGGGGTGCTGGAAGAGGCGGCCTCCCGACTCAAGGCGCTCGCCCCCTAGGTGCGCCGTCTCATGGCATCGGTCCCCCGCGGTCAGGCTCGGCGGGCGGAGGCCGTGAGGCGGTCGGCGAGCGCGGTGACGAGGTCACGGAGTTCGTCGGGGCGCTCGATGACGAACGGCCGGTCGAGCGAGGCGAGTACCGGAGGCAACCAGTCGAGTCGCTTCGCCCGCAGCTCGACGCGCAGCCAGCGCTCGGTCGCCCGGTCCTGGCCGGCCAGGGGCTCGTGTTCCTCCAGGCGCGCGACGCTGACGGAAAGGCGGGCGCGGATCTGCTCGACTGTCCCGTGGATCCGCAGGGTCACCTCATGCCGGTACTCGGCCGTGGCGAACCCCGACAGCACGCGCTGTGCCGGACCGGGCCCCGCGGGCGCCTCGAACGAGCCGGGCAGGGTCCGCGCGTCCGCGATGCGATCGAGCCGGAGGGTCCGGTCCTCGCCGATCCTGGCGTCCTCGCCCGTGACGTACCACCGGCCGGCATGGGCGACGATCCCGTACGCGTGCAGCGTGCGTTCGCTGGGCCGTCCGTCGCGGTCGGTGTAGCGGATCGAGACCGGCCGGCGGTGGCGCACCGCATCGGCGAGGGTGAGCAGGACTCCAGCGTCCGGGGTGTCGAACTCGCCGTGCTGATCCGTGAAGGCGAGAGCTGCCAGGAGTGTGTCGAGCCGGCGGGCGATGTGCTTGGGCAGCACTCGCCGGATCTTCGCCGATGCCGTCTCGCTCGCCGTGCGCTCCGTCGTCGTCAACCCCGCTCGGCGGCCCGCGACCAGGCCGAGCAGCACGGCCAGCGCCTCGTCGTCGCTGAGCATGAGCGGAGGCAGGCGGTACCCGGGGGCGAGCCGGTACCCGCCGTAGCGGCCGCGCACCGATTCCACGGGCACATCGAGGTCGATCAGCTGGTCCACGTACCGCCGCACGGTGCGCCCTTCGACGCCGAGCCGGTCGGCGAGTTCTGCCACCGTCCGGGTGCCGCCCGACTGCAGCAGCTCCAGGAGCGTCAGCACGCGGGCGGTCGGTCGGGACATGGTCGCAGCCTACTGCGAATACAGGACCGATTCTGTCCACTATTTCTCCTAGCCTGCGCAGTGCACGCCTTCAGCACAGCCGAGGAGATTCCCATGGACTTCGTCTCTATCCGCATCATCACCGGCGACGTAGCGCGCCTCGTCGACTTCTACGAGCGGGCCACGGGGGCGCGGGCGACGTGGGCCACCGAGGACTTCGCCGAACTCAGGACCGGGGGCGCCACCCTCGCGATCGCCGGCACCCGCACCGTCCCGCTGTTCGCCCCGGGCTCTGCCCGCCCGGCGGACAACCACAGCGTGATCACCGAGTTCCTCGTCGACGACGTGGACCGCGTTCACCAGAACCTGACCGGCTTCGTCACCGACTTCGTCACCAAGCCCACCACGATGCCCTGGGGCAACCGGTCGCTGCTGTTCCGCGACCCCGACGGCAACCTCGTCAACTTCTTCACCCCCGTCACCCCCGCAGCCATCGAAAAGTTCGCACGCTGACGCCACGCGCGGCCCCGCAGACGGGAGCCCTGAGCCTCCTCCGGAACCATGCCGCACCGGAGGCATGAGCCGGCCGTCACCGTCTCCCTCGAGGACTACGCACCCCTGAGTCATCGGATGACAGGTTCTTCAAAGGTTGTTCGTCACCTCCGGCCTATGGTCGCAAGGCCCGCCGCGCCCACGGTCGGGCGCGACAGCAGGCGGGAGAACCGATGAGGACGAACCGGGTGCTGACGGCCGTGGTGACGGCGTCGGTCATGGCGATCACCCTGGCCGGCTGCGGGGGCGGGGGCGGGGGCGACACCCGAGGGTCCCGACCGCGGGCGGCGGCAAGGCGTCCGGCGGGACGACCGCGCCGAGTGGCGGCGACGACGTGGCCGCGTACGTGAACGCCCAGCGCGAGTGGGTGACATACCTGCGGGAGAACGGGGTCGACGCCCCCGACCCGGATGCTGAGGGGCAGGTCGACTTCGGCGACAACGCGGCGCTGAAGAAGAACACGAAGTTCCTGGACGCCTCCGAGAACTGCGTGCTCAAGGGCTGATGACGGCGGAGGCGGTCGTGCGGACCGATCACGAGCACGGGGAGGTTCCCGCGCGGTCGGCGCGGACGACGTACGGTCCTGGTGGCCTCGGCTCTGGTCGAGGAGCACGTGGGCTCCGCCGCCCCGCCACGCCTGGTGATCCGTCTCGGCGTCCGGGACGAGTCTCCGCTCTCGCGCTGGCCGAGGCCGGTGGCCTCACCTACCACCGGGTGCGCGTCGACCTGCGCGAGCTCCTCGAAGCCGCCGGCACGGCTCACCGTGCCCAGGCCGACGCGGCAGGTGTCGCGCTGCGGCTGAACGCGCCGCGACCTGTGGACGTCATCGCCGACGCCGACCGGCTGCGCCAGGTCGTCGGCAATCTGGTCGGCAACGCACTGAGGGCCACGGCGCCGGGCGGCACGGTGACACTGGCTTTGGGCCGGCACGGCGATCTCGCGTGCCTTCGGGTGCGGGACACCGGAAAGGGAATACCCGCCGAGGACCTGCCGCATCTCTTCGACCGCTTCTGGCGGGCGGACGCGCGGGGCCGCGCCATCGGAGGAAGTGGCCTGGGGCTGTCCATCGCCCGCCAGATCGTGGCCGACCACCAGGGGACGATCACCGTGGAGAGCACCGTCGGCGCCGGCACGGCCTTCACCGTCACGCTCGCCGCGACCGGACCGTCGCCGACCGACGCCGGCTGACCGGCCCCGGTCAGGACCCCGCGGGCGCCCGGGTGGGCGCCGGGCCGTCCACCATGCGGTACCCCCGGCCGTACACGGTCTCCAGACGGCGCGGCCGGGCGGGGTCGTCCCCCAGCTTCCGGCGCAGGTTGCGCACGTGGGCGTCCACCGTGCGCTCGAGTACGTCGCTGTCGAAGCCGAAGGCACGCTCGATGATCCGGGCCCGGGTGCACACCCGCCCCGGCTCGCGGGCAAGAGCCTCCAGTATCGAGAACCTTGGAGGTCGGCGCCACGGGACGGCCTGCCACCCGGACCTCGAAGCGGGCGGTGTCCAGTTCGACCGCGCCGACCCGCAGCACCTTGTCGCCGGCCGCGCCGCCTTTCCTGGAGCGCCGCAGCAGCGCCCGTAGCCGCGCGGTGAGTTCGCGGGGACTGTAGGGCTTGGTGAGGTAGTCGTCGGCCCCCAGGTCGAGGCCGAGGAGCATGTCCTCCTCGGTGCTGCGCGCGGTCAGCAGCAGAATCGGTACCTCGTGGGCCTCGGCACGCAGAATTCGGCACACGTCGAGCCCGTCGGCGAGCGGCAGCATCACGTCGAGAACGATGAGATCGGGCCCCGTCGCACGCGCCCGTTCCAGCGCTGCCCGGCCGTCGGCCACGACCTGCACGGCGTTGCCTTCCCGTTCCAGATAGATCCGGATGAGACGAGATGTTTTTCGTCGTCCTCGGCGACCAGGATGCGCGCGCTCAACGATTCTCCTCGGGGGCCCTAAACGATTCCAGCATCGTTGAGATCAACGCGCCTCCGGAATTCCCACTTCCGGCGGCAAACCCCGGTCCGCCCGCACTCGCCGCACAGTACCGCGAGCGGACCGTCCTCCGGCGTGGGCGGCGACCCCGTCTCCGGCGACGACACCCTCTCACGTACATGAAGTACTTGACGTACGTGACCGCTGCCCGCACGCTGGAGAGGTCGGGGCGAACAAGGAGGCAGGTCATGGCCGCGGTCCACTACGAGAGCTACACCCAGGCACGCACACACCTGAAGGACCTTCTCGACGCGGCCGACGAGGGACGGGTGGCGACCGTACGCCGTGACTCCGGGCGCTCGGCAGTCGTGGACGTGGAGCGGCTGCGCCAGTATCTGTCGCTGGTGTGCCCCTCGAAGGCGGAGGTGGTCGCCGAGGCTGGCGGCTGGTCCGTCTTCCTGGCCGGCCTGCCACTGGCCGCCGACGGGGCCACCTTCGACGAAGCCATAGGGGAGATGGTCCAGGTCCTTCGCGAGTATGCCGAGGACTGGCAGGACAGGCTGCGGACCGCACCCAACCACGCGGACCACTGGGGCCTGGTGCAATTGATCGCTCTCAGCGACGACGGACAACTGCGCGACTGGCTGGTGGGTGCTCAACGTTGACCCGGCCCCAGCCCGACCGTGAGAACCATGACCGTTTCTGCCGTGCCGAGAAGTGGGAACGCGTCCGTGACGCTCGCGGGCGCACCGGTACCCATCACGTGACCTACGAACTCACCCTGCACGACGGCCGGATCCTGCGCACCAGAATCTCGCACCCGGTGGACCGCACCACATACGGCGCCGCGATGTGGCGACACATCCTGCGGGACCAACTGGACGTCGACGAAGACGAGTTCTGGGCCTGCGCACAGCAGGGCGAGCTGCCTGACCGAGGTGCCCCACAGCCGCCGAGCGAGGCCCTTCCCGCTGACCTTGTGCATCTGCTCATCCACCGGGTGGGCGTAGGCGAGGACACCGTGGCGGGAATGACCAAGGACGAGGCGGTCGCGAGACTCCAGAAGTACTGGACGGACGGAAGCTGAGGCCCCACCTTCGACGCGAAGGGCTAACTTTGGACCGTGCATCGCAGGACACGAACGGCAGCCGACTCACCGGCGATGCTGGAGTTGCCCCTGGTGGGCTTGTTGCGCAACCCGTGAATACGTCTACGACGACCGGGAGGTGGGTGCGCCGTTCGTGCGGTTCGCGTTCTGCAAGCAGGACGACGTTCTCCACGATGCGACTGGGCCGCTGCCACGCCTGGTCAGCTGGACCCGAAACTCGGCTCACGTCCTCGGGGAGGCTGACGAAGAAGTGATCGGATCGTTGGACGACCAGAAAACGCTGTCCACGTTGGGACGTGGGATCGCCCGGCCGTAGTAGTTGCGCCCATTCGCTTGTGTCGATGGCGCAGTAACGTCCGATTTCTTGACGCAAGCAGTTTGTGCGTCAAGAAAGAATTGTCCCTCGCCCCCAACGATCAGGCTCATCCGTAGCAACCCGTCCTCTGTCTCGGCGTACATCTCAGGGAACTCATTGTTCGACTTGACATCGGTGATCTCAAGTCCACTCTTCTTCCAATACCGCTCGATTATGCCGAGGAACGCACCCCTCCTGGCATCTGAAACCTTCGTCATGACGACCGCGCGTCGCGTGACGTCTCCATAACCACTCGATCGGCCGTCGCAGCTGCCGTGATCCGAAGTGTCATGAGCCCATTCGACGGGAGGCTCCACTTGGGAGAGCGTCCGCTGAATCAATCGGTCGGCCTCGTCTGCGGCTCCCTGCATATTCACCTTGGCATCCTCTCGCCCACTCGCCGAATCGCCGCCATTGTCAGTGCAACTCACAAGGGAAAGGACCGCGAGCGCCGCACCGATCATGGGGAGGAGGAATTTCTTCATCGGCCTTCTTCCGTCGTGACCAGATCCGATCTCCCAGCGACGATCTTGGCCATATTGTTCGCCGCAGAGGGGTTTCTGTCCGGATCGAAGTACCCGGAGTGAGCGGGAGTCGGACCTTCCCCCGACAGCCACATCGGAAGCGGACCATCACCCGACTCAATGCGTGTGGCGCCGAATCCGTCACTGACAGGATCTTTTCCGAACCAACGATCACCGTCCATGTTGCTCAGCACTGCCGGAACGGGCCCGAGAAGCCCGGAACGAGCCGGAAGCCATGAAACAGGATCATTACCGGCAGACGCGGCAAAAACGTGCCCATCGCCGACATTGAGTTCACTCGCACTCTGCGCACCCGTTCCTGGGCTTCCCAGAAGGACGATGTCATCCACACCCGGGATTCCACCATGCTCCCTGGCAGCTGTCCCTACCACAAGGGATCCATACGAGTGCCCGATAGCTGTAATGTGCGGGTTTTCCTTTTCGTTGGTTGCCTGTATGCCCTCCATGAAGCTTCGATAGGCGGGGGCGCCTTTGTCTGCGTCGGCAGTAGACCCAACCTCAGTGAATCCGGGAGCATCGTATCCGAGCCAGACGATGAAAGCAGTGGAGTGATTATATTTATATGCACCCTTCGCAGTCTGAAGCGCCCGTCGGACAGTGCCGTCGGCGAAGTCGCCATCGAGTGCGGTGGCGAGCCCAGGAACATATGCGGAAACATTCTTGGAGGTGTCAGGGTTCCCGTAGCTGACGATCGCCCGTCCATTTCCGTCATCCCCTACACCCAGCAAAAACATGGGTGGATTACTGCCCTCGTCGAGTTTTACGGTCAGAATGGTCGGTTTGACTCAAGTAACCCGAGCCCGTCTTCCGGTGGAAAAGGGCGGTATCAGCCGGGGATGGGGCAAGATGGCCGTCAGTTCAAAAGCCCCAATCCGCATTATGCGAAAGCCAAGGAGATTGCCGACTGCATCTCTTTTGCTGTGCTCCGAGCTCAAGAGGTTGACGCACGCTACTGTGCAGCGCTGAAGGAGTTGGAGGCCGCGCCTGGACTGCGTGTTGACACCAAGACGTGGGCGGATGTGGCTTCCGATATCGATACCGCTGGTGCCTCCGCGATGCCGTACCTCAAGGATGCCATTCCGCTCGATGGATCTCCTCGTGATGTAAAAATGTGGTGGGATGACCTCACTTCAGGCCAGCGCGATGAGTATGTGTCCGCATTTCCCGGCCTGATCGGAAACCTCGACGGTATTCCGGCCGAAGTACGCGAGGCTGTTCCTCCCGGAACTTCTCCCTCAGTCAGCCCATTTGCTCCACCGGCGGGATATTCGACGCTTCCGTTCGTATTGACGCTGTAGCCGAGGACCGCAGCGTCATCAAGGGCCTCGCGCAGGTTCCTACGCTGTACCATCAGCTCTGTTACCAGACCATCGATGCTGCCGCGAATAAGCCCGCACTCGGCCTGAATGTAGTAATAGTTTTCACTCAGCCGCCTGATGCGCTTCACCGCAGCCTTCGCCGAATCGCTCTCTTGGGTCTTGTCGAGCGGGCCACTCATGCGGCCGTCGACCTGCTCGCGCGCGGAGTCGGCATGTCGCAATGCCGCGGCCCAGCCATCGGCTGCGTCAGAGAGCTCGGACAATTTGAGATCCCTCAGTTGCTGCCAGTTCAGTGTTGAGCCCATGCGTTACTCGCCCCTCCCGACGCCGGCCACCTTCACCGAATCAGCCCTGGCACCCGCTTTGACGTCCGCTTCACCCAGATCCCGGGCGACGTCGCGCAACTTGGGTCCCAGTGCGTCGCACTCATCCCGAACGTCTCCCAGACGCCTCTCCCATGAAGCGAGCACGACCCTCAGGGCACCCAGGCTCGCGAGCCCCTCTACCCCTGTCCCCACACCGTCATGGGATGAGCTCAAGTCGGTCTTGGACTTGCCCGTGCTCGTCCGCAGATCGTCGGCGGCGGTCGCAGCCCGCGTCCACGGCCCGTGTGAGTGCTTGAGAGTCCCCACACCGCCGCCTCCGGTGGGGCTGCCAGTGGATCCGCCGGGGTCGGCAGGCAACTGATCGATCTGCATTCCCGTCGCGTGGCGCTCAGTCGCTGCCGCTTTGAGCTGGTCCCATTCCTCCCACGCCATGCGTGGCCCTCCCCGTGTCCCGTCGTACGCCGCCAAGATGACGTGCAAGCAGGACTTCACCCTGCGGTGGTCGAGAAGCACAGTAGCTACGCCGCATCACCTGCCCCATCCGTATCGGCCATCAGCCGTCTGAGTACCTGTACTCAGACGGCGCTGCGAGGCATTGGGAACGGCCCGGCGAGTGCACTTGAACCGGGGAACACGCTCTCATCGAGGGCGTGGGCGCGCGGTCGGCCGCGGGCGGCATCAGGGCGGGTCATTCATACCGGTATTCCTGCCGACGCGGGCCCGGAAAGCGTGCGATTCGGGGCGCAGGGGACGCACAGTGCCAAGGTGACCCATTCGAGCGCTCTCGCACCGAACGACCGTCCGGAGCAGTCCGCCACCGCGGACGGCACCCCCCGGGCCTCCTCCCCGCCCGGCCGTCTCCCCGCCCTCCTCGCCCGGCGTCCGGCCCTCGCCGTGGACGTCCGGGTGCGGGCCGCGCTCGCCGCGCTGACGCTGTTCGCGGCCGCCAGGATCGTCGGAGCCGGTGTGCTCGCCCTCGTCGCGCGCGCCGCGGACAAGCATCCGCTCGCCCTGCTCGGGCATTCCTGGGACTCGGTCTGGTACCTGGCGATCGCGGCGGACGGGTACGGGCGCACCCTGCACTACCGACCCTGGCTCACCAACAGTGACCTGGCCTTCTTCCCCCTGTATCCGGGGCTCGTCCGGGCCGCCGGGGCCGTCCTGCCGGTGAGCGGCGGCACGGCGGCGCTGCTCGTGTCCTGGCTCGCCACGGCCGTCGCCGCCTGCGGGGTGTACGCGGTCGGGGCCCGGCTGCACGGCCGCGCGGTCGGCACCGCACTGGTCGTGCTGTGGGGGCTGCTGCCCCATTCCATCGTCCTGACCATGGCGTACACGGAACCCGTGCTCGCCGCCTTCGCCGCCTGGTCGCTGTACGCGGTGCTCAGCGGACGGTGGCTGTGGGCGGGCGCCCTCGCGGCCTGTGCGGGCCTCTCGCGCCCGAACGGGTTCGCCGTCGCCGCGGCCGTCCTCCTGACGGCGGCGTACGAGGCGGCGCGGCGCCGGGGAAAAGTTACCCACAGGCTGTGGACGGGCGCCGCGCTCGCCCCGCTCGGCTGGGGCGGCTACGTCCTGTGGGTGGGCCACCTCAAGGGCGATCTGCTCGGCGGCTACTTCACCGTGCAGCGGGGCTGGGGCTCACGCTTCGACTTCGGCGCGGGCTCGCTCGACTTCGCCCGGCAGGTGCTGCTGCACGGAGGGCGGGCCGTGTTCCCGCTGGCCATGCTGCTCGTGGCCCTCGCCGTGCTGCTCTTCGCCCTGCTGATCGCCGACCGCGCACCGCTCCCGCTGGTGGCCTACTGCGGCGTCCTGCTCGTCGTGGCGCTCGGCGGCTCCGGCTACTTCGAGTGCAAGCCGCGCTTCCTGCTGCCGGCGTTCCCGCTGCTGCTCCCGCCCGCCCGGGCGCTCGTACGGACGGCGAGAGCCCGGCCGTGGCACGCCGTCCTGGTGGTCGGCGCCCTGGCCGGGCTCTCCTTCGGTTACGGGGCGTACCTGGTCGTCCTCAACCACACACCCCTGTGAACCGTCGGCTCGCCGCGGACTACTCCACGTCACCGCCGGACTCGTCGGGCTTCTCGGTGCCCGTGCCGTCGACGTCCTGCTCCAGGCCGAGCTGCTCGACGAGCCACTTGTCGAACTCGATCGCGGCCCGCACCCAGCTGACCGTGGACGACACGAAGTGCTCCAGGCTGACGCCGGTGCCGATCAGCATCTGCGCCTCGCCGATGAGACGGACCGTGCCGTCGTCGTGCGTGTGGCTGTAGACCTTCGGCCACAGCGTGCGCCGGTTCCAGTCGTCGATCGACTCGAGAAGCTGGGGCTTCTCGTCGATCCCGTGCGGGCGGTCGTAGAACGTCCGCACCGAGAAGACCTGCTGGTCCCCCTCGCCGCGGAACATGAAGTACGTACGGAACTGCTCCCACGGCGCCGCGAGGTCACCCTCGTCGTCGACGACGTACTTGAGCTCCATCTGGTCGAGGAGCTGCTTCACGAGGTCCTGATCCGGAACGACGGGGCCCGCCGGTCCGCCGGGCTGCGGCTCGGGCTGGCCGCCGAAATTCGGGATCGAGGACGGGTCGATGGACATACTTGGACACTCCTGCGGTCGTCTGGCTCGTCCGGCCATAGCTGAGACCAGACGTACACACCCCACCCTCTCTCGCTTGGCCCGTGACCAGCAACCGACTGCACCGACGCGTCGCGCGCCAGTGGCTCATTCAGGGCACGAAGCGGCCCCGGCACGGTCGTGCCGGGGCCGTTTCCGCCCTGGTGCGGCGGCGCGCTACAGCGTCTTGCCCGTCGACGGCCCCACGATCAGACCGTCGCCGAACGTGTCCACGCGGACCGTGTCGCCGTCCTTGATCTCACCGGAAAGGATCTCCTTGGCGAGCCGGTCGCCGATCGCGGTCTGGACGAGACGGCGCAGCGGGCGCGCCCCGTAGGCCGGGTCGTTGCCCTCGTCGGCGAGCCAGACCAGCGCCGCGTCCGTGATCTCCAGGGTGAGCCGGCGCTCGGCGAGCCGCTTCGCGAGCCGGTCGGTCTGCAGGCGCGCGATGCGTGCGAGTTCGTCCTTGTCCAGCGCCGAGAAGACCACCAGGTCGTCGAGCCGGTTGAGGAACTCCGGCTTGAAGGAGGACCGGACAGTCAGCAGCACCTGTTCCTTCTTCTCCTCTTCGCTGAGCAGGGGGTCCACCAGGAACTGGCTGCCCAGGTTGGAGGTGAGGACCAGGATGGTGTTGCGGAAGTCGACCGTGCGGCCCTGACCGTCGGTCAGCCGCCCGTCGTCCAGCACCTGGAGCAGGACGTCGAAGACCTCCGGGTGCGCCTTCTCCACCTCGTCGAGGAGCACGACGCTGTACGGGCGGCGGCGGACCGCCTCCGTCAGCTGGCCGCCCTCCTCGTAGCCGACGTACCCGGGAGGCGCGCCGACCAGCCGGGCGACGCTGTGCTTCTCCCCGTACTCCGACATGTCGATGCGGACCATGGCCCGCTCGTCGTCGAAGAGGAAGTCGGCGAGTGCCTTGGCGAGTTCGGTCTTGCCGACACCGGTGGGGCCGAGGAAGAGGAAGGAACCGGTGGGCCGGTCCGGGTCGGCGATCCCGGCGCGGGTGCGCCGCACCGCGTCCGACACGGCCCGCACGGCCTCGGTCTGGCCGATCAGCCGCCGCCCGAGCTCGTCCTCCATGCGCAGCAGCTTCTGGGTCTCGCCCTCCAGGAGCCGGCCCGCGGGGATGCCGGTCCAGGAACCGACGACGTCCGCGATGTCGTCGGGGCCGACCTCCTCCTTGACCATGGTGTCGCGGGCGCCCTCGCCGGAGGCGGAAGTCGACAACGCCTCCTCCGCCTCGGAGGCGGCCTCCAGGTCGCGCTCCAGGGTGGGGATCTCCCCGTACAGCAGCTTGGACGCGGTGTCGAAGTCGCCGTCGCGCTGGGCCCGTTCGGCCTGGCCGCGCAGGTCGTCGAGCCTCTCCTTCAGCTCACCGACGCGGTTGAGGGACTCCTTCTCCTTCTCCCAGCGGGCGGTGAGGCCGCGCAGCTCCTCCTCCTTGTCGGCGAGGTCGCGGCGCAGCTTGTCCAGGCGTTCGCGCGAGGCGGCGTCGGTCTCCTTGACGAGCGCCAGCTCCTCCATCCGCAACCGGTCGACGGCCCGCTGGAGTTCGTCGATCTCGACCGGGGACGAGTCGATCTCCATGCGCAGCCGGGAGGCGGCCTCGTCGACGAGGTCGATGGCCTTGTCGGGGAGGAAGCGGGAGGTGATGTACCGGTCGGAGAGCGTGGCCGCGGCGACCAGCGCGCTGTCGGCGATCTGCACCTTGTGGTGGGCCTCGTAGCGTCCCTTGAGCCCGCGCAGGATCGCGATGGTGTCCTCGACACCGGGCTCGGCCACCAGCACCTGCTGGAAGCGGCGCTCCAGGGCGGGGTCCTTCTCGATCCGCTCCCGGTACTCGTCCAGGGTCGTCGCGCCGACCATGCGCAGCTCGCCGCGGGCCAGCATCGGCTTCAGCATGTTGCCGGCGTCCATCGCGGAGTCACCGCCCGCGCCTGCTCCGACGACGGTGTGCAGCTCGTCGATGAACGTGATGATCTGCCCGTCGCTGCCCTTGATCTCGGCGAGAACGGTCTTCAGCCGCTCCTCGAACTCGCCGCGGTACTTGGCTCCGGCGACCATCGCGCCGAGGTCCAGCGCGACCAGCCGCTTGTTGCGCAGCGACTCGGGCACGTCGCCCTTGACGATCCGCTGCGCGAGCCCCTCGACGACGGCGGTCTTGCCGACGCCGGGCTCGCCGATGAGGACGGGGTTGTTCTTGGTGCGCCGGGACAGCACCTGGACCACCCGGCGGATCTCCTGGTCCCGGCCGATGACCGGGTCGAGCTTGCCCTCCCGCGCGGCCGCGGTGAAGTCGGTTCCGAACTTCTCGAGAGCCTTGTACTGGCCCTCGGGATCGGGCGTGGTCACCCTGCGCCCTCCCTTCGCCTTCTGGAACGCCTCCAGCAGCCTCTTCGCGCTCGCGCCCTGCTGGGAGAGTACGTCGCCGGCCCGGCCGCCCTTCGCGGCGATCCCGATGAGCAGGTGCTCCGTGGACAGGTACTCGTCGCCCAGGTCCTTCGCGCGCTCGGAGGCGTCGGCGATGACGGAGAGCATCTCGCGGTTGGGCTGCGGGGGCGCGACGGTGGATCCGGTCACGCTGGGCAGGCCGGCGAGCACGCGCTCGGCGTCCGCCCGTACGGCCGCCTGGTCCGCGTCGACGGCGGCCAGCAGGTCGGTGATGTTCTCGTTGTCCTGGCCCTCGAGCAGCGCGAGCAGCAGGTGGGCGGGTGTCAGGTCCGGGTGGCCTCCGGACACGGCGCGGGTACTGGCCGCGTTGATCGCGTCCCGGCTCCTGTTGGTCAGCTCGGCGTCCACGGTGGCTGTCTCCTCCTCGCTCCTTGCGTCAACCGGTTTCCCTCAGCGCTGCCGAAGCAACACCGACTGGAACACTGACTGGGTCAACGTGCACAAAGTTGAGTCTATTCCACTCAGGTCCACAAGGACAGCTTCTCGGGGGTGGCTCGGCGGGAGATCCGTTCCGGCGGCGGCGAGCGGGGGTGGCGCGCACGCACGCGTGCAGGCGGGCACGCGTGCCGCTGCACAAGTACCGGTACCGGGCCGGGTACACCGACCGCGGGCAGTACATTCACGCCCATGGCCTCCTCCGCAACG
Organism: Streptomyces sp. NPDC008313; assembly: GCF_042956125.1. Lineage (NCBI taxonomy): Bacteria > Bacillati > Actinomycetota > Actinomycetes > Kitasatosporales > Streptomycetaceae > Streptomyces > Streptomyces sp. NPDC008313. The sequence goes on from NZ_JBIBFR010000016.1 coordinate 124,806, forward strand.
GATCCGCGGCACCCGGATCCCGACCGTCTCAGCTTCTGGCGCGAACGGCACCTGTGCACGCTCACGACGCCCCGGCCCGACGGCTCGCCGCACGTCGTGCCCGTCGGCGTCACGTACGACCCCGAGGCCGGCCTGGCCCGGGTCATCGCGAACAAGTCCAGCGCCAAGGTGCGGAACGTGACGGCCGCGGGCGCCGAGGGGGCCCGGGTCGCCGTCTGCCAGGTCGACGGACGGCGCTGGGCCACCCTGGAGGGCCGCGCGACGGTCTCCACGGACCCGGCACGCGTCGCGGAGGCGGAACGGCGCTACGCGGAGCGGTACGGGCGGACGCCGTCGCCGAATCCGTCGCGCGTGGTCATCGAGATCGAACTGACGTCGGCGATGGGCAACAGGTGAGTGATCGCCCAGCACAGATGAGCGCGGGGCGCACCGCTGATCTCGGCCACTCTTCGCCGGGGCGGCGGGAACACCGGCGACGGAAAGCGCCGTTACGGCGGGGTTTCACGTAAAACTGCAGCGGCGTCACCGTGTTCAGGTCACGGTGACGCCGCTGCGGGGGGAAGCGCCTGAGCGATCTACAACGACGGGGGAATCGCGTCAGGCACTGCGGGGGGTGGCTGAGATGGTCATGGCGCCCGGGGCTTCGGGCTCCACCAGCTGATGGTCACGCTGGTCGAGGTTCACAAAGATCATTCCGTACCGGATGGCGCACCGCACCGGCTGCGGCGCGCCCCGGGGGCGACGCAGGCACCGGTAGGCCCGTACGTCCTCGTCGTCGTCCCGGGTGACGACCACCGGTTCACCGAACACCGTCACCATCAACGAGTCACCGCTGTGGGGGATAGCGGTGGCCAGATCGATGAAGTGCCAGCCGGAACGGTAGGCGGTGGCCATTTCTCGGCGGAAGGAGCGGTCGTCGGGTGGCGTGGTCATCGCGATCAGTCCCACTTGCTGTCCGCCGGGGGACTGGCTACCACGTCACCGACGGCTGGCGCAATCTGGACTCCAACAACCGCACCGTGCGCGTCGCTCTTCGCACCGGAGAGGCCAGCCAGAGCTCCGAAGGCCACAACGGCGGAGGCGGCGACAACAAGCACCGAGCGAAGCATTTTCTTACCCATAGTCGGCTTCGTCCTCACTTGAAGATCCCCTCTATCCCCCGTCCGATAAGACGATGGCTCATTCAGGCACGTCATGGCCACACAATCGGTGCATCATGTTCCTGCACGTTCAGGACCCTGGGGGGTGGAGATTTGGTATCGAATGGGACTAATGCGACACATCCCCATGCGGTTACCGAGCTCTGTGAGGACGGAAGGCGCCTTTACGCAGATGCTCTGCGAACGGGACGCATCCTGCGGACCGAGGCCGAGTCCGCTCCGTGCCTGGTGGAGTTCGCGCTGCTTCACCCCGATCCGGATGATGCGGAATGGCTGCGTCCTGTACCCCCGGCGATCGCCCTGGCGCAACGGCTCAACCCCATCGAGCGCGACATCACCGAGCATCGACGGGCGTCGATCGCACTCTCCGAAATCTTCGAGCCGTTCATGGCCCTCGGTGTCCAGGACATCGCCCCGACCCACTCCATCAGCGTGCTGGAAGGCCTGGACCGCATCAACGCGGCTCTCGACCTGGCCACGGCCCATTGCCGGACCGAGATGCTCACTGTTCAGCCGAGTGGCAGCGCCCGCAGCGCCGAGAACCGCCTCGTGGAAGCACTGGAGCGTGACAAGCCGCTGATCGAGCGCGGGGTGCGCATCCGAACCCTCTACCAGCACACCGCGCGGTACAACCCCGAACGGCTCGCCTACGTCGACCAGTTCGCGAACGGCAAGGTCGAGTACCGCACCATCGACGAACTCGTCGAGCGCCTCATCATCTGTGACGAGGCCGTCGCCTTCATCCCCGTCCGTGATGACCGGCAGGTCGCCCTGGAACTGCGCCACCCCGGACTGGTGCGCTACCTCACCAAGGTGTTCGAGTTCATGTGGGGTCGCGCGGTGCCACTGTCCGCCGGCGCCCCCTACGAGACCGCCCCCGACGGCATCACCGACATCCAGCACTCCATAGCCAAGCTCCTCGTGGAGGGCCACGTCGACGAGGCGATCGCGCGCCGGCTCGGTATGAACGTCCGCACCTGCCGCGCCCACATAGCCAAGCTGGCCACCGTCCTCGGCAGCGGAAGCCGCGCTCAACTCGGCTACCTCATCGCACAGTCGGGAATCCTCGAACAGGAACACCGGGATCTGGGTGAAGAGAGCCAGCCGTGACCGACGAGGCACACGAGCACAGATCGGAGATGGTGTGTGAGACAGGCCTCGAACTCTACGCACGCGCTCTGCGCGACGAGTGCCTCCCCAGCGCGGAGGCCTTAGCGGCGCCCTGCCTCATCGACACGGGCCTCATGCACCCGACTGTCGAAGACCTGACCCGGCTGGAGCCGGTCGCACCGACGGTCGCCCTGCAACGGCTGCTGCGCGCCTCGGAGGACCGCATCGCCGACGAACGGCGGCGCGGGCAACGCATCGCCGATGCCATCGAGCCCCTCATACGCCTCGGAAGACATGACGCGGCGAGCGAGGACACTCCGGGACTGAGGATCCTCAGCAGCAAGGAGCGGACGAGCCAGGCCATCGCCGAAGCCATGGCCGAGGCGGACACCCAGGTACTGAGCATCCAGCCGTACGGCCCCCACCTCACCAGACGCCCTGACGTCCACGACGCCGCCATGGAACGGGACCAGGCATTCCTCGACCGCGGCGCCCGCATCCGCGCTCTGTACCAGCACACCGTCCGCCACTCCCCCTACACACACGCCCGCTACGAGCAACTCACCGGGGACGTGGAGGCGCGCACCCTGGACGAAATCACGGAACGCCTCATCATCGTGGACCGTACGGTCGCGTTCATCCCCGCCAGTGCCGACCGCTCCCTCGCCCTCGAAGTACGCCACCCCGCCCTCGTCACGTACTTCGTCAACACCTTCGACCGCTTCTGGCACCTGGCCACCCCCATGCACCCCGAAGCCGTCCACCAGCCCACCCTCGACGGCATCACCCCCCGCCAGCGCGCCATAGCCGCACTCCTCGTCGAAGGACACACCGACGCCGCCATCGCCGAACGCCTCGGCCTGAACGTCCGTACCGCCCGCGTCCACATCGCCAAACTCGCCGCCACCCTCGGCAGTGAGAGCCGCGCACAGCTCGGCTATCTCATCGGACGGTCGGGGATTCTGGACCAGGAACGGTGAAGGGTGTGGCCGCCGCCGTGCCGGCGGGGGCGTTGTCCAGGCCGGCCTTGGCTATGCGTACGCCCAACTGCGTGCGGCTGGCCGCGCCCAGGGTCTCCGAGAGGCGGGCGATGTGGGCGCGGGCCGTACGGACGCTTATGCCCAGCCGCTCCGCGATCGCCGCGTCCTGGTGGCCCTCCGCCAGCAGCGCCGCGATGGACTGCTCGCGGTGGGAGATGCCTTCGATGCCAGTGTCGGGGAGAGGGGCCGTCAGCGGGATCGCCAGCTGCCACAGGCGCTCGAAGACCGTGACGAGGTAGGTGATCAGCGCGGGGTGGCGTAGTTCGAGAGCCATCGTGTGGTCGCTGTTGGCGGGGATGAAGGCCACCGTGCGGTCGAAGAGGATGAGGCGGTCGACGACCTCGTCGAGGGTGCGTGCCTCCACCGCGTCGCCCATCAGCTCCAGGTAGTTGAGCAGCCCCTGGCCGTGCCGGGCGACATGCGTGTACAGGTCCCGCATCCGCACCCCGCGCCCGCGCAGCGCCAGCGCCCGCGGCAGCCCCTCCGCCAGCTCGTGCTCACGCCGGATGCCGCCGGGCTGGACGGTGAGCACTTCCGTCGAGCAGGCCTGTGTCGCCTCGTCCATGGCAGCCTGGATCCGGGCCAGCCCGTCCAGCACGCGGACCGCCGTGCCCTCCGTGGCGGCCGGGCTCACGACCTGCCGGCCGAGGCCCGCGTACCGCTCGAAGGCCTCCACCGCGGAGCCCACGCGCCGTTCGCTGGCGCTGACCTCGTCACGCACCCCGCGCAGCAGCCGGGTCATGACCTCCTGCGGGGAGGTCGGCACGAACCAGTCCATGTCGTCGGGGTCGGGGTGCAGCAGGGCCAGCTCCAGCAGGCAGGGCACCGTCTCCGCGTCCCGGCGCGGCACCCGGCCCCGCCGTACGGCCCGGGAGTACACGCGGTCCCCGGCCGCGCACAGCCGATCGGCACCGTGTGGATGCTCCTCCGCCCCGTGCCCGGTCATCGCCCATCCCACCCCCGGTTCCGGATCTTTCCGCAGCGCAACTATGCGCGGCCGCGCCCCGGTCCGCAACACGGGTCACCCCACGCAGGCGTCAGACAAAAAACGATATGCACCGATACGAACGCCCTCCGCTCCTCGCCCTTGCAACAAGCTGAAGGTGTCGAGAACGTACACGCTGCGTGCATGCTGAGTGACAGCGGAGCTTGACCGGCTCCGCCCGCCGTGCCCGTACCGCCGACCGTGACCACGTCGGCGATGACCAAGGGCTGCTGCACGGCGAGTGGGTGGGGAACCGGGGGAGGACGAAGATCGTGGTACGCGTGGGCATTCTCGGTCGGCAGGCGCTGGAACGCGCCGGAGTCAAACGTGTCCTGGAGGTGGACGAACGGATCCGGATCGTGGGCGAGGACTCGGTGGACCGGGCGTCGCACGTGGCGCGGACGTCCCGTCCGGACGTTCTGGTCACCAGCCACCACAGTCCGAAGGAGGCCCTCGAGGTCCTCCGGTCACCGGCAGCCGCGGCACAGCGGATGGCCCATGCCTCCGTCCCGGCGCCGGCGCACGTCGTACTGGTCGGCCACTTGTCGGAACACTCCACACGCATCCTGCTCCGCCACGGAGCCCGCGGAATCCTGCTGCGCGGTGACTCTTTGCGGCACCTGCCGTGGGCGGTGAGGGCAGCCGCCGCGGGGACGATCGCTCTCGGCCCCGTGGCGGCACAGTTCCTGGTCGACCAGTACCTTCAGCCCAGCCGTGCGGCCGACGACGTGGCCGCGGCGCGCGGTCTGCTGCGCAAGCTCAGTTCCCGGGAACGGGAGATCCTGCATCTCATGGCGGACGGGGTCTCGACCCCTGCCATGGCGGCGACGCTGGGCATCAGCACGCACACGGTCAAGGACCATATCCGCGGGGTCTACACGAAGCTCGACGTCGACAACCGCGTCCATGCCTCCCGCATCGTGTGGCAGGCACAGGTGCCCGCGGCGCACCACCCGACGGACCCCCTGACGCCGAACGCCACCGCGAACGACGGCCCACGAAGGCCCTGACGGCCCCGCACCGCACCGCATCGCACCCGATCGTGGGTTCCGTGCAGCAGGCGCACGGCTCATACCTCGCGGAGAAGCGCCAGGCGCCAGGCGCCAGGCGCCAGGCGGCAAACGACAGAGGGGTGTGGGCCGTATGCCCACACCCCTCGGCCGCGGCAGGTCCTCCGCGTCGCCTACGAACGGCACCCCTTCGGCCGTCGCCGGCAGACGCTTCGCGTCACTCGTTGCGCGGGCGCCACAACAGCCCCGCCGCCGACGCCGTCCGTGCGCCCCACCAGGCCATCACCACCGCGCATCCCAGCCCGGCCGCGCCCACCGCCGACAGCGCGGCCAGCCGGTCGGCGGAGTCCGCCATCAGCGGTGTGGTCACGTACCAGGTCACGGCGACGGCCGCGGACACCGCGAAGGCGGTGGGCGCGAGGAGTGACCAGACGGAGACCGCGTAGTACACGCGGCCGTTGCCGCTGAGCACCGAGACCGGGCCCAGTTCGCGGCCCGTCCGGACGAACTGGGCCACGGAGCCGATGCCGGCCACGGCCACGATCACCAGCACCCCCGCGACGGAGAGCAGTTCCAGCCACCGCTGAGCCGCGATACCCTCCCCGCTCCCACCGAGGGTGCCTTCCATCGCGAACACCCGCACGTCCGTCGCCATCGCCAGATGCGCGTTGGCGGCTCGGTGCACCTGTGCGAGCGACAGTTGTCGGCCGTCCTGAGCCACGACCACCAGGGCCGGCTCCTCGGACGTACGCACCATCTTGGACACGTCCCCCTCACTGGCGTAGAGGCGCGTTCCGACCGACCGCTCCAGCTCCGCCGCCTGGGCCAGGCCTGCGTGGCGCGTACGCAGTTCGGCAGGGACCGCGGCCGGACAATCGACCCCCAGCCCGTGCCAGGCAGGGCAGTCCGCGATGAGATCGATCCGTCCCGTCCGGAAGTTCCTCTTCACGGCCAGGGCGTGCACTCCCGTCCCCAGGGCCCGTTCGAACGACGGCACGTCGGCCATGGTCGTGGACAGGGTGGTCGACACGCCCACCACGCTGGTGCCGAGGTGTTCCTCCACAGCGTGGACCTGATCGCTCGTGTCCGTGAACAGGCTGATCGCGATCTGCCCCTGGGCGGCGAGACCGATCGCGACGACCACGGCGGCCACCAGTCGCGCGACCGGACGGGCGCCCACCGCGAGCCGCCGGCCGGCGACCAGCATGCCGACCCGGCCGCGCGCGGCACCTGACCTCGCCAGTACGGGTCCGACGGAGGACACCACGGCACCGGTCACGCCGGGCAACAGGGCGACGGTGATCACGCTGCCGGCCGCCAGGACGGGCAGGCGCAGGTCGTAGGGGGCCAGGTCCGTGCCTCGCACCGTTCCGAAGAGGGCGACGGGGAACAGCCACAGCATCCACTCGCGGCGCCGTCCGGCGCTCACGGGCCGGGTCGAGGCGCCCGGCCGGTACGGCGGCTGCAGCAGCACCACGGCGGCCAGAACGGCGAACGGCAGGCCCAGCGCCGCGGCGACGAGGCCGGGGAGCGCGGCGCGGGCGTCGGGCGAGTACAGCACGAAGTCGACGACGGGCAACGGCACGTCGGTGAGGAGTACGGGAGCGACCAGCACGGCCGCCACCGCCGCGCCGAGGGCCACGGGTACGAACGCCTCCCCCGCCGTGAACCAGGCCCGGGCTCCGCCCGAGGCGCCCAGTGCGGTCAGGATCGCTGTCCTGCGGTCCCGTGCGGCCGCGCCGACCCGCGCGGCGATGACCACGAACAGCCCGGCCGGGAGGCCCACCAGTGCCAGGTACGCCCAGGTGAACTCGTTCGAGCCGAAGTTGTAGAGGTGTTCGCCGAGCGGCGGTGTCCAGGAGGCGCCGAAGCCCGAGACCTTGGTCATTCCCTCGGGATCCAGCCGCTCGGCGGTCGGCCGTACGTACGCGAAGTACTCGCTCGGCGACTCCAGCCCGTCCGGGGCGATGCTGCCCACGGGCCGGCCGTACTCGCCCCGCACCTGGCTGCCGACCGCCTGCAGGGCGGGCGAGAGCACCGCCTGGCCGGGCTTCGGCCGGGCGGCAGGGGTGCGCTGGGGGTGAGGGGCTCGATGTAGACCACGTCGTACTGGCGGTCGTCGACGCTCGCCGACGTCGCCCGCCAGAGCAGTGTGGCGGAGCCGGTGTGGGCGGCCTGCGGCCAACGGGCCTGGCTGCGCTCGGCCCGGCCGTCGAAAGAGGCCGCGGCGAGCAGGAACCCGCAGACGGCGAGAACCGCCACGACGGTGGCGGCGAACAGCGCGAGGTACCGGACGCGGCCCGCTTCGGCCGCGAGGGACGCTGCCCGCCCCATGCGGAGCAGCCGCCATCTCAGGCCGGCCCTCATCGCGCTTCCTGGACCTGGACGAGTCGTCCCTCGTGCAGTCGCAACCGCACGTCGGCACGGTCGGCCACCGTCGGGTCGTGCGTCACCACCACCAGGGCGCACCCGCGTTCCCGCGAAGTGCTGAACAGCAGGTCGGCCACGGCTTCCCGTTGCTCGCCGTCCAACGCCCCGGTCGGCTCGTCCGCCAGCAGCAGTTCGGGCGTGTTGACCAGGGCGCGCCCCACGGCGACTCGCTGCCTCTCGCCGCCGGACAGATCCCGTGTGGCCGTCGCCTCGGGTACGCCGAGAAGGGCGAGCAGCGACTCGGCGCGTGAGCGGGCATCGGCGACAGCCTCACCCGCCAGCAGGCTTGCGATCATCACGTTCTCGACCGGCGTGAGTTCGGGAAGGAGTTCGCCGAACTGGAAGACCATGCCGATGTGCCGCCTCCGGTGCGCGGCGAGGGTGCGGGAGGACAGCCGGGTCACGTCCTGCCCCACCACCTCGACACGCCCCGACTGGGGACGGATCAGCCCCATGACGCACATCAGCAGGGTGGACTTGCCGCTTCCGGAGGGGCCCATCACGGAGACGGAACGGCCGGCCGGGACGCTGAGTTCGGCTCCGGCGAGCAGGCTTCGGCCGGACACGCCGTAGACCACCTCGCTCAGTTCCAGCACGGGCGGGGCATGGGGGACGGGGGATAAGGTCACGCGGAGCTCCCTTGCTCGGGGGGATCACTCGATTCGCACGGCGCCGACAACGCAGCCTGACCGAGAGGCCGGTCGGCCCCTCGGTCAGGCGGTATGACGACTGGGCCGGCGGGTCGCCGTCAGCCGGAGTGCCAGTCGGTGTGGTGGTCGGGCAGGTTGTTGCGTGACACCGTGCCGCGGGCCTTGTAGATCTCGGAGTGCCTGCCGCTCTCGACCGTCCCCCGGTTGCCGTCGTTGTCGGACGGACCGTTGGGGCCGTCCTTGTTCCACAGGGTCAGCTTGGTGCCCTCATGGGCCACGCGGAAATACTCCGCGTTCACCCAGTGGCTGGAACCCGTGTCCTTGATGTTCATGATCGTGCGGTCACCCTCGGTCCAGAACCGGAGCTCACCGTTGAACTCGTGCGGCCCGATCTCGTACGCGAAGGCAGGAGTCGCCGTACTGAGGGCCAGGGCGGCGATGGCGCCGATTCCCAGCCGTCGTGCGATTCTCACGTTCACTGGTGTGTGTCCCCTCGTCTGACGGAGTTCCCCGACCGTGGTGAGCGGCAGGGAGTGAACGGCACGTCCGAGGACTGTGCGGTTCCTGTGGCTCCAAGACTGCTCGGTGACGATTTGCAGGAGAACCCACCCGTCGGGGGGTATGTCCCCGCCCCCCGCCCTACCGGGGGGACGGACGGGGAACACGCGCACGCCCCCGTCCTGCCGGAGGACGGGGGCGCGGGCGCGGGCGCGGAAGCGGGGGTTCTACTTGAGGTCGATCGCCGCGCAGCCCGCCTTGTACTTGGAGGTGCAGATCTGCTTGACGGTGTAGATGCCGTCCCTGACCACCGTGTCCTGGATGTTCTCTTTGGTGAGGGCGACCACGGGGACGAACTTGGCCGGGACCTTCGTGCCGTCGGCGGCGTCGGCCTTGGCGCGGGTGAGCGCGTCGAACTCGATGGTGCGGCCCTGGACCTTCGCCACGGCCATCTCGGCGGCCGTGTTGGCCTCCTGCGGGTACGACTTGTAGACGCTCATGTACTGGTCGCCCTTGACGATGCGCTGCACCGCGTCGAGCTCGGCGTCCTGGCCGGTGACCGGCGGGACCTTGCTGACACCGGCGGTCTTCAGGACGTCGATGACCGCGCCGGCGATGCCGTCGTTGGCGGAGTAGACGCCGGCGACGTTGGAGAGGCCGACCTGGGCGATCGCCTGCTCCATGTTCTTCTTGGCGTTCTTCGGGTCCCACTTCTCGGTGTCGTACGTCTTGGCGATGATCACCTTGTCCTTGAGCTCGGCCATGGCGCCCGCCTTGAACTGGGCCGCGTTCGGGTCGGTGACCGCGCCGTTCATCATGATGATCTGCTTGCCGGAGGCACCGTCGCCGAGGGACTCGACCAGGGCGCGGCCCTGGACCTCGCCGACGAGCTCGTTGTCGAAGGAGATGTACGCGTCGATGGGGCCCTGCGCCAGCCTGTCGTACGCGATGACCGGGATACCGGCCGCCTTCACCTTCTTGATGCCGCTCGCGATCCCCTTGGAGTCGACCGCGTCCACGACCAGCACGTCGACCTTGTCCTCGACCATCTGGGCGAGCTGGCTGTTCTGCTTGGACGCGCTCTGCTCGGCGTTGGCGTACTGGACCCTGCCCTTGTGGTTCGTGAGCTGCTCGACCTTCTCCTTGAAGATCGGGTAGTCGAACTTCTCGTAACGAGTGTTCGCCTTCTCCGGGAGGAGCAGGCCCACCGTGATGTCGTCGCCCCTGGTCGGGCTCGCCTCGTCTCCGCCGCCCCCGATCCCGTCCACCATGCCGCAGGCGGCGAGGGTGACGGCCATCGTGGACGTGGCCAGGGCTATGACCGTGCGACGCACACGGGTGTTACGAGTGTTCACATCAGGTGCCTTCCGGGCGAGGTTGCAGCTTTGCGACCCAGTTGGCTGAAAGCCAACGCGGGAAGCCACCTCAGCGTCAAGGAGTAAACACTTAACGAGATGGCAACAGCGTTCTGTGTAAACCGAGTGAAGAGTCGGAGAAGAGCGGGTCGCACGCTGTTCGCTCCGTCTTCATCCTGGACCCGGACGGGCCAACTCCGCCGATGAAGAGGGACGTTGGCTGATTTCCGTCGCCGCCGGGGCGACCCCGGGCCGACCGGCGGGGCGACGGCTGGTTTCCGCAAGACGGTCAAACGCCATACGCGATGACATCCCATGGCGATCGGTGCACTTCGTGCACAACGGGCCGGGACACGGGTGAGGGCCCGGAGACGTGATGTCTCCGGGCCCTCACCCGTGCGTCGTGTCCGTGGACGTGGCCATGGAGGGGAGACGGACGCGGACGTGACCGCGCCGCCCGCCCACGCCTCCGCCCGCCCGCGCCGCCCGCCCGTCAGTCCGAGGGCTGCCGCTTGGGCCGCCACACCACCAGCGCGCTGGTCTGCTGGACCTCCTGGTACGGAACCAGGTCGCGGCGGTAGGAGGCGTGGACCGCGGCCTCGCGCTGCTGCATGGCCACCGCCGCGCCGTCGACCGCCGACTGGAGCTCGGCGACGCGCTGCTGCAGCGCGGCGACCTGGTTCTCCAGTTCGATGATCCGCTTGATGCCGGCGAGGTTGATGCCTTCGTCCTGCGACAACTGCTGGACGGCACGCAGCAGTTCGATGTCGCGGGCCGAGTAGCGGCGGCCCCTGCCCGCGGTGCGGTCCGGGGAGACCAGGCCCAGCCGGTCGTACTGGCGCAGCGTCTGCGGGTGCAGACCCGAGAGCTGGGCCGCCACCGAGATGACGTAGACCGGGGTCTCCTCGGTCAGTTCGTACGGGTTGCGTCGACGGCCGGTCGAATCCATGGCGTCCTCATGCTCCCTTCGCGGCCTGGAACAGCTCCGCCCGCGGATCCTCCTCCGCGGTCGCCTCGCGATACGCCTCCAGCGCGTCACGAGCCTTCCCCGACAGGTCCGTGGGGACACTCACCTCGACGGTGACCAGCAGATCGCCGCGGGTGCCGTCCTTGCGGACCGCGCCCTTGCCGCGGGCGCGCATCGTACGGCCGTTGGGCGTGCCGGGAGGCAGCTTCAGGGTGACCGGCGGGCCGCCCAGCGTGGGCACGCGCACCTCTCCGCCCAGCGCGGCCTCGGCGAACGTCACCGGGACCGTGACCGTCAGGTTGTCGGCCTTGCGGCCGAAGACGGGGTGGGCGTCGACGTGGACGACGACGTACAGATCGCCGGCCGGGCCGCCCCGCTCGCCGGGGGCGCCCTTGCCGCGCAGCCGGATGCGCTGGCCGTCGCTCACCCCGGCGGGGATGCGGACCTGCATGGTCCGGGACGACTTGGCGCGGCCGCTGCCCTTGCAGACGTCGCAGGGGTTCTCGGCGATGAGGCCGCGGCCCTTGCAGTCCGGGCACGGGTCGGTCAGCGAGAAGCCGCCGCCCGAGCCGCGGGCGACCTGGCCGGTGCCGACACACGTCGGGCACACGCGCGGTGTGCCGTTCGCGTCACCGGTGCCGGAGCAGGCCTTGCAGGGCGCCTGGGAGGACATCCGCAGCGGCACCGTCGCGCCGTCCACGGCCTCCGTGAAGGTCAGCGTGACCTCGGTGTCGATGTCCTGGCCGCGCCGGGGCTGGGTCCGCGCTCCCGTACCCGCCCCCGCGCCGCCGCGGTTGAACAGGCCGCCGAAGACGTCCCCGATGCCGCCGCCGAAGCCGCCCTGGGCGGTCGAGCCGCCGCCCTGGCCACCGGCGCCTCCGAAGAGGTCGCCGAGGTCGAAGTTGAAGGAGCCGCCGCCCGCTCCGGGCCCCGGACGGAAGCCGCCGTTGCCGAAGAGGGCGCGTGCCTCGTCGTACTCCTTGCGCTTCTTGGGGTCACCGAGGACGTCGTTCGCCTCGGAGACCTCCTTGAAGCGCTCCTCCGCCTTCGCGTTGCCCTTGTTGGCGTCCGGGTGGAACTCGCGGGCGAGCTTCCGGTACGCCTTCTTGATCTCGGCCTCGGTGGCGTCCTTGGGGACGCCGAGGACCTTGTAGTAGTCCTTCTCGATGAAGTCCTTGGTACTCATCCCCGACGTCCCTCCTTCCGTGTGCGTTCCGTCCGGTCGGCGTCAGCCCTCGTCCGGGCCACCGCTCTCCTTCTCGTCCGGCGCCTCCGCCGCCTCGTCGGACTTGGCGGCCTGCGCCCCCGGCTGGGGCTCGGCGACGGCCACCCGCGCGGGGCGGATGGTGCGCTCGCCGAACCGGTACCCGGGCTGCAGAATCGCCACGCACGTGGTCTCGGTGACGTCCGGCGCGTAACTGTGCATCAGGGCTTCGTGGATCGTCGGGTCGAAGGGCTCGCCCTCCTTGCCGAACTGCTGGAGTCCCATCTTCGCCGCGACGGTCTCCAGCGACTCGGCCACCGACTTGAAGCCGCCGACCAGTTCGCCGTGCTCCCGGGCGCGGCCGATGTCGTCGAGGACGGGCAGGAGCTCGGACAGGAGGTTCGCGATGGCGATCTCCTTGACCGCGATCCGGTCGCGCTCGACCCGGCGGCGGTAGTTCTGGTACTCGGCCTGGAGCCGCTGGAGGTCCGCGGTGCGCTCGCCGAGGGCGGTGCGCGCCTGGTCCAGCTGTGCCGTCAGTCCCGCCGTCTGCGCGGCGGCCGATGCGTCCCCGGCCGGGGCCGCCCCCTCCTCCGCGGAGGGGGCGGTCTGCGGCTCGGCGTCGTCAGGGGTGGCGCCGGAGGGGACGTCAGGCTTCTCTTCGAAACCCGGGGTCTCCTCCGTCACGCGGCACCGTCCTTACGGTCCTCGTCGACGATCTCGGCGTCGACGACGTCGTCGTCAGCGGACTTGGCACCGGCGTCGGCGCCGGGGGCCTCGCCTCCGGCCGCCTGCGCGGCCTGGGCGTCCGCGTACATGGCCTGGCCCAGCTTCTGGGAGACGGCGGCGACCTTCTCGGTGGCCGTGCGGATCTCCGCCGTGTTGTCGCCCTCGGCGGACTCGCCCTTGAGCTTCTCCTTCAGCTCGGCGACGGCCTCCTCGACCTCGGTCTTGACGTCACCGGGGACCTTGTCCTCGTTGTCCTTGAGGAACTTCTCCGTCTGGTAGACGAGCTGCTCGCCCTGGTTGCGGGTCTCGGCGGCCTCGCGGCGGGCGTGGTCCTCCTCCGCGTACTTCTCGGCCTCCTGGCGCATCCGGTCGACCTCGTCCTTCGGCAGCGAGGAGCCGCCGGTGACGGTCATCTTCTGCTCCTTGCCCGTGCCGAGGTCCTTCGCGGTCACGTGCATGATGCCGTTGGCGTCGATGTCGAAGGCGACCTCGATCTGCGGGACACCGCGCGGGGCCGGCGGCAGACCGGTCAGCTCGAACATCCCGAGCTTCTTGTTGTACGCCGCGATCTCGCGCTCGCCCTGGTAGACCTGGATCTGCACGGAGGGCTGGTTGTCCTCGGCGGTGGTGAAGATCTCGGACCGCTTGGTCGGGATCGTCGTGTTCCGCTCGATGAGCTTGGTCATGATGCCGCCCTTGGTCTCGATACCGAGGGACAGCGGGGTGACGTCGAGGAGCAGGACGTCCTTGACCTCGCCCTTGAGGACACCGGCCTGGAGGGCGGCGCCGATGGCGACGACCTCGTCGGGGTTGACGCCCTTGTTGGCCTCGTTGCCGCCGGTCAGCTCCTTGACGAGCTCGGCGACGGCCGGCATACGGGTGGAGCCGCCGACGAGAACGACGTGGTCGATCTCGGACAGCTGGATGCCCGCGTCCTTGATGACGTTGTGGAACGGCGTCTTGCAGCGTTCCAGCAGGTCGGCAGTGAGCTGCTGGAACTGGGCGCGGGTGAGCTTCTCGTCCAGGTGCAGCGGGCCCTCGGCGGACGCCGTGATGTAGGGCAGGTTGATCGAGGTCTCGGTGGACGAGGACAGCTCGATCTTGGCCTTCTCGGCGGCCTCGCGCAGACGCTGCAGGGCCATCTTGTCCTTGGACAGGTCCACGCCGTGACCGGACTGGAACTGCTTCACCAGGTAGTCGACGACACGCTGGTCCCAGTCGTCACCACCGAGGTGGTTGTCACCGTTGGTGGCCTTCACCTCGACGACGCCGTCGCCGATCTCCAGGAGGGACACGTCGAAGGTGCCGCCACCGAGGTCGAAGACGAGGATCGTCTGGTCGTCCTTGTCGAGGCCGTACGCCAGGGCGGCGGCGGTCGGCTCGTTCACGATGCGCAGGACGTTCAGGCCCGCGATCTCGCCGGCCTCCTTGGTGGCCTGGCGCTCGGAGTCGTTGAAGTACGCCGGGACGGTGATGACCGCGTCCGTGACCTTCTCACCCAGGTAGGCCTCGGCGTCGCGCTTCAGCTTCTGCAGGATGAAGGCGCTCATCTGCTGCGGGTTGAAGTCCTTGCCGTCCAGGTTGATCTTCCAGTCAGTGCCCATGTGGCGCTTGACCGAACGGACCGTCCTGTCGACGTTCGTGACCGCCTGGCGCTTGGCGACCTCGCCGACCAGCACCTCACCGTTCTTCGCGAAGGCGACGACGGACGGCGTGGTCCTGGCACCCTCGGCGTTGGTGATGACGGTGGGCTCGCCGCCCTCCAGAACGCTGACGACGGAGTTAGTCGTGCCCAGGTCGATGCCGACCGCACGTGCCATTTCAATTCCTCCAGCTGACATGACTTGAGTGGAACTGGCTCAAGTGTGCACGACGCCCGGCGCCGGGTCAACAGAGCTGAGTCGAGGGGGCTCAAGTCTTATCTTCCGCTTACCCGCAGGCGGCCACTGAGCTGGGGCCGGGCGGCCGTCTCACGGGCGGCCGGTCACGCCGCCGGGGCCTTCCCCGTACGGGTGCCGCCGCCCGGACGGGGGCGCGGCGCCCGGTGGCCGCGGGTACCCCCGTCGTCGTACGGCGGAACATCGCGGAATCCGCGGCCCCGCGGCGGCCGGACGCGACGGCTCTCGTACGGGCGGAGGCGGCGGCTCTCGTACGGGCCCGTCCGGCCGGTCTCGTAGGGACGGCGGCCGGTGTCGTACGGGCGGCCGGGGCGGCCCCGGCGGCCGGGACGGGCCGCGCCGCCCGCCGGGACGCGGGACAGCACCAGGACGGCCAGCAGCGTGCCGCCCGCCACCCACAGCGGCGCCCTCGGGCTCACGTGGCCGAGGTCGAGCAGCAGTCCGACGAGGGCGCAGGCGCCGGCGGCGAGGCCCAGGAAGAGCGTGGCGCCCTGCGGGGTCAGCCCGAGCCGGCGCAGCCGGTGCGCCGCGTGGCCGCCCCGGCGGCGGCTCGCGAGCAGGACGAGGGCGACGTCGGCGACCGCCACGGCCGTCGGCGCGAACAGCGCGCCCAGGCCCGGACCGGCCTCGCGGCCCGCGTGCACCATCACCCCGCCGGAGGCGAGCAGGAACCCGGTGAACAGGGCGCCGCAGCGGCCGGACACCATCCGGGCCGGGCACCAGTTGTGCATCAGGAACCCGGCGAGCGCCGCGGCCAGCACACTCAGCAGGGCGGCGAGCCCGTCCGCGAACGCGGCGGAGGCGCAGCCGCTGAGGGCGAAGGCGGTGACGACGGCGACCACTCCCATGGCCCCGTCCGCGTGGTCGAGGGAGGCGAAGGCGAGCGTGCCGAAGACGATCCAGCCGACGGCCAGCACGCCGACCCCGACGTCGAGCCGGTCGTAGGGGACGACGAGGGCGGAGGCGATGCCGAGGCCGGTGAGCCGCAGGGCGAGCGGGAGGGCGCACAGGTCGGCGACCAGCCCCAGCGTGCCCACGCCGAGCGCCACGACCAGCAGCGTCGCCGCGTCGGAGCCGAGCCGGAAGGTGCCGGTCCACTCTCCCGCCCCCGCGACCAGCCCCGTCCCCGCCATGACCGCGACGCCGCCGAGCCGGGGCACGACCCGGGCCCGGCGCCGCTCGACGAGGCCGAGCCGCAGCGCGGGGAACCGCAGCAGTGCGCAGAGCACGGCGGTGAGGAGGAGGGCCGCGACGGCGGCGGTGATCCCATACAGCACGGCGCTAATTTAGACGGTGATGTCACTATTTGACGTGCATAACACGATCAGGTTTTCCCGGTCGGCCCGATGGGCGCCTTCGCCGGGAGGGATCGACACGATCGGCCCGCACCCGCCCGGCCCCGGCTCAGGCAACCCTCAGCGACGCAGATCACCGCACGCGCGGCTACAGTGCGGCGGCAGAAGTGGGTAGTGTCGGACGGACTGGGTAAGTTACCGCTTAGTAATCTGTCTACCCACCGCTGAATCCCCACCTCGCAGGCCCGAGGAGCCCCCAAATGCAGCTCGCCGCGATCATCGTGTCGCTGGTCCTGACCGTGGTCGGCGTTGCGCTCATCGCCCGAGCCGTCGCGCAGATCTACCGGTTCATCAAGCTCGGCCAGCCGGTCCCGGCCGGTTCCCGCACCGACGAATGGAAGGCCCGCAGCGTCACGCTGGCCAAGGAGTTCGTCGGCCACACCCGGATGAACCGGTGGGGGATCGTCGGCGTCGCGCACTGGTTCGTCGCCGTCGGCTTCCTGACGCTTCCGCCGACCCTGGCCCAGGCCTACGGGCAGCTGTTCGAGGCCGACTGGACCCTGCCGGTGCTCGGGGGCTTCCTGCCCTTCGAGATGTACATCGAGTTCATCGGTGTGATGACGACGCTCGGCATCCTCGTCCTGATGGCGATCCGGCTGCTGAACCTGCCGTCCCGCCCCGGCCGCAAGTCGCGCTTCGCGGGCTCCAAGGCCTGGCAGGCCTACTTCGTCGAGTACGTCATCCTCGCCATCGGCCTGGCGATCTACACCCTGCGCGGCCTCGAGGGCGCGATCCACCACGTGGACCACTACGAGGCCGCGTACTTCGCCTCGTACCCGCTGGTCCTGGCCTTCAAGGGCCTGAGCGCCGTGACGCTGCAGAACCTGGTCTACCTGGTCGCGATGATCAAGATCGGCGTCTCCCTGATCTGGATGATCACGGTCGCGCTGAACACCAACATGGGTGTCGCCTGGCACCGTTTCCTCGCCTTCCCGAACATCTGGTTCAAGCGCGACGCGCAGGGCGGCACGGCCCTCGGCGAGCTCCAGCCGATGACGTCGGGCGGCAAGCCGATCGACTTCACCGACCCCGGCGAGGACGACGTCTTCGGCGTCTCCCAGGTCGAGCAGTTCTCCTGGAAGGGCCTGCTGGACTTCTCCACCTGCACCGAGTGCGGCCGCTGCCAGTCGCAGTGCCCCGCCTGGAACACCGGCAAGCCCCTCTCCCCCAAGCTCCTGATCATGTCCCTGCGCGACCACGCGCACGCCAAGGCCCCCTACCTGCTGGCCGGCGGCGGCAAGACGATGGAGGGCGAGGAGAAGGCGTCCGAGGAGCAGCTGAAGGACGTCCCCGCGGCGGCCCTCGCGGAGGCCGAGCGTCCGCTGATCGGCACGCTCGAGGAGAACGGCGTCATCGACCCTGACGTCCTGTGGTCCTGCACCACCTGCGGCGCCTGCGTCGAGCAGTGCCCGGTGGACATCGAGCACGTCGACCACATCGTCGACATGCGCCGCTACCAGGTCATGATCGAGTCGGCGTTCCCGTCCGAGGCGGGCACGATGCTCAAGAACCTGGAGAAGAAGGGCAACCCCTGGGGCCTGGCCAAGAAGCAGCGCCTGGAGTGGCTCAAGGAGCTCGACTTCGAGGTCCCGGTCGTCGGCAAGGACATCGAGGACCTCACCGAGGTCGAGTACCTGTACTGGGTCGGCTGCGCGGGCGCTCTGGAGGACCGCGCCAAGAAGACCACCAAGGCCTTCGCCGAGCTGCTGCACATCGCGGGCGTCAAGTTCGCGATCATGGGCGGCGACGAGAAGTGCACCGGTGACTCCGCCCGCCGCCTCGGCAACGAGCCCCTCTTCCAGGAGCTCGGCATGGAGAACGTCATGTCCCTCAACGCCGCCTTCGGCGAGGAGATGGACGACGACGGCAAGGTGATCCCGGAGTCGGCGAAGCCGAAGTCCGCGAAGAAGATCGTCGCCACCTGCCCGCACTGCCTCAACACCCTCGGCAACGAGTACCCGCAGCTCGGCGGCGACTACGAGGTCATCCACCACACCCAGCTGCTCCAGCACCTGGTCGACGAGGGCAAGCTGCTCCCGGTCACCCCGGTCGAGGGCATCATCACCTACCACGACCCCTGCTACCTGGGCCGCCACAACAAGATCTACACGCCTCCGCGCGAGATCATCGCCGCCGTCCCGGGCGTCCGGAACGAGGAGATGCACCGCCACAAGGAGCGCGGCTTCTGCTGCGGCGCCGGTGGCGCGCGGATGTGGATGGAGGAGCGGATCGGCAAGCGCATCAACAACGAGCGGGTCGACGAGGCGCTGTCGCTGAACCCCGACATCATCTCCACCGCCTGCCCGTTCTGCCTGGTCATGCTGACCGACTCGGTCAACGGCAAGAAGGCTGAAGCGAACAGCGGCTCCGCCGCGGGCGGCCAGGCGAAGGAGTCCGTGCAGGTCGTCGACGTCGCCCAGCTGCTGCTGGACTCCGTCAGGACCCCGGCCGACGACGAGCCCCCGGCGGGCTCCGCCGAGTCGGAGAACGCGCCGGAACCGGAGCCGGTGAAGTGACCCGGTAGGCGGATACGGCCCTGACAGAGGCCTCTGTCAGGGCTCCCGACAGCGAAGCGCCCCATGCCCCGTCCGTACGGCGGCACGGGGCGCTTCGCTGTCCCCGTCCCCGGCGCCTGGTGAGTGATGCCGCACCGTGACTGGTCCCGCACCGCCCCGCTCTCAACCCGCCGCCCTGACAGGCGCATGATGACCGGGTTGGTGTCACCGGTGCGGACGGGGTGGACGGTGGGCGGGCTGGGCGGGCCGGACGGGCGAGGGGCCGGGAGACGGACGGGGCCCTTCACGGCGGGCGCGGCGGGCTGCGCCCCACTGCTCGCGGCCGAGCCCCACGTGACCTTCTCCACCTCGGAGTTCCTCGTAGCGGAAGGGGCCTGATGCGCCCGCGTACGACCATGTCCTGCTGTGCCGTCCTGCTGCTGGCGGTCACCGGATGCCAGTCGGAGGGCGGGTCACAGGACCGGCCCGCCGACGCCCGGCCCTCCCCGGGCCGAGCCTCCGACGACCCCGCGCCCGGCGACTTCAACGGCGACGGCTACGACGACCTCGTGGACGTCGTGGACTCCCGGTCGAAGGACGGCGGGCGGCAGGCCCAGACCCTGGTCGTGGTCTCCGGTTCGCGCCAGGGCCTCAACACGGCCTGGGTCAAGCGGGTCCGGATGCCCGCAGGACAGATCCTCCTGTCCGGGCCGCTGCGGGCCGACCTCGACGGGGACGGGTTCACCGACCTGGTGGGCAGCCGCGGCAAGGGACTCGCCGACGCACGGACGTTCGCGCTGTTCGGCGGCGCGCGCGGACTCGGTGCGCCCCGTCTCCTCGACCTGCCGCCGGGGTTCCGTCCCCTGGCCGCCGCCGACTTCGACGGCGACGGCTCCGTGGACCTGCTCGACGGCGGCCGGGGCGGCACCGGCTCCCCCTCCGCCACCGGTCCCGCCACCGGCGGCTCGCTCCGGTACGGCCCCTTCGACCGCGCGGGCACGGCCCGGCGGGACGCACGACTCGACCTGGGCCAGGACGGATACGCCTCTCCCAACGCGGCCGTGACCGGCGACTTCGACGGAGACGGCCGCGCCGAGGCCGTCCTCACCTACTCCTTCGACGCGGAGGAGGACGAGTCGGCGCCCGACGGCCTGCACGCGGTCGGCCTCTACGAAGGCGGCGGGCAGGGCCTCGTCCGGGACACCACCGGCCTGGAGGACCGCGTCGCCCGGATCCTGTCGACCCAGGACGGCCCGCGCGTCCCGGCGGCCGGCGACGCGGACGGAGACGGCACCGACGATCTGCTGCTGCCCACCCGGCTCGCCGTCGCCCCCGCCGACATGCCGGGCACCGGCGGCGCGCTGACCATCCTGTACGGCGCCAAGTCGGGCCTGGGCACGGGCCGCGCCGAGACCGTGATCGGCGACGACGCGGGCGACAGGCGCCGCGTCGACTTCGGATCGTCCCCGGCCGTCGGCGACGTCAACGGCGACCGGCGGCCGGACGTCGTGGTCAACACGCCGGACTTCCGGCGGCACGACGGGAAGGTCACGCTCCTGCCGGGCGGCGGTGACGGCGTCCCGTCGGCCGAGGGGGAGCAGTCGGTCGACACGGAGACCGACGGGCTGCCGGGCACCCCGAACCCGTACCACTGGAACGCCTTCGCCCACCGGCCCCCGCTCCTCGACGTGAACGGCGACGGCCACGCGGACGCGGTCGTCTTCGGCCCGCTGTACGAGAAGCGGAAGGGTGCCTATCTGGTGCTCCGGGGGACGGACGCCGGGTTCGACGCGAGGAAGGCGCGGTTGTTCACCCCGGACGACATCGGCGTGCCCCTGCGGCTGCGATGATCCCGCTGACGAGCCCCGGAGCCGGTTTCCGGCCCCGGGGTTCCAGGAATCACAGAAACCACAGAACTTTTCCGAACTCACGTACAACCCTCAGGCCCCTCCGTCGGTCTCCTGTTCGCCTACCGCACCGCGAACCCTGGACCAACTCCGGGCAAACGCGGAGGTACGCACCCCATTGACAGTGGGCGCCCCTCGAGGGCGCCCCCGCATGCCGCAGGAGAATCCCGCATGCACAAGCACCTGCGAATCGCCCTCGCGACGGCCGCCGCGGCCACGCTGACGGGCGGTCTGCTGACCTTCACCGCCGTGAGCGCGGTGGCCGCTGACTCGGCCACCGTGCCGCAGGCCGACTTCAACGGCGACGGCATCGGCGACGTCGCCTTCTCCGCCTCCGGTTCCTACGTCAGCGGTCACAAGGCCGCCGGCCAGGTCGTCGCCCTCTACGGCACGTCCACCGGCGTCTCGTCCGCCAAGCGCTCCGTGTTCAGCCAGAACAGCTCCGGTGTCCCCGGCACCGCCGAGGCCGGTGACGCCTTCGGCGCGGAGACCGCCTACGCAGACTTCAACGGCGACGGTTACGACGACCTCGCCGTCTCCGCTCCGGACGAGAAGGTCGGCACCGACGTCAACGGCGGCACCCTCGCCGTCATGTGGGGCTCGGCCTCGGGCCTCACCGGCAAGGCCGTCACGATCCCGGACCCGTCCGTGTCCGGGCACGACTTCTGGGGCAAGAACCTGGCGGCCGGCGACTTCGACGGCGACGGCCGCGACGACCTGGCCGTCGGCAGTTCCTCCAGCACCATCTACGTCTACAAGGGCGGCATCAGCACGACCGGCACGGCGGTCGGCGGCCGCTCCACGGTCAAGCCCGCGATCCAGTCGGGCGGTGACGCGCGCGGCCCGATGAACCTGACGGCCGGCGACGTCAACGGCGACCACATGACCGACCTCGTGGTCGACGGCTACGAGACCGAGACGGACTACGGCTGGAACACCAACTACTGGCTCCCGGGCACCGCGAGCGGCCTGAGCGTGGCGTCGGCGCAGGCCCTCAAGCCCGGTGTCATCACCGCGATCGGTGACGTCAACGGCGACGGGTTCGGCGACGTCGTCTCGGGCGCGTACTGGAACAAGGAGACGCTCGAGGACGGCACGACCGTCCCCGACTCCGCACTCGGCGGCGAGGTGCACGTCACCTACGGCTCGGCGAGCGGCCCCGCGCAGACCGCGGGCATCACCCAGGAGACCAGCGGCGTCCCCGGTTCCTCGGAGGAGGACGACTTCTTCGGCTACGAGCTGGACCTGGGCGACGTCAACGGTGACGGTTACCAGGACCTGATCGTCGGCTCCGCGGGCGAGGACCTGGGCGGCGTCGACGACGCCGGTTCCCTCACGGTCCTGTACGGCTCCTCGGCCGGCGTGCGGACGTCCTCCGGTGCCCAGTTCTTCGCCCAGAGCACGGCGGGCGTCCCCGGCACCGACGAGACCAACGACGCGCTCGGCGCCGAGGTCAAGCTGGACGACGTCAACGGTGACGGCAAGGCCGACCTGCTGGCCGGTTCGTACGAGAACTCCGGCAACGGCTCGGTCCTCTACATGCCGTCCGACGGCACGGAGATCACCACCTCCGGCGCGCGCACGATCTCGCCCAGCACCTCGGGCGTCTCGACCACCGGAACGCCTCTCTTCGGCGTCAACTTCGCCGACTGACCGCCTCACACGCCGGGCCCGCCCCCGCCGGGGGGCGGGCCCGTCCCGTGTCCGCGGCCTGTTCCGCCGACAGTCCCTGGACGGTCACTTCCCCGCCGGGCGGCGTACATGACGTATGAGCGCCCCGAGCCCCGGCCGGGTGGCCGAGAGCACCACGCCGGGCTCGTCGCTCTCGCGGAGCCACAGAACGCTTTCGGATGCGGCGACCTCGATGCAGTTGGGGGCATCCTCGTTGCCGGAGAATGACGACTTCTGCCAATCGGTGACCGCTGACATAGAGAACCTCTCAGATTTGTTGAGCCACTCGACGAATGAAGTCTCTCGACTCTACGGTTCCCAACGCGGCCCTCTCCACCTCGCCGAGCATCCTCCGGTACCGCCCGAGTTGCGCTTCGGCGTCCAGCAGGAGACCACCGTGTGCGCTGTCCAGGAGGACGGTGTCCAACTGCTTCACCGCACCGCCGACGAGCAGCATCGGGTTGCCGATCCGGATGAACCCGTCGATGTCGAACGGCACGACTCGCACCGAGACGCCGGGGCGGTCCGACTGCTCCAGGATGTGCGTCAACTGCCGCTTCGCGACTGTGCGGTCAGCGATCCTGACCCGGAGAGCGGCTTCATGGATCACGACGTCGTACGCGATCGTGTCCAGGATCTCCTGCCTTCGGAGCCGGAATTCGGTGCGCAGGGCCATCTGCTCGTCCGAGACCGCCGCGACAGAGGCCGCGTACATCGCACGCACCTGCTCCTCGATCTGCAGCAACCCTGGGATGTACACGTTCTCGAAGGACCTCAGGGAGGTGGCGTAGTGCTCCAGTTCGGCCAGATCCAGGAATCCCGGCGGCAGTGCGTCGCGGTAGTCCGTCCACCAGCCCCGCGACTGGTCCTTCCCCATGGCGACGAGGGCATCGACGTAGACGCTGTCGTCGCAGGCGTACTCCCCGGCGAAGTACCGAATGCGCTCCTCGCTCACCCCCACCCGGCCTGCCTCCGTCATGGAGATCTTGCTTTCGGCGATGCCCATGACCCGGGCCGCCTCACGAGCCGTCAGGCCGGCCCGCTCACGTAGCTTCCGCAACTCCGCGCCAAGCCGCTGCTGGCGTGCGGTGACGACGCTCCTTGCCGGCATGTCGTCCTTTCCTTCCGGCAGTTGGAAGTACGAGTATTCCAGTCCGGCTTGACCGGGGTGATACACCACCCCTACCGTCAGTCACGTACCGCCCACTCACCGGAGTGGAAGCGCACCGCGCCGTCATGCCATGGCGGGCGCGTCAGAGCCACCGCACCGGCGGAGTGCCCCACCCCATCCCCTCACCGCACCGCACCGCACCGCACCGGGAGCCCCCATGCCCTGGGAGTACACGCTCTACATCCCCCACGACCCCCGAGCCGTCGGTGTGTGCCGTCGCGCTCCGCGGGACATCCTGACCACCCATCACGTCCCGTCCCTCATCGAACCGGCGGAGCTGCTCGCCCCGGAGTTACTGGGGAACGCCATCCGGCACACCGGCGGGCCCGCCGCGCTCAAGGTGCGGCAGTCGGGGGCCTCGTTCCGGATCGGGGCCTGGGACACGGACCCCGCGCCGCCCGCCGCGGGGCCGCCGCCGGGGGACGGTGAGGGCGGGCGCGGACTGCACCTCGTACAGGCCTACGCGGACGACTGGGGCTGGTTCCGGGTCAACGGGACCGGGGGCAAGTACGTCTGGTGCGAACTGGGCGCCGAACAGAGGTGAACGGGCGGGCAACGCCGCCGCAACACCCGTACCACCGCCGCACAACCGAACGCGCCCCCCAGTGGTCTCAGAAGTGCCCCACCCGTCCGCGTCTCTCCCGCGACCGAGCAACTCGACCCCCAGGAGCCCCCGTGCGCATCCGGACATACGCCACCTCGGCCACCGTGACCGCGATAGCCACCGCCGTCGCCGCCGCGGCCACCGCCGGACTGGCCCTCGCCCCCACCGCCTCCGCCGCTCCCGCGAGCGCACCCGAGGCGATCACCAGCGACCTGAACGGCGACGGCTACCCGGACCTCGCCGTCGGCGTCCCGGACGCGAGCGTCGGCGGCGACGCCAAGGCCGGTTACGTGAACGTCGTCTGGGGCGGCCCGAACGGCGTCGGCTCGCTCGGCAGCGTCCGCGTCACCCAGTCCACCGCCGGTGTCCCCGGCACCCCGGAGCCGGGCGACCGCTTCGGCGCCGCCGTCGCCGTGGCCGACGCGGACGGCGACGGCACGGCGGACCTGGTGATCGGCGGCCCCGGCGAGGATGTCGACGGGGCCGGTACGGACGCGGGGACGGTCGCCGTGCTGCGGGGCGGCGCCGGGGGCTTCGGCACCGGCTTCACCGCCGTCAACGGCCCCTCCGCCTCCGCCGCGTACGGCAAGTCCCTGGCCGCCGCCGACCTGACCGGCGACGCGAAGACGGACCTGGCGGTCGGCGCGACCGACAAGGTCGTGCTGCGTACCTCCGCGGGCGTGCTGAGCACGGTGTTCACCGGAAGCATGGGCGGGCGCGCCCCCGTCATGACGACCGGTGACTTCGACGACGACGGGACGGCGGACCTGGCGACCGGGTACTGGACGGTCGACGACCCCTTCACCCAGTCCCACGTGCGCCTGTGGTCCTGGGACGCCACGGAGTCCGTGCTGGCCAACATCTGGAACACGGACAACTCCGGTGTCTCCGCCCTCGCCGCCGGTGACTTCGACGGCGACGGCCACGACGACCTCGTGCTCGGCGAGTGCCGGGAGATCGCCGACGAGAACATCGACGACCCCTGCGGCCCCGAGGCGACCGCGAAGGGCGGCGGCGTCCACATCGAGTACGGCGGCCCGGAAGGCTGGTTCGGCGGGCGGGAGCAGACGCTGAACCAGGACACGGCCGGCGTACCGGGCGTGGCCGAGACCGGCGACCGGTTCGGCGCCGCCCTGGCCGTCCGGGACATCGACGGCGACGGCCGCGACGACCTGGTCGCGGGCGCCCCCGGCGAGGCCATCGGCACCGTGTCGAAGGCGGGGGCCGTGACGGTGCTGTTCGGGACCGCGAGCGGCCTCGCGGACGCGTCCGGGAGGGCCCGCTCGGTCGCGTACAACCAGGACACGACGCACGTCATGGGCATCGCCGAGGCGGGCGACGCCTTCGGCGGGGCGGCGACGGTGAGTGACTTCGACCACGACGGCTCGATGGACCTGGCGGTCGGCTCCCCGGGCGAGAACGCGAAGTCGGGCGGCGTCTGGATCTTCCGCGCGGCCTCCGCCGTCCACTCGTACACCATCACCCCGTCCCAGATGGGCCTGCCCTCCCCGGCGAGCGCCCTGGGCTACGGGGGAACCCTGAGCAGCCACTGAGCCCCGCTGTGACACCCCCCTAGGGGATGTCACAGCTCGGCAGCAAAGGGGGGTCCGATCTCCCGGGTGCGGCACGTCACTCTGCGGGACCAGGTACGTTCGAATACGTGGCTGGATTCAGGATCGGACGCGGCCGGGACAACCGGGCCCCGCAAGCGCGACCGCAACAACACCCGCGGCAGCAGCCGTACGGACAGCAGGGCCCGCCGGCCCCCCAGGGCCGGCCGGCTCCGCAGGGCCCGTCGTACGGCTATCCCCCCGTGGGTCAGCAGCCGTACGGCGGCGGGCCCGGCGGGCAGCAGCAGGGCGGCTGG
Source organism: Streptomyces sp. NPDC008313 (assembly GCF_042956125.1). NCBI lineage: Bacteria > Bacillati > Actinomycetota > Actinomycetes > Kitasatosporales > Streptomycetaceae > Streptomyces > Streptomyces sp. NPDC008313. The sequence goes on from NZ_JBIBFR010000016.1 coordinate 150,912, forward strand.
CCGCAGGCGAACGGCGGGCACGGGGCCCACGGCGAGCCGGAGTACTTCGGCGACGGCGGCGGGCCCGGTCACCCGGGCGGCGGCCTCCCGCAGACCCCGGACCCGTACGCGGCCAACAACCCGGGGCACACGCAGGCGTTCTCGATCGACGAGAACGGCTACCCCCAGGACCCGTACCACCAGGGCCAGGGCCAGTACACCCAGGACCCTTACGCGCAGGGCGACTACACGCAGGGCGGCACCTACCGCGCCGGTCAGGCGTCCGCACCGCCGGTCGGGCCCCGGCTGCACTGGAAGGCCCTGCTGAGGGGCATCGTCGTACGCCCCGACCCGACCTTCCTCCAGATGCGCGACCACGCGATGTGGGCCCCGGCCCTCATCGTGACGTTCCTCTACGGCCTCCTCGCCGTCTTCGGCTTCGACGGGGCCCGCGAGGACGCGATCAACGCGACCCTCTCGAACGCGGTCCCGATCGTGCTCACCACCGCCGTCGCGATCGTCATCAGCACGTTCATCCTCGGCGTGGTCACCCACACCCTGGCCCGCCAGCTCGGCGGCGACGGGGCCTGGCAGCCGACGGTCGGCCTCTCCATGCTGATCATGTCCCTCACCGACACCCCGCGTCTGCTCGTGGCCATGTTCGCGGGCGGCGACGCGTCCTTCGTCCAGCTCCTCGGCTGGGCCACCTGGCTCGCCGCGGGCGCCCTGCTCACCCTGATGGTCTCCCGCTCGCACGACCTCCCGTGGCCGAAGGCCCTGGGTGCGTCGGCGATCCAGCTGGTCGCCATCCTGTCGATCATCAAGCTGGGGACGTTCTAGAGGTCCTCGGGCGCGCAGAGTAACCGAGATCGGAGCGACGGGCCGGGCCAGAGGCCCGGCCCGTCGCCGTTTCGCCGAGGGGGTACAGGTTGCAGCCGGTTCCGCTCCGGGTGGACGCCCAGACCGCCGCGTTCCTCCGCGAGGCGCACCACAAGATCATGAACCAGTTCGCCCACGACCACTACGAGCTCTACGACTACGTACGGGCCGTCGCGGCGAAGCTGGCTGCGTTCGACTCCTTCTACATAGGGCTGCTGCACGGCGCCAACCGCGTCCGCTTCCCGTACGGCTACGAGGGCGGCGCCTACGACGACCCGGTGTCCCACACCTACGGCCCCCACGGCCAGACGGCATGGCTCCTGAAGCACCAGCAGACCTACCGCTACGCCTACGACGACGGAGCGGTGCTCCACGCGGGCATCTCCTTCGGGGACACCCAGCGCAGGTCGGCCGACGCGGTCACCGTGCCGATGTTCCGCTACGAGGGCGAACGCCGGGGGCGCCTCTTCGGGATGATGTCGATGCACAGCTACCGTCCGGGCGCCTTCGACGACAACACCGTACGCGCGTTCGAATGGCTGGCCGGTGTCCTGGCACGCGTTCTGAACAGGGCCGAGGAGGACTCCCGCGCCCTTCTCCTGCTGCCCCCCGGGGACGACGCCGCCTCCGCGGCACTCACCTCTGACCATGTCGTCGAGTACCTGGCGAACCGGCTGGCCGAGATCCGGGGCATCGCGCAGGGGATCGCCGGCGAACGGGACGGCGGACGGACCGGCATCACGGGGGCGGAGGCGGACGCGGAGCACACCCGGACGGGCGCGGGCGCCGAGGACGCCCGGACGGGCGGGCGCGCACAGGACGCCGAGGACGCCGAGGACGCCCGGCGCATCGTACGGATCTGCGAACGCACCCAGTCCGAGCTCATCGACATGTCCCTGCGGGTCGACGAGGGACCGGAACGCCGTTTCCTCTCGCTCACCCAGGCCGAACAGGGCGTGGCCGTCCTTCTGGTGAGCGGGCTGGCCAACCAGGAGATCGCGACCCAGCTCGGCATCAGTCCGAACACGGTGAAGACGCACCTCAAGAACGTCTGCCGGAAGTACGGGATGTCGAACCGCGTCCAGGTCGCCGAGGACGTCCGCAAACACCTGCTGCGCTGACAGCGGCGGATCCGCCCGGCCCGGCCCCGTTCCGGGTTCGCGCCGCTCAGCACCGGTGTGCCTCACCCGGCGGGTGACACGACGGGTCCAGGGGCTCATCCGCCGGGCGATCGGCAGGCGAGGGCCGCGGTGGGACGGTGAGGGCGAAGGCGGTTCGCGGAGGGCGCCAGGGGGTGCGAGCCGCCCACCGCTCCCCCGAACGCCGAACGAACGCCCGACGAACGCCCGAGAGACCGGTGACTCATGACCCTCGACGTCTACGCGGACAAGACCGACGACGAGCTGTACGCGCTGCTGGGAGCCGAACTCCTCGGCGAGGGCCTCGGCCTCTCACCCGAGGACGAGGACGCCCACCGCCGGTTCGGCAGGCAGTGGTTCCAGAACAAGCACCGCGAACTGCAGCGGAAGATCTGCCACCAGGAGAAGATCCAGGGGCTGCTCGGCACCACGAGCTCCGACCGGCTGCTGGACGCCACCGCCGTCTACGAGGTGCTGCAGCACCTCCGCGAGGAGCCCGTGACCGCCGGTGTCCTCGCCGTGCTCGTCGCGCGCGTCGGTCTCGGCACGTTCTGCGTGAACGCGCCGGCGCTGTGATGCACGACGAGCCGGGGCCCGAGCCGACACGCGAGCCGATGGCGGAGCCGACGCCCGAGACGATGGCGCAGCGCAGGCGCCGCGCGCTGGAGATCAACCGCGCGGACCAGCTGGCGGACATGCGCGAGCGGCTGCGGGAACTCGGCGACCACGCCTCCCTCGCGGAACTCGACGCCGGAATGGCCGGCTGGCAGCGCACCGAGTGGGCCGGACAGTACGCGAACCCCATGGTCGGGATGCTGGAACTGACGACGGCCGACGTGAAGTCGGCGCTGCGCGAGCAGGGCATCCCCCAGGAACGTCTGGACTCCGTCCAGGTGTGCGCGGTACCGCAGGACGACGTGTCCGCGCTCATGACACCCTTCGCCGACCGCTCCGGGCTGGTCAGGATCTCCGACTCGGTCCTGTCACTGGCCGGCCAGTACAGCCAGTACACGGGCAGAGGACTGGCACGCCTCGCCGCGGGGCCGGTCACGGGACGCCTGCGCGCATTCCGCTCGGCCACCAGGGGCACGTGGGAGGAGGACCCGGCCGTACTGACCGCGTTCCTGCGCTACTACAACGTCAACCAGCGCGTGTACGGGCTGTCGGCCAAGCTGGGGCTGCACACGTCCCCGCAGGAGACCGAGGTCGGCAGCCTCGTGGCGCTGCAGGCGACTCGCTTCGTCATCGGCCATGAGATCGCCCACCACGCCCTGGGTCACAGCTCGCCCGCGAGCGCGTTCTCACCGGGCGAGCACCTGCCCGTGTGCTCGGCCGACCAGCGCAGGGAACTCGACGCCGACATGCTGGCGTACCGGGCCACGGTACGGGCGTCCGAACGGGACGCCGCCGGTGTGGCGGCGCCGGTACCGGCGCACGGGTTCATCGCGCTGCTGGGCGCCCTGGTCGCGATGGTCGCCGTCCACGCGACCGAGCGGGCGCTGTTCGTCCGCTGCGGGGCGACCCATCCGCCCGCCCGGGCCAGGGCCACGCTGCTCCTCGACCAGGCGCCCCCGGCGGAGCAGCAGTTCGCCGGGCTCTTCCTGCGTCCGCTGCTAGCCGCGACGGAGAACGCGTCGGCGTTCGGGGAGGCGGGGCGGCCCTTCGACTGGGAGTGGGTGGCCGCGTCGCGCGATCTCTCGTCCTCGCACCCGGATTCATATCTGCGAGCCATCACGCTGCTCGACACACTGCAGTGCCAGTCGAGGGAGGCTCTGGTCCAGATCCTGGAGCGGACGGTCCCCGACGCGGGCGTCTGGCTGACGGACGGGGCCCGGCTGGTGGGCGAGGGCGAGCCTGCCGCCGCCCTGACCGTCTGGGGAGTCCCCGAGGCCGCGGCGAAACGCCTCTGCGACCCGGGGAGGGCACTCCGCTTCCACTCCCTCGTCTCCGCGCTCAAGGAGAGCCTCACCGAGCTCGGCATGCCCCACCGCGCGATCCTGTCGACATCGGTGGCGGCGGCGCAGCTGGCGGCCACGGCGCCGGCGGAGAGGGCGGGCTGATCCAGGGTGCGGGTCGGGCACGGCGGGTCGAACGGCCGTCAGGCGTCGGGGCCCGTAGGCCGTCAGGCGTCGAGGAGCGAACGGCCGTCAGGCGTCGAGGACCTGGCCGGACCGGCGGACGACCGGCCGTTCGACACTCCACGGGAAGTTGATCCACTCGTCGGTGCGCCGCCATACGTACTCGCACTTCACGAGCGAGTGGGACTTCTCATAGATGACGGCGCTGCGGACCTCGGCGACGGTGTCGAGGCAGAAGTCGCGCACGAGCTTCAGCGTCTTGCCGGTGTCGGCGACGTCGTCGGCGATCAGGACCTTCTTGTCGGTGAAGTCGATGGCGTTGGGGACGGGGGCGAGCATGACCGGCATCTCGAGGGTCGTCCCCACACCTGTGTAGAACTCGACGTTCACGAGGTGGAGGTTCTTGCAGTCGAGGGCGTAGGCGAGCCCGCCGGCGACGAAGACGCCGCCGCGCGCGATCGACAGCACGATGTCGGGCTCGTACCCGTCGTCGGCGACGCTCTGCGCCAGCTCGCGGACGGCCTGGCCGAACCGCTCGTAGGTCAGGTTCTCGCGTACGGGGCTGTCAGCCATGCGTCCTCAGACCTGGGTCCGGTGGAAATTGAGGTAGGACCGGGAGGCGGTCGGCCCGCGCTGGCCCTGGTAGCGCGATCCGTACCGCTCGCTGCCGTACGGGTGCTCGGCGGGCGAGCTGAGCTGGAACATGCACAGCTGCCCGATCTTCATGCCCGGCCAGAGCTTGATCGGCAGGGTGGCGAGGTTGGACAGTTCGAGGGTGACGTGCCCGGAGAAGCCGGGGTCGATGAACCCGGCGGTGGAGTGCGTGACGAGGCCGAGCCGTCCGAGCGAGCTCTTGCCCTCCAGCCGGGAGGCCAGGTCGTCGGGGAGCGAGATGACCTCGTAGGTCGACGCGAGGACGAACTCACCGGGGTGCAGGATGAACGGCTCGTCCCCCTCGGGCTCGACCAGACGGGTCAGGTCCGCCTGCTCCACGGAGGGGTCGATATGGGGGTAGCGGTGATTCTCGAACACCCGGAAGTAGCGGTCGAGCCGCACATCGATGCTCGAGGGCTGCACCATGGATTCGTCGTACGGATCGATCCGTACCCGTCCGGCGGCGATCTCGGCCCGGATGTCCTTGTCTGAGAGAAGCACGTCCCGAGGATACGCAAGGCGCGCGGGCCGACGACAACCGCGCCGCCCCGCGCGCCAGGATCACCGGCGACGAGCCCTCGCTACCTCTGCCCTTCGAGCGTGACCGGCACCGCGTGGCGAAGCCGGGCACAGCGTGGACATCGGATGAGCCGGCCGGGCCCGAGCCGGTCGGCCTTCTGCATCGGGAACGAAGCGGTGCTGAACACGTGCCCCTCGGCACAACGGACGACGGTGCGCTCCATCAAGTCCTCAGAGTCCCTTCCCCAAGAGCCTTCGCCCGCGGACGCGGCGGACGACGAAAGCCACATTACGGGACGAATGAAACGACCCTCCAGGCGGCACTCCGCTCCGCCCCGAGCCCCCGCCGCAACGCTCCCGGGTCCCTCTCCGAGCCCTCACACCGTACGCCCCAACTCCTGCCCGACGCAGCCCCGTCCACGCCCCCCAAACACACGAAGACCCCCGGGCGACGGCACCGGGGGTCAGGCATGAGGTAGAGTGAACGCGCGTTTCCAACACCGGCAATCGGTGTCGTACGCGGGTGTAGTTTAATGGTAGAACATCAGCTTCCCAAGCTGAGAGCGCGAGTTCGATTCTCGTCACCCGCTCCATAATGAAACCCCAGGTCAGCCGCCCGGGGTTTGCTTGTTGTCTAGACCAATTCGAGGGCTCCGTGCCCTTCGCGTGCCCTAAGTGGAGGTCAGGCGACCCTCTCACGCCCCATGGGCGACAGTTCGGCCACTGCGACGCTCAGTCGTCTCGAATCCTGAGACCGTTTTACGGTGACCTGGGTCACAGCGTGCGCAAATGGCGCACAAGTCGCTCCAGCAAACCCGCAGTTGTCGAGGCTTGAGCACGCTGCCCCTTGGTCGTTCCGCTCCGACCTTACGAGCCTGACCGAGACAGCCGGCGTCCCAGCCGATGGCAGAGTGTGCGGATGCTTCCTCCGCCTGGGGCTAGCGACATCACGATGTCTGCGCCCGATGCCTTCGACGTACCGGTATTCGTCAGACGCAGCTCCCCCTTGAACCCCGCGAAAGGTCCCTCGCGCACAGAGGTGGAGATGGCCCGGCAGTCCTGGCCGGCAACGAGCAGCGTCCCTCCCGACGGGGACTATCTCGTCACCACCACCTGGCGAGCCCTGCTCGACGCCACCACCACAGTCGGCCGCGACATCACTCCTTGGGTCGCCTCCGTACCCCGGCTGGCCCGTCGCGAGATCATGGCACGGCGGTATCCGTTGTCGGCGTACCTCGTGCGCGACAGCGTGCAGACAGATCAAGGGCCACAGCCGGGACGGAAGATCATCCCCAGCGCCGTCTACTCCCACGGAACGGAAAGCTCGACCCGTACGGCGTTCGGCTATCACATTGGCATGACGATGGCCGAATGGGCCTGCCGCACACTCATGGGGCTCGGCCCTACGACGCATGCGGAAAGCGCAGCACCGCCCGGAGCCGCTCCGGGTTGGGAAAAGAGCAGCAGCCTGCCCGACCTGTTCGGCACACATCCGGCAGATTCCGAAGTCTGGTTGGTCGAGGCGAAGGGAGGTCGCTGGCTACGAACGCCCTCCCGCCTGAAAGGGGCGAAACAGTTGGACGTGGGTGCCCTGCTCCCCGCGCCACACCACAAAGTGCTGTGCGGCACAAGCCTTGAACAACGCCTCTTCATGGTGATCGACGTGGACAGCGAGGACCATGGTGCCGACAACAGCGGAGCCGGTACTGACGACCAGGCTCAGGACAGCGACGAGTTGCTGTTGGGACTCGCGCGTGCCCGCATGATGACGTACTTCACCCTGGCGTCGCTGCCGCCGGCCCTACTGCGAGTCACCCCCGTCGGGAGACCCGAGGCCAGACAGGGTCTGCAGCACTCGGACCCCTTGCGCCTGTTGGAACGCGACTCAGCGACGGATGATCTGCGCCGCCGAGTCGGTGGATATGCCGCTGAGGGGACGATCCGCAACCAGGACGGCCTGGACATGCTGACCGGCAGGATTCCAGGAACGGACCTCGTCCTCGGAATGTCTCGTCGGCTATACGGTGCATGCCGCGAAGTCGCTGGTATGGAACGCCGCATCGCGGAGGAAGTTCGCCGGACGAGCCCCGAATACACGCCCTACGTAAGCGGATTGCCGCTAGAACATGATGTCCGTGCGCTGCCGGATTCACTTCGTCGGATCGTCAACGAGGTAGATCGGCAAGTCAGTGACGCGCGATACACACGGCAAGTGGCCAAGGCTCGAAGTCTGGTGCAACACCTCAGGACCGAGCAGAGGAGCGGCTACCTCGCAGCTGTTCGGCGTGGCATTGCCGAAGGAGACGAGCAGACGTGGGAGCAACTCATCGATGTCAGCCCCGAGCCGGCGATCCCCGCCCGGGACGGATACCTGGAGGCTGCGACCACAGACACGTACCTCGCAGTCGAGGAAGCCGCCCTCGATCTGGAAGAGGTATGAAGCATCACCGTCCTGGTTGGGCTGCCGCCCCTGGGTGTCACCGAGGGGCGGCAGCCCGGCGGTTTGTCAGCGGACGACGGATAGCTGCGGCCGACCGTTCATGCCCTGATGCGGTTGCCCGTCGCCGTCCTGCGCAGTGACAACTAGGCCGAAGATCAAGTCATTGAGGTCGGCAGGCCGAAGGTGCAGGTCGCGGGCCACGTCTGCGGGGCGGGTGCCTTCGCTCCGAAGAGCGGTGAAGACCTTGCCCAGCACCTGGGAGGTCTCGCGGGCCACGCCACTGCGTGGCTCCGATTTGCGGTAGCCGAGGCGGCTGAGCTCGACGCAGTGGGTGCGGTACTGCCACTCGGTGGTCAGGCCCAGTTCGTGGAGACGGTGTGCGAGGGCCATCGCTGCGACCTTCCAGCGCCGCTTGGCCTGAAGGATCCAGTCTGTGCTCGCGCCATGCGGGGCGTGGGCGAGGACATCCGCTCGCGGCATCAGGAGCGCGGCCGCGAACCTGTGGGCCTCGGCCTCCGCCTGCGGACCGTGCGGCATCTGCTCCTCGCCGTGCAGAACGAGGTGCCCGAGCTCGTGGGCAGCGTCGAACCGGCCGCGTTCCGCGGTCTTCTCGGTGCTCAGCAGGATGAACGGGATCCCGCGGTCCCAGAAGGAGAACGCATCGACTTCAGGGCAGTCCCGCGAGAGGGAGAAGAGCCGGACGCCGTGTGCCTCCAGCAGGTGCACCACGTTCGGGATCGGGGCGTTCCCGAGCCCCCAGCGCGCGCGCACCAGGGTGGCAGCTTCCTCTGCCGGGCAATCGGTGCCCGCAGCCTCCCCCGGGTGGGGGATTTGGTCTTCGTCCACGCCCAGGCGGCTAAAGGACGTCAGCGAGGGGATGTCAGGAGCGGGCAGGCGGAAGTGCGCACCGATCCAGTCCTGCAGGGTGCGCGCCAGTCGCCCGGAGCTGAGGGCGATGTCCCGCTGCGAGGCGGTCATCTTGCTCAGGGCACGGAAGCTGACCGAGTCGACCGTCAGCTCGGCAACCTCCTCGGCAGTGAAGAACGAGGGAGGGAACTCCAACGCTGTAGCGATCGCCTCCAGCGCCGGCAGACGGGGCGTGGCCCGTCCGCTCTCGAAGTCGGACAGCCTGCGTGGCGTCAGGCCAACCATCTGGGCGAGTCGGGTGACGGTCAGCCCTCGACGCTTGCGCGCCAGGACTAGCCGGGATGCGGTGGTCATGAGAGGGGCCAAGTAGAGGGGCAGGGGCGGGTGGTCAGGACAGGCGCTCGATCGGGATATCAATGCCGCCCTGGTCGTCATCGTCGGCGAACGGAGTGAAGCCCTCGAAGTCGATCCAGGGCAGGATGATCCGCTCGTGCCAGCTGCTGATCTTGCCACGACTGCCTGTGTCGTTCGGGAACGACAGCTCCGTGTGGAGTCGGGTGCCCTGATCGGTCTGCGAGTGGTGGTAGAGCAGGAACCAGGTCGGGATGCCGTCTCCGACGTCCTGCTGCCCGGGCTCCGCCTCGGGCTCCCCGAACAGCAGCAGCTGCCGGTTGGCCTCGACTCGCTTCATCACCGCGTTGCCTTTCGGGTAGCGGGTGGACGGCGAGAGTGCTCCGTACCCGGTCTCCGGGCTGCCGCTGGAAGCCGTGATCGCGAAGCCGCCGGAGGGCGCCACGAGCAGCGGAACGTTGCTGGGGCTGGCACTGTTCCACCCCTCCGGAATGTACGTCTCCCGCAGGAAGCGGATCGTACGGCCCCAGAAGATGTTGCCGGGCAGCGAGACCGGATCCAGCGGCGTGCAGAAGTTGCGCTCCGATTCGGCTCGACGCAGGGCGTTCTCGATTCCCTCCACGGACAGCCCCAGCTCGGCGAGCCGATTACGGACCGGAAGATCCTCCGCGTGCACGACAGTCATGCCCAGCCTCTCGACGCACCCCATTCGACTTCCGGAAATCCTCCCTCAAATGAGGGAGGAAATCAAGAAATCTAGCTGGTCAGTGGCGTCGGCGTTGGGCTGTGCTGCCCGAGGCGGGCCACTTCTCGCCGAAACCGGCAGCTCAGCGCACGTCGTATCCGGCGGCGGACCGGACACGACGAGTGGGGCTGGAGGGCCTCATGCCTCGCGAGAGCCCGGCTGAGCCGAGCCTGCTTCCCGGAGTTGCGCACGCACCTCGGTATCGATCCCCTGTGCCAGCCTCCGCTGATGCTTCGCCGTCGAGTGCTGATAGATCAGCTGGGCGCGCTCGGAGGACTGGCCTGCGCGGACCATCAGGTCCTTCAGCTTGGCGCCGGTGTCGGCAGCGAGGGTGTTGCCGGTATGACGGAGGTCGTAGAAGCGGAAGTTGTCCGGCATGCCGACCTTGGTCCTCGCCTTGCGCCACTTGCGGCCGAAGGTCGAGCGGCGGAAGGGAGCGCCCTTCTCCCCAATGAAGAGGAGTCCGTCCCGCTCCTTCTCGGCGAACCACTGAAGGTGGCGACGCAGTTCCGCGAGCAGAAAGTCGGGCAGGTAGACAGTGCGCTTTCCCGCCCGGGTCTTGGGGTCGCCGGTAACGCGCCTACCGTTCGTCAGCTCCGGCGAAGCCTGTGTCACGCGCAGGGAGCATTCGTCGAGATCGACACTGTGACGGCGGAGTTCGGCCAGTTCCTCCGGGCGGAGGGAGGCGAAGGCGCCGAGCAGGACCATCAGACGCCAGCGCGGTCCCATGGCATCGGCGAGGTCGAAGACCTGCTCGATGGTGGCGGTGGGGCGTTCGTCGGCCTCCTCCTTGCCCGCGCCCTTGATACGGCACGGGTTGCTGCGGAGCATGTCGTCGTCGACCGCCGTCTGCAGGATGGCTTTCAGCAGGCGGTACGACTTGGCGACCGTGGTGGCGCCGGTCGCTTTCAGACGCTCGGCTCGCCATGTGCGGACGGAGGGCGGGGTGATCTCGTCCAGGTTCTTGCCGCCGAAGGTCGGCAGGATGTGGAGGCGGAGCAGGCCGTCGTAGCGGTCGACGGTGGTGGGAGCCAGGCCGCGTTCCTCCAGCCAACGGAGTGTGTACTTCTCGAAGTTGACTGCTCCGGCGTCCGGGTCACGCCATGTGCTGCGCTCGATGTCAGCGCGGACGAGGTTGAGCCAGTCCTGGGCGTCAGACTTGGTCTCGAACGTCTCCGATGCCTTGTGCCGCTGGCCGTCCGGTCCGAGGTAGCGGGCCTGCCATCGGCCGGAGGCAAGCTTGCGTACCGTGCCGAACTCGCGCCGTCGCTGCGGTTTGCGTGCCGCCATCAGGCCGCCTTCCCGTAGCGGGCACGGATGCGGCGGACCGGCTCGACGGTGCGTGCCTCGACGTACTCGGTGATCGCGCTCTCGGGGATGCGGACCGGGCGGCCGAGCTTCACGTAGCGGATGCGGCGCTCGGTGATCAGGCGGCGGACGAAGCGCTCGCCCGTGCCGAGCATTTCGCCGGCCTCGGCCACGGTCAGGAGGCGGTCAGCCATTCGCGGTCACCTCCTGCGCGGTGTGGGCCGTGCGCTGGGAGCGGGGAAGGGCAGGGAATATTGCGGGTCGGCGCAAGGGCGTTGGGTCCTTTACTCGGGGTGGTGTGGTGTGGCAGGCCGTTCGGCGGGCGTCGCCTGGAACTACGCGGCGCGGATCCCATGGAGGAGGGCCAGGGGCGAGACCCGGAGAGTCTGGGCGAGGGCGACGAGGTCGTCGATGTCGCAGCGGCGTTGGGCGCGTTCGATGCGGGACAGCATCGTGTTGGTCATCGGACGGCCGAGGGCGGTGACGCGGGCGGCGAGTTCGCGCTGGGCGAGGCCGCGTTCGGTGCGGAGAATTTCGATGGTTCGAGCGGTTCGTATTCCGGCCGGTCCGTTTTCCAGGGATCGTGCTGCCATGGCTCCATTTGTAGCTTCCATTCGCCGGTTTGGTTAACCGGCGATCGTCGGCTATGTTGCGCCCGGCGAACGGGCGGGACTTACCTCTGGGCTGGGTTCCGAGCATCCGGTTGGCGGCGTCTTCGCCAACCCGATGGCATGCTCTGACGTGGGGTGTTGTGTTGTAGCTTGCACTCTAAGCGGGAGTCAACGGGTTCCCGATGTGATGCTTCCGGCTTGACCTGACGGTGCATTATTTCGGCAACCGGCGATCCGGGTTTATGGTTTTGTTCCTGCCTCGCAGCACTCGTTCGCCGTCAGCTGTCTGATTTCCCGGCGGAATGCTGGACTTGTGCGGCAGGGGTGTGGCTGTCTTGGCTATACGACGCCACCAGCCCTCCCCCCTTCGGACCGGGGCTGTGTGCAACCCCCTCCCTGTGCACCGCCCGACGAGGGTCGATCGCACCTCTCCGTCCTGACCTAGGAGCCGCCGCCCGATGAGCTACGACGCCCGCGAATGGGTGTGGGGCCACAGCCGCAGCAAGGGCACCGCCCGCATGGTCCTCGCCCTGATCGCCGACCGGTGCCGCGACCGGCACTGCGTCGCATACGCGTCCGTGCCCACCCTCATGAAACGCGCCAACGCCTCCCGCACCGCCGTACGCGACGCCCTGGCGAAGTTGATCGCCAGCGGCGAGCTGGTGCAAGTCCCCAACCGCAAGGGGCCGCGGGGAGAGACGTACTACCTCCTCCCGGTCGCCGCCCGGTTCCTCACGGACCAGGCCGAGGAGGGGGACCGGAATGCGGCCCCGCAGGGGGATCGGATTCCGACCCTCGGGGGGCCTGAATCCGACCCTGCCGAGCATGTCGAGGGGGGAGCGGATTCCGACCCTGGGGGCCGGATTCCGGCCCCCACGGGGTACGGAATCCGACCCGGTGGGGGTGCGGATTCCGACCCCCAGAACAGAAGAGAACCGAAGGTGAACGGTAAGAGCAGCAGCAGCTCTGCCCCACTCATCTCCGCGCTCGAATGGCAGATCGACGACGATGCCCGTGCCTGGCTCCAGCGCCACGGCCACCTCGACCGACTCGGCGAGCACGCCCTGCACGCCGCCGACGAGAAGTGGCGCGCCTACCGGACTCCGTGGGCGCCCCGCACCGCCGCCGCGTGGGCCACCGACTGGCGCACGTGGATCGCCCGGGAACACACCCCCGCCCCTGGACGCCCCACCCTCTACGCCCTACCCGGCGGCACCCACACCGCAGCCACCGGCATGACGCGCTCCGAAGCGCACATGGCCGCCCTGCTCGCCGCCCTCGACGAACCGACCGGAACGGAGTAACCCGCCCTTGGAGCGACGTGAAGTCGCCGCCGTCCTCGCCTACGTCGGGCGCCTCGACCCCCGCACCATCCGCACCGGCACGGGCGAGGCCCGTGACCAGATCGCCCAGTGGCAGGAGCTGCTCGACGACGTGCCCTTCGCCACCGCCCACGGCTGGGACGTCCGCGAGGCGATACGGTCGCACGTCCTCGACTCGCCGTACCCGATCCTGCCCGTGGACGTCGTCCGCAGATGGCGTGCCCACCGACGCGACCGCCTCGATCGGCACACCGACCCCACTCCCGCCGCCGACCCGGACGACCCGGTCGCCTGGCGCGCCGAGCTGCTCCGGTCCCGGAACGCTGTCGCCACCGGGGTGACCGCCCCTTCGACGTACCGGCACATCACCAGCGGTGGCCAGTCTCGCGACGTCGATGAGCGCCTGCGCGAGGTCGGGTCGTGCATCCCGCCGGCCGTACGCCGCGAGCTCGCCCGCTACCGTCCGGCCCGCGCCGCGCGCGAGACCGCCGTCGCCGCGGGCGTCCCGGACTCGCTCGGTGTGCGGTGCGACTGGTGCCACGCGGCCGTGGGCTCCCCGTGCCGTCAACGCAGGGCGAGCCCTGACGGAACCGCCCGGGGCAATGCCGTACGTGCCACTCCCCATCCGTCGCGCGTCGACCTCGCCGCTGCCCGGATGGACCGACACCGAGCAGCGTGACGCCGTCCCGTTTCGCTCCTTGCGGCAGTTGCGTGGGCTGGGAACGGCCCGGTCCCCAACCGGTCGTACACGGTCCCGACGAGCGCTTGGGGACCGTGTCCCGGGGACCGCGTTTTGAGGACCGTGCCGACGGCTGCCGGGGACCGGTCCCGCTGAACATGCAGCTCAGAGGGCCTTTATGCCGGTCCCCTGAAGCGTCCCCGGTAACCGGGACCGGTCCCCACGTCAGCCTCTTCGGTCCCCGCGGGGACCGGGACCGTGCAGCGGAACGGGACGGTCCCCGTGACGAGGTGTCAGGGGGACCGTCCCCGATGAGCGTCGCATCCCCGTCCTCCGTTGTCTGGGGACCGTGCGCCGCAGCGCTTGGGGACCGGTCCCTGTTGCACTCCTCGCAACCACAGCCCTGCCCCTGACGGCGCCTACCGCAGCTCCCACAACCGTCGAATTGCTTCGGCCACTGGCCTCATCTGCCATCGCTCGGCGCTTCGGCGGCTCAGCTCCCCTACCGACCACACCCCCGGAGAACCACACGTGCACGACCGACACCACGAAGACACCAACCGGCAGGAGACTCCCGTCGCCCCAGACAACCGCGCAGCAAGTTGTCCCGGGAGCAATGCTCCCGGGGTTCCCGCCCCAGGGGTGGCGGGAGCAGCCCTGCGCCAGGGGGCACCGGACTGTCAGGTTGCGACCGAGGGCGGACCGCAGTCAGGAGAGAAGCAGGCAGAGCCCCTCTCGAAGAAACGTCAGCGCGCGCGTCAGCCAAAAGAGCGCAAGCGCTTGAAGCAGCCCAGCTGCCGCATGAACGACACCGAATTCAAACGCCTCACCGACGCAGCCGCCCACTGCGACATGACCAACGCCGCCTTCCTCGCCTACGCCACCGACAAGGCCGCCCGCGACCTGACCCGCACCGCCGCCGAGATCGCCACCGAACGAGAGGTCATCGACGAACTGTTCGCCGCCCGCCGACACCTGGGCCGCATGCACGGCCTGTTCAATCAGGTCGTCAAGGCCCTCAACTCCGGCGCTGATGCACCCAACCTGGACGCTGCGGCCGAGGCCGTCCGAAGCGCCGCCCGGCGTATGGAGGACGCGGCTGATGCTCTGCTCGCCCACCGCGATGGCGGTGCCGCTGAGTGATCCCCAGCATCCACGAGCGCGGCAGCGGGACGATCGGGCTGATCCGCTACCTGTACGGGCCCGGCACCCACGAGGAGCACATCGACCCGCACTTGGTGGCCGCCTTCGATCCGATCGCCCCCGACCCCGGCCGCGATCCGAAGGCCACCTACGGGCAGCTTCAGCGGCTGCTCGACCAGCCCGTCAACGCCCTGCCCGCCAGCCGGCGCCCCAAGAACCATGTCTGGCATCTGTCGGTGCGGGCTGCTCCCGAGGACCCGGTCCTGTCCGACGAGGACTGGGCCGTGATCGCCCGACGCATGGTCTCCGTCACCGGCATCGCCCCCGACGGCGACGATCAGGCATGCCGGTGGGCGGCCGTCCGCCACGCCGACGACCACATCCACATCATCGCCACCCTGGTCCGCGACGACGGCCGGCGGCCCCGCCTGCACAATGAGGCCCGCCGCGCCCAGGCCGAATGCCGCCGCATCGAAGCCGAGTACGACCTGCGCCGTGTCCCGCCCGGGGACGGCACCGCCGCCAAGCGCCCCTCCAGCGCCGAACGCCACAAGGCCCAACGCCAGGGCCGCGAACGCTCCGCGCGCGAAGAGCTGCACGAGACCGTCCGCCAGGCGGTGGCCGGCGCCGCGAGCGAGGTGGAGTTCTTCGCCCGGCTTCAGGCCGCCGGGCTCCTGTTCCACCAGCGCGTCGCGCCGTCGGGCGACCTGCTCGGCTACAAGGTGGCCCTGCCCGGCGACGTGAACGACGACGGCGAGCCCATCTACTACGCAGGCTCCACGCTCGCCCCCGACCTCTCCCTGCCCCGCATCCGCGAACGCTTCCCCACCACCCACGACGCCCACCAGGACGAGCAGGAAGCGGCCACACGCCGGCCGACCACCCGCTCGCGCACAGCTGTATCGGCGCCGACTGCCGCCCGGCGCTCGGCCACCCGCACCGCCTGGACTGCCCTGGTCACCTTCGACCAGGATGGCGACGGCGCTGCTGCGGCCCGCATCGCCGCCACCGGCGAGATCCTGGACACCCTCGCCCGGACCAGCCCAGCGCACACTCGCCAGCAACTGCGTGACGCGGCCTGGGCGTTCGAGCGGGCCACGCGCTCTCACACCCGTGCCGAGTACCGGCATGCCCAGGCCCTGCGCCGAGCCGCCCGCGACCTCCGCTACAGCGGTCCAACGCTGGGCCGCGGGGAGGACAGCGCGACCACGGCGATGCTGATCGACACCCTGTTCTTCCTCGCCACCGCCGCCGCTCACTGGCACGCCCAGCGTCACCACGCCCAGCAGGCCGAGGCCGCTCGCCAGGCAGCCGCCCACCTGCGCGCCGCCTACGCTGCCGCCGCCGAGGAGCCCATGGCCCGTCTGCACGCCCAGGGCCTGCGTCTGGTCCAGCCCGTACGCGACTGGGCCGCCGCCCTCCTCCACGCCACAACACCCGAGATCGCCGAGGCGGTAGTGAACGAACCGGGCTGGCCCGCCCTGGCCGCCACCCTCACCCACGCCTACCAGGCCGGCCACAACCCCCAGGAGCTGCTGACCGAAGCCGTCACCCACCGCGAACTGGACACCGCCGGGTCGGTCAGCGACGTCCTCGTCTGGCGCCTGCGCCGCATCGCCGACCTGCCCGCCGACGCGGTCGAAACACCTCCTACTCGGCCCGCGCGCCACAGCACAACGGCCTCGTCTCCGGGCGCCACTCGGCTTCCCGGTCAAGGCGGCGCACCGCAGGGACACCGCAGGTAATCCCGCTGCGGAGGCGCCTTTCGGTCATTGTTCGACCTGGGTGCCTCCGCGCGCGGCTTGTGCGGGTTTGCGGTATGGCGGTGCTTCCTGTGTCCGAGGACGATGCCCCTCTGTGTCCGCCGCTGATCGTCGTGGCCGGCCGCCAGGAGACACGGGGGTGGGAACTTGTCATATGCGGAGCACCAGTCGGTGTTCTCGGCACCCGCAGTGCCCTTGGGGACGGCGGCCAATGGCGGGGAGGTGATCGGGCACGGGGCCTACACCGAGGGCATCACGCGCCGGTTGAGCGCCGCCGCTTTCGCCCGTACCGACTGGCTGGCCGTGCTCCGTGCCGTACTGGCGCAGCTGTGGAAGAACCTGAAGGCCGCCGTACGGAAGCGTCTGCGATGGCTCTTCCCCACCAAGGAGGCCGAGAAGGCTGCTGGTTCGTCGGAGCCGAAGCCTCCAGAGGTGGTGCTGGGTGAGGACTACGCGCTCTGGGTCCGCCGTCGAATCAAGAGGTCGGCGCGGCCGGTCGCGGTCTACGGCTTCCATCAGGAGCCGGTGGTGCACGCGTGCGATCGTGCCATCCAGCACATGCGAAGACGCCGAGTGGCTGTCGTGGCCGTGGTCGCGGTCGTTGTCTGGCAGGCCATCGTCGGCGCCCTCACTGCCGGCTGGGCCATCCTCGTCCTGCTGGCCGGGTTGTGGGGCGTCTACCTGGCCGAGCGCTACCTGGCCCAGCTGCGGCTCAACGCCCTGCTGGCCGGAGAACTGCACGCGCCGTCGACCGCTGTGCAGGCCCACGCCCTGCCGTACCTCCATGAACGTCGCGCAAACGGCGATCGGCACCGGTTCCTCGGGGCGGGGCTTCAGGCGTGGCAGGAGGCCGTCATCGGCATCGACGTCGAGCCCGCCCCCGAGGGCCAGGACGCCGAAGACGACAGCACCAGGCCGCTTCCGGGCCTCAGCTCACCGGCACAGAAGCCAGCTCAGCCCGACATGGCCGATGTAGCCAAGGCTGTCCTGGACGCGCTGGCGAAGCACAACAAGCCGGTGGCCCGAGAGCCACTGAAGCACTTCACGGCCGCTCAGCTGCACGCCCACATCGCGCGCCGCCTGGACGATCCGGCGCCCTCCCATCACCGCAATCATCCGAAACTGCGCGTGGAGGTCATCGGGATCGCCGGCATCCACCACAAGCGCTGGGACCAGATCGACGACGACGCCTGGCGCAGCCTGCACACCCTCGCCGTGGACAACTTCGGCGACAAACCCGCCGCAGAGATCGCCCGCCGCTACATCTGGGCCCGCATCACCGCCTGGAACGGCGACCTCGTCGCCGCCATACTCGTCCACTTCGCCTACCAGGGCGGCTTCCTGCGTGTCACCGTCCGCCCGCACATCATGGGCCCCCTCAACCCGAAGGTCGCCGGTCTCACGCCCGCAGATCCGCGCAGCCTGAAATGGCTGGGCCGCACTGCGTTCAACGCCCTCGGCGACATCTGCGTCGGACTCGACCGGCTCATACGCCGCAAGGCCCGCAAGCGCCCCGAGCTCGACCCGGGCAGCGGACCAGTCAGCCTCCGCGAGGTCTACAGCCTCCGCTGGCTGGAGGACATGCACATGCACGACGACGCCCGCTACTACGTGCAGATGATGCAACGCCGGGTCTTCGACTCCACCGAAATCTTCCTGCGCGACCACAACGTCGACATCGTCGCATACCGCCAACAGTCCACCGCCATCTACAACTTCGGCGTCATGAACGGCGGCACGATGACCGGCGCAGTCCAGGCCACGCCGTTCTCCGTCAACCCCTCCATGACGAACTGACCCAAGAGCCCGCCAGGAGTCCCGCATGCCCATCCGTCGCCAGCCCGACCCGATCCCGAACGGCCCCAACTTCGGCATCATCAACACCGGCCATATGACCGGCCCCGCCCAAGCTGCGCCGTTTTCCCAGAACGCCACCCAGACCAACAACATCACCAACGAAGCCGTCGACAAGGCCCGCGACAGCATCGACGACCTGCGACGGCGCCTGGAAGAACTACGCGGCCAGTACCCCGAGGTGGACAGCGCCCTGCGCGACCTCGACATGATCGCCCCGCGGCTTGACGAACCCGCTCAGGACCCCGGCACTCTGCGCTACATGCTCCAGAACCTCGTCGAACGCTGCGGCGGAATCCCCGGCGTCCTCGCCGCAGCCCAGCTCGTCCAGTCGACGGTCACAGCCCTGCTACCCGGATCCTGAGGGTCCTAGCGGGCGTTTCCTGAGTGAACAGAGCGAGCGTCCACCGAGTGAACGCCGCTCCCGTTTCCTGAGTGAACAGCTGGGAATCTCGCGGTCAACGTAAGGAAGGCAGACAGCGCTACGCTTCCTTGGCGTACTCGACGAATGCCGCCCAGCTGCCTCGCTGGACGGCCAGCATTCCCCGCCCGCGCACCTTCGTGTCCCGAACCAGCACGTGCTCAGGGTCGTTGTCGGCCACTTCAACGCAGTTCTGCGTCTCTGTGTAGGAGCTGGTTCGCCAGTTCGGGGTCATCGGCTGCACGGGGCGCTCTCCTAGTCGTTCGGGATCTGGTCGTAGTGCTGGATCGCCGTGGAGATGAGGTCTCGGACGGCGGTGCCGTAGACCGCTGACTGCTTCAGGAGGGCGAACGCCTTGGTGTACAGCTCGATTTCGCGGGGCTGGGAGACGGAGAACTCCGCCGAGTAGGTCTCGACGAGGACGAGTCGGCTGTCGAACATCGAGAACGCGTTGCCTGGCCATATGAAGGTGGGGGCGGACTTGGGGACGATGCCCAGGCTGAGGCGCGGCAGCCTCATCACCGCCAGCAGACGGTCGAGCTGGCCCTTCATCACCTCCGGGCCGCCGAAGTTGGTGTAGAGGGCCTGTTCGCCGAGGAGGACGTTGAAGATGCGTTCGCCCTGGTACAGGTACTGCTGGCGTTCGAGTCTCTTCGCCACGGCCGCTTCGGTGTCGTTGGGTATCTCGTAGTAGCTGACGCCCTGCTGGAAGACCTCGGCGGCGTAGTCTGCGGTCTGGAGGGTTCCCCAGATGAGTGTGGGGTGCCAGATGCGGAAGACCTTGGTCTTGGCATAGACCGGGATGGCTTGGCGCTGTCGTTTCTCGACGCCGGTCTGGAGTTGCCGACGCCATTCGAGCCACAGCTCGTCGACATGGCGGACGATCGCGACCAGATCGCCGAGCTGGTCGCCTTGGCCGGTCGTCTCGCACCAGACGCGGATGTCGTCCTCGCTGGGGCGCTGCTTGCCGTTCTCGATGCGGGAGACCTTCGACTCCTGCCACGCAGTGGCGCGCGCGAATGCCCGGCCGCTGGCGAAACCGGCATCCTTGCGGAAGCCGCGCAGCCGGGCACCGAGCGCTTGCAGTGCCTCTTGTACTTGGGTGCTCACGGGTCGGTCAGGGCTTGTACTCGGGGTGCGGGGTGGCGGCGGACCACAGCAGGTCCCGTAGGCGTACGCACTCGGCCACGGTGTCCGGGTCCTCGATCAGTTCCGACCCGAGCACCCTGCCGTCGGGGTCGAAGTGGCCCACGGCGAGCAGGCGGTCGTCGTACAGCCACCAGTCGTTGCCTCCCACGGGGAATGTGGCGTCCTCCGGCAGGCTGTGCCGGGGCAGCCAGCGGATCTCCTCGCCGGCCTCCTCGTTCAGAGCGGTGGTGGCGTGCTCCCACTGGATGTAGGGGGTGTGCGGCTCGGTGACCACTCGGACGCGTCGGACGGTTTTCCCTTCACCCGTGACGCGCCTGATGAGCCGCGTCCAGGGGTCCATGTAGGAGTAGTCGACGGTCTCGCCGCTGAGCCAGCTCGTGAACGGGCTGTCCTCGTCGGGGACGGAGTAGTCGTCCCTCAGCTCCAGATGGAATGCGTCCTGCGCGAAGCTCTCAAAGAGCTGGTTGCGCTTGGCGCTGGAGATCAGCTCCACGCGGTTCCTCCAGTAGGGCGGTGATCGCGGCCTTGGGGACCTCGACCACGGTCTCGTAGTCCGGAATCTCCATCTGAGCCAGCGCTTCGGGGTCGGTCACCTCGCGGCCCTGGACGACGAACGTACCGCTCGGCGTCAGGATCATGATCGGATCCTCGACGCGCCTGATCTCCCCGGCCGCCAGGCCGTCCTTGGTGAGGTGCTCGAACAGCTCTGTGGGCACCTCCACCGCCGTCTCCCCCTCCGGGATCTCAAGCTGCATCAGCAGGTCGTTCGCGAAGATCTTCCAGCCCTGGACGAGGTAGGTGTCCCGGTCCGTGGCGTACAGGGTCGGACAGTCGCCGACCGTGGAGTTCTTACCAAGGAACCGTAGCTTCATGGCCGTTCTCCTGTCTGCTGCCTTGCTTGGATTTGCGCGACATAACGATGGTCGACGGGCCGTTGTGGCCCGTCAATCAGCTTGCTGCAAACTCGCGCAATCTTCTTGGGGCTTGGGGTACCGCCGCTCTACGTTCGTCTCTGAACCCGAGCAACCGAGGCAGTCGCCGCAGGTTGCGGTACCGAGGGGAGATGCGTGGTGAGCACCGTGACGGACAGACGCAAGGCTCCAGCCGTCGACAACCAGCCCATCGACACGGAGCTGATCGCGGAAAGCACCGACGCCGCCCTGAGGATGAAGCTGGGCACCTCCACCCGCGAGAGCATCGACATCAGGACCACGGCCGTCATCGAGCAGCTGAACCGGCTTCTCGGCATGGACCTGGACGCGGACGCGGACCCCGACATCAGGAATCTGGTCAGCCGGGCGAACAAGCTGCTGGAGCTGTCAGCGCGCCCTACGAAGGAGACGCCGGCCTTCAGCGCCTTCTTCTACATGCGCGACGTCGCCAGTCTTACCCGCCGGCTGCTGTGGGTCTGCCCGGAGGCAGGCGGCCATGCGCCCTGATCACCCCGTGCTCCTTCACGTCTCTCCCACGCCGGCACGCTCCGTCTGCGAGCCGGAGTCCGGGTTCTGGTGCGAGTGGCGTCACGCGGACGGGCGGCGCATCAGCTGTGCCGCACAGCCGACCGCCGCCTCGGCTGTCCGATGGGCACGCATTCAAGTCCGCGTCATCGCCTCGGCCACTGAGCCAGCCTTCATCGACCTTCTCGTGGACCGACGTGCCCAGAGCTGGCGGGACGCTGCCTCAGCTCTTCAACAGGGTGTGGATTTCACGCTGCCGCTCGCAGCGGGGCCGTACTCCTTCGTGTGGCATGCGCGCCCCGTCGCCGTTCTGCCCCTCGTCGGCGGCAACCCGATGCCCCATCTCCATCTCCCGGGAGGAGGCCCGCCATGGGGGTGAGGCCAGGAGAGTTGTGGAGCCGTTTCGACTGGGCGAACGGCAGCTGCTTCAGGTGCGAGCAGACGAACGTCCCCGTGGCCGAGGTCGGCGAGATCACGGTGGCGGGCACGGTGCTTCCCCTCTGCGCCTGCCAGCGGTGCGTCTTCAGGCTCGAACAGCTCCACTGGACGATGAGCGAGCGCGCCGCCCGCCAGCGGAATGCCCCGGCTCCCGCACAGCCCATCCCCCTCAGCCAGTGGCCCACCAAGGTGCCACTCAACAGACCGCCCGCCCATGTCGCGTAGGAAGAACGGCCGCGTCTTGGGCGGGCCTTCAGCCCCGCTCCCGCTGTTCGAGCTGGAGGTACCCCGACCTCAGAAGGACAGGTCACAGCGGGAGCGGGCCGCACGCACCGCCACGAGAAGAGAGAGCCACCTTGGCAACCGAGGAACCAGACGGACGACACGTTGCTCGACCTGATCGGCGCCGTCGGTGCCGGAATCAATGCCAGTAAGGACGAGGGCCTTCCCCTTGACGTGCGCGAACTCGCCGCTGACCTGGCCGACAACACCGCAGACAGGCTGGCCCAGTTCAAGAAGACGACGTAGTGCCGAGAAGGAGAATGCTTATGAATGACACTCCCGCCCCGACGTCCGAAAACATCAACGCCCCCGCATCCGAACAGCAGTGGCGTGACGCCATGGTGGAGCAGCTGATCGAACTGGGCGCCGCTCGCAGTGCCCGCGTCGTGGCCGCGTTCCGCTCGGTCCCCCGGCACCTGGCCACCCCCGAAGTGGACGCGGCCAAGACCTACGAGGCTGAGTTCGCAGCCGTCACGAAGACGGACCCGACGGGCGTGAACATCAGCTCGGTGTCCGCCCCGCGCATCCAGGCCATGCAGATCGAGCAGGCGGACATCCAGCCGGGGATGAGCGTCCTGGAGATCGGCTCCGGCGGGGTGAACGCGGCCTACCTCGCCGAGATGGTGGGCGAGCGGGGCCGCGTCGTCACGATGGACATCGACCACGACGTCACCCGGCGTGCGGAGGACTTCCTCAAGGCGACCGGCTACGACCGGATCGTCACGGTGATCACCGCCGACGGCGAGCACGGCGTGCCCGGCCACGCCCCGTACGACCGCATCGTCGTCACCGTGCAGGCCGCCGACATCCCGCCCGCCTGGGTCCACCTGCTGAAGGAGGGTGGTCGGCTCGTTGTCCCGCTCAGGATGCGTGGCATGACCCGCACGGTGGCGTTCGTCCGCGACAAGGAGCGGCTCGTCAGTGACGGGTTCGAGCTGTGCGGGTTCGTACCGATGCAAGGCGTCGGGGAGAACCGCGTGCGCCTGGTATTGCTCCACGACGTGGAAGAGGAGGAAATCGCCCTCCGCCTCGACGGACATCCCGAACCCGACGCCGAGGCCCTGCGGGTGGCCCTGGGCATGCCCCGCGTCGAGGCGTGGTCAGGGGTCACCGTGGCCGGCGACGAGTCCACCGAACACCTGGACCTGTGGTTGACGACCGCCCTCGACAACCTCCCCTTGATGGCTGCCAAGATCGGCGCACGGAAGCGTGGTCTGGTCGCCTCCGCGTCGCCGATCGGCGTCCCCACGCTGGTGGACGGTGACAGCTTCGCCTACCGCACCGCGCGCCCCACCGACGACCCCGACCGGTACGAACTCGGGGCGATCGGCCACGGGCCGCAGGCACGCAAGGTCGCGGACCGCCTGGTGGAGGAGATCCAGGTCTGGCACAGCGACCACCGGGCCCACCGTGCGCACATCGAGGTCCACCCGGCGGGTACGCCGGACGACCGGCTTCCCGCAGGCCGGCTCGTCGACCGGCCCCACACCCGGGTCACGATCACCTGGCCGTGACGCCGTCGGCGGCGCCACGGCCAGGCCAGCACAGCACATCCCACCCGCCTTTTCCCGTGAGGAGTACGTGATGGCACAGCAGAACCCCACGTCAACGTTGAAGGCCGCGACCGACTACAGCACCAACACCGGGTCGGACTTCGACCTCAACATCGAGACCCTCGCCTCCGCCCCGGTCATCGGCTCGCTGCTGAACGACACCAGCGACAACTGCACCTCCACCTGCCAGTCCGCCTGCACCAACAGCACCTGCATCGGCGGCTGACCCACCAGGGGCCGGGCGACATCCGACGCGCCCGGCCCCGCGCACCACCGTGACGAAGAAGGAGGCACAGCGATGTACCACGCAATCGACGCGAGCATGATCCGCGCATCAGTCTTCCCGCTGGCAGCGACGCTTCCTCCTTGGCCCGACCTGGACGGCAACGCCCCCGCCGACGTCGAACGCCAGCGGGACTGGATCGACCAGGTCTGGGCGGACGACACCCGGGCTGCCGCCATCGAGTTCGCCGCGCCGCACCTCGCCACCGCCGTCAGAGTCCTGCTCGGCGGAGAGCGGCAACGGCCGCGCTCCGTCCGGCGCACCGCGGTCTCGCTCGCCCGCTACCTGCTGCGCATGCAGCACCGCGCCACACCGTTCGGGCTGTTCGCCGGCCCCGCCCCCGTGAGCATCGGCGGCACCGCTCGGGTGAAATGGGGGAAGGAGCACCGTGCTTTCGCCCGGGCCGATGCCGAGTGGTTGAACGCCGCCATCACCGCCCTGGAAAGCAACCGGGATGTGCTGCGGCGCCTGCCCGTGGTGGCAGATCCGACCTGCACGGTACGAGGCACTTGGGTGGCAGTACCGCACCAGTCCGGCACGAATGGCCCCACCGACACCACACTGCGACGAACCCGAGCCGTGGAAGCGGTGCTGACCTTGGCCCGTACGCCGATCACGGTCGGCGACCTCGTGGCCAAACTCCACGGTGACTACCCGGATACGCCGACCGCGGTGATCGAGGACATGGTGTCCAGCCTCGTCGCCCATCGTGTCCTGCTGACGAGCCTCCACGCCCCCATGACGTGCGATGACGCGCTCGGACATCTCATCGCGCAGCTCGACGCCACGGGGGCCGCCGCCACATCAGGTGGGGCGGAGACAGCCGAGGAGCTGCGAAAGATCCACCAGCTCCTCACCCTGCACGACATCGCTGCCCAGGGTGAGCAGCAGGCCCTGCGTGTCCAGGCGGCTGCGCGGATGAACACCCTCACCGACGCCACCGACCACACCCTGGTCGTGAACGTGCGCCCCGACTGCGACATCGTCCTGCCGACAGCAATCACGCGCGAGGCGGAACGTGCCCTGGAGGTCATCTCCCGCATCTCGCCGTACCCGAACGGCTCTCCGGCCTGGCAGGACTACCGCGCACGGTTCCTGGAGTACTACAGCATGGGCGCGATCGTCCCCCTGCGCGATCTCACCGACCCGGACACCGGCCTCGGCTTCCCCGTCGGCTACCGCGGCACGGTCCTGAAACGGCCGGTGCTGGCCACGACCCGCCGCGACGACCACCTCCTCGCCCTCGCCCAGTCGGCGGCCCTCAACGATCGGCGCGAAGTCGTCCTCACCGAGGAGGACATCAAGGCCATGTCACTCGGGGAACCCACGCAGGTGCCCGCGCACGTCGAACTGTGCTTCACCGTGCTGTCCCCCTCACTGGAGGACCTGGAGCACGGCCGGTTCAACCTGGTCACCGCCGGTCTGTCTCTCGCGGCCGGCACCACGACGGGCCGTTTCCTGACGATGCTGGATCAGCCGGACCGCGACCGGATGACCGCCCAGTACGCCGCCCTACCAACGCTGGCCGCCGGAGCCGTACGCGGGCAGGTGTCCAGCCCTCCCCTGCGTATCCCGACCCGTAACGTCGGCCGCGCCCCGGCCGTCGTCCCGCACGTCATCTCGGTCGGCGAGCACAACCCGGACGCCACCCTCGACCTGGACGACCTCGGTGTCGTCGCCGACTCCCGACGCCTCTACCTGCTCTCCCTCTCCACCGGACAGCTCATCGATCCCTCGGTCATGAACGCGGTGGAACTCAGCAGCGCCACCCACCCCCTCGTCCGCTTCGTCACTGAACTGCACCGCTCCCACAGCGCCATCCTCACCCCCTTCGCCTGGGGCGCAGCGGCCCGACTGCCGTTCCTGCCCGAAGTCCGCGTCGGCCGCACCATCCTGTCCGCCGCCTGCTGGCGGCTGAACGCACGCGACCTCGGCGATGACGGTCGCGCCTGGATGTTCCACTTCACCGACTGGCGCATCCGCTACGGCGTACCCCGCACCGTGTACGTCGGCGGCAACGACCAACGGCTCCGCCTCGACCTCGACATCAGCGCCCACCGGCAACTCCTGCGCGCGGAACTGGACCGCCACGGAACCGTGACCGTGCACGAAGCACCCGACGAGACGGCGTTCGGCTGGGTCGGTCGCGCCCACGAAATCGCCGTGTCCTTCGCTTCCGACCAACCGCCTTCCCCTGTACCGATCAACCGCACGGCAACCGTCGTCCGCCGTGACTCCAGCCGCCTGCCCGGCGCCGGCGAGTGGGCCTACCTGAAGCTGTACGGCAACGCCGGCCGGGCACCCGAACTGCTGACTACGCACCTCCCGCGACTCCTCCACGACTGGGACGCCGACGCACCGACGTGGTGGTTCACCCGCTACAACGACCCCGACAGCCACCTCCGGCTGCGACTCCGCCTCCCGAACCCGAACGCCTTCGGTGAGGTGGCACAGCACGTCGCCGCCTGGGCAGGTGAGCTGCGCGCGGAGGGCCTGCTCCAACGTGTCCAGTGGGACACCGACGAGCCGGAGACCGGCCGCTACGGCATCGGCCCCATGCTGGACGCCGCCGAACAAGTCTTCGCCGCAGACTCCGCCGCCGCCCTCGCACAGATGGCCCTCCCCATCCCTGACCGCCTCTGGCCCGCCGTCACCGCCACCAGCTTCGTCGACATCGCCGACGCCTTCCTCGGCTCCCCAGCGGACGGACGGGCATGGCTGACGACGAACCTTCTGAAGAACGAGGGCGGAGCCACGACCCGCGACGTACTTGCCGCAGCCGTCCGCCTTTCCGCCCCGGGCCCCGACCACGCGGCCCTGCGAGCCTTGCCCAATGGTGAACGCCTCGTCACAACGTGGGCTCGGCGCCGCACCGCCCTGACCGCCTACCGCCAGGCTCTCGAAACGCACGGTGCCGACCCCGCCGCGGTTCTGCCGTCCCTGCTGCACATGCACCACAACCGGGCCGCTGGCATCGACCCCGACAGCGAAGCCATCTGCCGCCGTCTGGCCCGCGCCGCTGCCCTTTCCTGGACCGCAAGAGAAGAAGGAGCCCTGCGGTGACCACCGCTCCACCCGCCCTGGACACGGACGCCACCCTCCGGCAGTCCCTCGCCCGAGGCTCCCTCGGCATCGCCCTGCTCCACGTCGAACGCGCCCGCCAGGGCACCGGATCCTGGCAGACCGCCCATCAGCAACTCGCCGCAATCGGCCCGCTCCTGGACGACAACGAGACCGGCCTGTTCCTCGGCGCGCCCGCGATGACATACGTGCTGCACTGGACCACCGTCGACAGCAACCGGTATACCGGCGCCCTGCAGACCCTCGACCGCATCGTTGCCGCCCACACCCGACGCCGACTGGCAGCAGCACACGCCCGCATCGACCGCCGCGAGCCGACCAGCTTCGCCGAGTACGACCTGCTGCGTGGCCTGACCGGCCTCGGCGCCCTCCTCCTACGCCGCGACCCCGAGGGCGACGAACTCAAGGGCGTACTGGAGTACCTGGTGCGCCTGACCGAGCCGCTCCACACCGCCGACCGGCGAACCCGCCTGGGC
This sequence comes from Streptomyces sp. NPDC008313, assembly GCF_042956125.1. Taxonomy (NCBI): domain Bacteria; kingdom Bacillati; phylum Actinomycetota; class Actinomycetes; order Kitasatosporales; family Streptomycetaceae; genus Streptomyces; species Streptomyces sp. NPDC008313. Next base: position 178,383 of record NZ_JBIBFR010000016.1, read on the forward strand.
TGGTGGGTGAGCCACAGCCCCGTCAACCTCACTGCTCCCACCCCCGACGGCCACGCCAACGCCGGCCTCGCCCACGGCATCACCGGCCCCCTCGCCCTCCTCGCCCTCGCCAAACTCCGCGGCATCACCGTGCCCGGCCACGAGAAGGCAATGCTGCGGATCTGCCGCTGGCTGGACCAAATACGCGTAAGCGACCACCACGGCACCCGCTGGCCACGCTGGATCACCGACACCACCACCGTGCCCCCACACCTGGCCACCCCCTCCTGGTGCTACGGCACCCCCGGTCTGGCCCGCGCCCAACAACTCGCCGCCCTCGCCCTGAACGACCCCGACCGCAAACGCATGGCCGAACGAGCACTCCTCTACTGTCTGGCCGACCCCACCCAGCTCAACCAACTCACCAGCCGCGGCCTGTGCCACGGCCTCGGCGGCCTACTCCGCGTCGTACAGCGCATCACCCAGGACGCCGACGAACCACGAGCCTTCGTCCACCACCTGCCACAGCTCACCGAACGCTTCCTGAACACCGAATCTCCAACCGAGACCGGCTTCCTCAACGGCTCGGTCGGGGCGGCCCTCGCCGTCCAGAACATCCAAGAAGGCACCCTCCCATCCAGCGACTGGGACGCGTGCCTTCTCCTCATCTGACCATGCCACCGAAGGGATCAGGATGGACCTGCCCGCCAGCAGCACGATCGAGCAGGCCGTCCTGGCGGCTCTCACAGGCACCCCGCTCGCGGAGGCCGCCAGCCGGTCGCAGACGTCGCCCGAGCAGCTCGTCAAAGCCATCGCGCGATACCGAGACGCTGGCCGAGCCGCTCTCGGCGTCGGCCTCGAACCATCCGGCTGGCTCCAGGCAAGCATCGAGTTCACTGACTACTCGACCGCCGAACGCGCCTTCCACACCTACCTCCTGCCCCTCTTACAACAGGCGATGGACAGCAGGTCCATCGCTTGCTGGTGGTTCATCCGCAAACGCCCGTGCTGGCGCCTCAGAGCGCTCCCGGGTCCGCGTCCCGGGCCAGATGACTTGTCACGGCAGATCCGTGAGCTACTCGACACCGCAGTCTCTGGAGGTGGGGTCGAGCACTGGTGGCCGTCACCGTATGAGCCGGAGACCAGCGCATTCGGCGGCCCGTTCGGCATGGACATCGCCCACGACCTGTTCCACACCGACAGCCTTGGCGTCCTCGACTACCTGTATTCCACAGGCAAAGACGGAGACGGGGGTGGCCTCCTCGACGCTAAGGCCACCTCGCTCCTCCTCATCAGCCTTTTCTTACGAGCCGCAGGACAGGAATGGAGCGAGCAGGGCGACATCTGGGCACGCGTCGAAGTGGCACGCCCCCTGCCCGTTGACATCCCGCTCGACCGTGTAACCGCCATGACCCCCGTACTGCACAGACTGCTGACGATCGATGCCACTCCCTTTCTCACGGCCAAGGGCCCGCTGGCGCCCGTCGCCAATTGGTTCACCGGGATGGAGCACGGCGGCCGTGTCCTCGGTCACGCCGGACGCGAAGGGCAGCTCAGTCTCGGAACACGCGGCGTCCTGGCCAGGCACATCCTCTTCCACTGGAACCGCATGGGCTTCACTGCGCGCCAGCAAGCCATCTGGGCACGAGCGGCACGCGAAACGATTCTCGGTAACTGACCACGCTCACAACGACTTCACGTGAGCCCGCCGAAGTACCCTCTCGGGTACGCCGCACCGCATACCGGCGGGACGGACGTCGTCAGCCGGTAAGCGCGGCTGGCGCGGACGGGGAAGGACATCGCGGGGTGACGGACGAAGAACTGCGGGAGAGACTGGCATGGGGACGCCAGAAGCTCGAAGAGATGGGCGTCTTCCAGTCCACGGAGGGGCTCCGCTGGGCAGCTGCCCACGGGATCGTGCTGTTCGTGTGGCGCAACGGCCCGATCGAGGACGCGCACGCTTCTCCGCCGGGCAAGCGACGTAAGAACCTGCACGACGGTGCGATGTTCGCCCGCAACACATGGCTGACCCGACAAGCCTTCGACGCCTTGGGGAGCACTGAACCTTTCCGCCTGCTGGAGCTCGAAGATGTGATCTTGGACCGCGAGGCAATCTGGCCTGGGTGCGACGGGACGTTGACGGACTTCGGCTGGGGGTTCTTGGGGGAGATCAAGAAGCACGTCAAGAGGCGTATCAACACACTGATGCACTTCGAGGAGCAGCTGTCTCACGACGACTTCCTGATCTTCGTGGCCGCCCCTCAACTCGGGACCCACGACGACCACTTCGGTATGCCGAGATGGCCGACCTGCGTGAAGGCAGCGATCCGTCGCCTGCGCGGAGATGACGAGGAGTTCTTCCGTGAGCGCGGCGAGCTGATGCAGCGTATCGGGCCAGCGCCGGACTCGGTCGCCTCTGACTTGGAGACGACGGAGAAGGCTCTGCTCAACGCCCCCTGGGAACTGGGCGCCGAAGGTCTCGGCTGGTTCGCCTGGAACCCGATCCTGAGAGTGCCGCGCCCATCGCCTCCAAAGTGCTAAGGCGCCACGGGACAACAAGCGAGTCCCCGTAGGCCCTCTCAGCTGAAAAGACGCCACGGGCCGCACGGGGGGGGTCAGCTGGGTCCTAAAGCCTTGCGGCTTCTCCTGACGCCGGGTGATGATCAACTTGGGAAAAGCGTTAGCACCTCAGGAGCGGCTGGCTTTGTGCCTTCCTCGGATGCATCCAGGGCAAGGCGGGGCCTCGTCATCGTCGCCGTCGCGTAGACCTCGTTCGCAAGCTCGAAGGGAAGGCCCGAGCGGGCAACAAGGTCGTCGAACGACACACCCGTCTCCTCACAAAGGCGGACCGCCTTTTCGAGCAGGAGGGGTGCTTCACGGGGGCCAAGGTCGCAAGGCTCGGGGTCTCCGTGCTGCGAGAGCATCATCATGGCGCGCTTGTACGTCGTCTCCCGGAAGGCGCCGAGGGCGTGGGCGCGGTAGACAAGGGCCTTGAGGGAAGTGCCCCAGCGCCGCTTCAGCGCGTAGAGCGCCTCCCAGTCAAGCCTCTTCGGCAACTCTGCAAGGATCTCGACGCTTGGCATCAGAAATTCAGCCGCGAAGTCGTGCGCCTGGTTCTCCACGATCCTGCTGCCAGGCTCAGCGTCAAGGTGCATGACCAAGTGCCCGGCCTCGTGCGCGGCGTCGAATCGAGATCGAGCCTTGTCATTCTTGGCAGGGTTCCGGAAGACCAGTGGCCTGCTCCCGTACCAATGTGAGAAGGCATCCACCCGTTTGGACATCTCAGGAAGCTCCAGGACCACGGCGCCATGGGCTTCGAGTAGTCGTGTCACATGCGGGATCGGGCCGCTGGGTACCCCCATGGCCTCGCGAGCATCGCGGGCCACGGCCGCGATGTCCGCCCTGCTCGGCTCAGCCGGCAGAGCCAGGCGCGGCAGTGCCGCAGGGGGGAGTTCCACGTAGTGCTCGACCGTCGTCACCAGCCGCCAGACGATCTTGCCAAACGCGACCGCCTGATCCCGTTGAAGTTGCGTCGTTGCCCGGAGGCTTCGGAAGTGGGCGGCGCTGGGCACCGTCGGATGCGGGTGACCTGTAGCGAAGAAAGTGGCGGGCACTCCCAATGCCATGGCCAACTGCGCAACGACCGTGCTTGAAGGCCGGCTCTGGCCCAACTCGTACTGACTGACCGCTGCTGGCGTGAGCCCGACCTGCTTGGCAAGCTCGTTCTTGCGGAGCCCTCGAAGCTGACGAGCCGTAGTCAGAGCTTCGGGTTCGAAGGAACGGGAGGCGAGCTCAGCGCCTCTCGATCCTCGCGGCGGTGTCGGCATGAATTTCTCAGTCTGTGTTCTCGCGCTCTTCGCGCGTCTCTTCGGTGCGCCGGCGAAGCGGCAGATCGTTCTCCTTGAGGTCGGTGTGATCAGGCGCCTTGGGTGCCTCCTCTTCAGCGGTACGGTTCTCGTCGGGATCCACGTCAGACGCCAGCTCGTGGTCTTGATCTGAAAGGCTCCCCTCGGGAAGCTCGCCGTGCACCACAAGCTCGCTCACGGCCGATCGCGGAGCCGGAAGGCCAGACTGGAGATCATTGTGGATCTCGATCGTCCCATCAAGCCAAGGCGAACCGCCCTCACGGTTGTCCCGCGGAAGACCCACCTCGATGACGCAATTTCCCGTCTCCGGATCACCCGTGTGCACGATCCGAACATGCCCCTGACGAACAGCTTCAGCGAAGCTGTCGGCCCAGTCCGGGTCCTGGTCGAACGCCATCTGCCCCTGAGCCGCGCTGTTCTGCACAGCTCCCCGAAGTCGAGCGGCGCTGCCGTCCCAACTGAGCTGTTCGAGCTTGTCCCGCACCTTTCCAGGGGCAGTGAGCGGGAACTTGTAGACCCTCAGGACCCATGGCTGGGAGATGACCTCGATCGCCCCGCCTGCGACCTTTCGGACCGGAATCCCTGCCTGGTGGAGCTTCTGGAAGGAGAGGTTGGCGATGTTCCGCCAGACCAACTGAGCAAAGGTGCCGTTGTCATCCCCGTGAGACGGGTCGTGACGGTCGGCGTTGGTCGCGTACACCTCGCGCGCGACGTCCCGGATGATCTCCAGCACCCGCCGGAGATCACTCACAGCCTGCTGCAGAGTGATTTCCACGCCGCGACGATAGCAGAAGGCCGCGAACTGTGCGTGAAAATAAAGCGAGCGGGCGCGTCGTCGGCTCGCACCTCAAGCGGTTGAGGGCGCCAGCACCTCAGGCGGCTTGACGGCTGGGGCGTCGCACAAACGGCATCCCCGATGCTGGAACAGACCACCGCCGGCGACTTTACGGCGCATGCGAGCACCACCTGCTGATCGGATGCCGAACCCGGCCAGATCCGGCACCGAGGCGACCTGACCCAGTTCGCCTCATCGGACGAGGAACTCACGAGTGGCTCAAATGACTAGTCCGTTTTAGCGTGAAATGCACACATCGACAGCAGGGGTGATGTCAGTGCTGTAGGGAAGAATCCTTTGTGGGGAGGGGAACTCATGACTGACGAGCGCAACGCCTCTAACCAGCACGCACCTGCGCCGGGTGGCTGCCGTTGGTGTGGGCTTGAGGCCCGGGAACATGCCCAGCGGTGGAAGCCGCCGGTGGGCTGGCACAAATGGGAACCGCCGACGTCCGAGCAGCGCAAGGAGCGCATGCTCGCACGACGGCGGCGTCGGCGCGGCACCAGCGAGACCAGGTCGACGCTGCGCGCCATTACCCTGCGGCCAGCTTTCTGAGCACACCAAAGATCTCCCGCAACTGTGCGGGTACCTGATCAGGACTGGTGAGCGTGCTCACCAGCCCGAACATCATGTCAGGCTTGCCGCTGGGCCCGTTCGAACTGCCGTTTCGAAGCATGTTCAGCACTTCCTTGCTGAACTTCTTGCCGGGGCGCTGAGCGGCGAAATCCGCCTCGGTCCACGGTTCGCCCTTCGGCCAGAGTTCGTTGGCAGCCGCTGCCCACAGTTCATCTCGGAACAGCTCTTCCAACTCGTTGAAAGAGTCCGGTTCACCCACGAATCGAACCACGTCGTCGAAGGAACTGCCGAAGAACTGCTGAAGGCGTGCATCCTTGAAGAGGCCCTTCGGCAGGGTACGACTGTCGGCGTCCACCATGAGCATCACAGTTCGGCCGTGCTCGACCAGGTAGTGGGCGAGGTGTAGCGCCCCCTCGTTGTTGAAGCACGCCCAAAGGGCGATGCCGGCCGACTGCAGGGACTGCCCCTCAGAAAGCCAGAACAGTGTGGGAATCACTCGCTGTTCGGTGCCTCCCTCGACCGCCAGGAAGCAACGCTCGTGCAGTAGAACAGAGTTACGCAGGCCCACCGCAGCGGCGATCCGCCCCAGGTGGCCGTCGATCTCATCGTGCGTGTCGGCCCCCAAGCGCTCCACCAGTGTCCGGCCGCCCTCCAGCCGCAGATGCACTACATCAGCGATGTCGACACCGTCGATCAGGTTCATGGAGTGGGTGGCGACGATGACATTCACGTGGGGCAGCGCACTCTGGTCACGGATGAGCTGCATGATCTTGCGTTGATGGCCGTAGTCGAGATGGGTGTCCGGCTCGTCGTAGATCACGATCGTCTGCACCGGCGGCGGGGCATCATCGACAGCGTCGGGATCAGCCGAGGGATCGACGTCCCCGAACTCCTCGCGCTTGAGTAGCCGGCTGTTCCATTCCCAGATCGCAAGGGAGATGCGGCGCGCACTACCCAACCCGGAACGCTCCAGCCCGACGGCTTCGCCCTTTGTGCGGGCGATCCGAAGCGGTGTACCCCGAAGACCATGGGAGAAGGAGACCTCGGGCTCGACGGTCACCTCGGTGAGGTCATCGCAACGGCTCTGGATGTGTGCGCACAGGGACTGGGCGTCGTCCTGAAGGCGCTCCCTGATCCCGTCCTCGATCGACTGAAGGCGGCCCTGAAGCGTCGGGTCCGCCATATGGGCCTGATAGCGCCCCATCAACGCCGTCCTGACAGCACCGTCCGGATCGGCCGCCTTCCCATCGAACGGCATCAGCCGGGGCAGGCGTCGCTCCATGTCCTTCGAAGCCGGTACCCAGCCCGACGTCGAAGCGTGCGCCATGCCGTACTTGCGCAGCTCCGGCTCGATGTCCGTCCGCTTGATGGATGTCACCTCTGGAAGCAGTTGCTTGGCCAGCGCCCGCACCTCAGCAAGGGACAACTGAGCAGGATCGCGCAGTCGTTCATCGTCGGCAAGCGGCGCCCAGCACTCCAGCACTGGCGTCTCGCCGGTTGCAGCGCGCCGCCGTACGCGCAACTCCTCCACCGGCAACCCAAACGATTCCTGCTCCCAAGGGTCGAGCGCAAACAGTCCCTCCACCCAGGTCGTCGCACACCGCGAGAGAGGCGTCGGCTCGTCATCCTCGGTGGATGAGCCGAGTTCGTACGTGCGGTCGTCCTCGCCCAACTGCTCAGCACCCACGAGGAAAGCGAGCGCTGCGAGCACTGCGCTCTTACCGCCGTCGTTCTGCCCGGCGAGGATGGTCGGCGTACTGACTGGGATCTCGCGGACGTCCTTGAGGGACCGGAATCCACACACGGTGAAGCTGTGCAGGTGCACCGTTCTCTGCCGCTCCGTTCCCTGGCGTCTGGGGGCAGCCGCAACCCAACACAGTGCCTCGCCACAGACATTGACCTGGGTACCAGACAACCCAGGCGCATCATCTTATGTCTTGTGGAGACGGCCTGTTGATGCCGTGAACGGATCTGACCGAATCAGACCGATGCCGATGAAACCTGTTCCATCTATGCCCGGCGCACAGTTCGGCAGACCTGGTGCCGAGAGCCTCTACGCTCCATTTCATGGACACCCCATAGAACTGCAAGCAGCAGGCAACCGCGGCAACTCCTGTGCGTAGCCGTCGGCCTTCCGCTCCGTAGCCGCGAACCCTGCGCAACGTGCACCTTTCCCGAACCCTCCGGGCTCTCGGCGCCCTACTCCCCACCCGGTGACGTGGGCGTGGCCCCGCTGGCACGTTGGGCGCGGCGCTGGCGCCGATCCTCCTCCTGGGCCTCGTCGATGGCCTCCCACTCAGCCTGCTTGGCCTCCAACGACTCCCGGGCCTCCCTGAACGCGCGGTTCGGTTCCGGTAGCGCCTCCTCCCTCTGCCACGCCCCTACGCAGTCCACGGCGTGGGAGACCACCCCGCGCAGTACCCACACGCGAGACCGGCCGTGGAAGGCGTACGCCAGCCCGCTGTCCCACACCTCCAGCAAGTTCATGGCCTCGTTGAGGCGGCGGCTCACCTTCCTCTCCCGGATAACACCGATGGCCAGCCGAACGGGGGCGATGTGGTCTTGCAGCCTCTCGTCCCACGTCTGCCGCACCGCCGTGAGCGCGGCGGCCTCCTCGGTGCTCATCCCGGGCTCCCAGTCGTCGGGAACGCTCCGGATGTGCTGGTGAAGGTCACCGAAGCCTGTCGCCAGTGTGGCCACGGCCTGGTCCTGCTTGGCCTCTCGCCGGGCCTGGCGGGCGTCTTCCAACGCCTTGTTCTGTGCCTGGCGGGTGCCGCCATACGTAGCCGCCGCGCCGACCAAGGCGCCGACGAGCCCGGAAACGGGAGAGATCCATTCCACAGCCTCATCCCTTCGTGATCTGCTTGTATTGATCAGAAACGGTTTGGGTTCTGGGTCGTTGGATCGGGTGTGAGCGATCTGGTGGGGGACGCGCGGCATCTGTCGCCGTCGGCGCAGGAGG